>JAQCFL010000068.1 GCA_027619375.1 Verrucomicrobiota bacterium | reverse complement strand
TTCCCGCCTGGTTCCGCAGCCACGGCTACACCACGGTCTCGGTCGGCAAGGTCTCCCACCACCCCGGCGGCCGCGGCGGCCCCGACTGGAATGAGGACCGTAAACCCGAAATGCCCGGCTCCTGGGATCGCCACCTCCTCCCCGTCGGCCCTTGGCAACACCCCCGCGGCGCCATGCACGGCCTCGCCAACGGCGAAATCCGCAAGGACCCCGAAAGCAAAGACCCCGAAAGCAAAGACATCGAGAAGATGGACGTCTTCCAATCCCCCCCCGGCCCCGACTCCATCTACCCCGACGGCCTCATCATCGACGAGAGCCTCAGCCAACTCGAGCACCTCCACGCCGCCGACAAACCCATCTTCCTCGCCGCCGGTATCATCCGCCCCCACCTCCCCTTCGGCGCCCCCGCCAAATACATGGAGCCCTACCTGGACGCCATCCTTCCCCCCATCCCCCACCCCCAAAAACCCCAAGGCAAAACCACCTGGCACAAATCAGGTGAGTTCATGCGCTACAACAACTGGGGCAAGGACCCCCGCAAGGATCCCGCCTTCGCCACCGAGGTCCGCAAACACTACGCCGCCTGCGTCACCTACGCCGACGCCCAGGTCGGCCGACTCCTCGCCAAACTCGACGAACTCGGCATCCGCGACAACACCATCATCATCGTCTGGGGCGACCACGGCTGGCACCTCGGCGAACACGCCATCTGGGGCAAACACGCCCTCTTCGAGGAATCCCTCCGCTCCCCCCTCATCATCATCGCCCCCGAAGTCAATCAGCCCGGCTCCCCCACCGACTCCGTCGTCGAAACCCTCGACCTCTTCCCCCCCCTCTGCGACCTCAGCGGACTTCCCACCCCCAAACACCTCATCGGCACCTCCCTCCTCCCCCAACTCACCGATCCAAAAGCCCCCGGCCACCCCGCCATCTCCTATACCGAGTTCGCCATCTCCCTCCGCACCCCCACCCACCGCCTCATCGCCCACCAGGGCGGCCAATTCGAACTCTACGACCACCGCAATCCAGACGCCGAGACGAAAAATCTCGCCAAGGAGCAACCCGATCTCGTCACATCCCTCAACACAACCCTCAATAAACTCCGAACCCGCTAATTCATCATGCGCACACTCCTCCTCTGTCTTGCCTCTGGTCTCTGGTCCCTCCTCTCTGCGGCAGAAAGCCGCCCCAACGTCGTCCTCATCCTCTCCGACGACCAGGCCTGGGGCGACTACAGCTTCATGGGGCACGAACAAATCAAAACCCCCCGACTAGACCAGCTCGCCGCACAGTCCCTCACCTACACCCGCGGCTACGTCACCGCCCCCCTCTGCCGGCCCTCCCTCGCCTCCCTCTTCACCGGCCTCTACCCCCACCAAAACGGCATCTCCGGCAACGACCTTCTCGATGCCAACGGCAAAAAGGCCCCCCGCAACAAACCGGAAGGCGCAAAGCTCCACCAACAACTCTACGACCACTTCCGCCAATGCCCCAGCCTCGCCAACGAACTCGGCAAGCAGGGCTACCTCTCCCTCCAGACCGGCAAATGGTGGGAGGCCGACCCGAAGGCTTCCGGATTCACCCACGCCATGACCCACGGCGACCAGAACCGCGGCGCCCGCCACGGCGACAAGGGCCTCGATGTTTCCCGCAAGGGCATCGCCGACATCCGCTCCTTCCTCGACACCGCCAAAAAGGAGAAAAAACCCTTCTTCATCTGGCACGCCCCCTTCCTCCCCCACCAACCCCACAACCCACCCAAGGAACTCTTCGAAAAATACGAGGCCCTCGTCGATTCCCCGCACGTGGCCCGCTACTACGCCATGGTCGAGTGGTTCGACCAAACCTGCGGCGAACTCTTCGACGAACTCGACTCCCGCGGCCTCCGCGAAAACACGGTCATCATCTACGTCGTCGACAACGGCTGGATCCAGGACCCCGACAACGGCCGCTACGCCCCGCTCTCCAAACAGGATGTCCACGAAGGCGGCGTCCGCACCCCCATCATCGTCAACTGGCCCGGCCACATCGAACCCCTCCGCGACAACACCACCCCCGTCTCCTCCATCGACATCCCCGTCACCATCCTCAAACTCGCCGGTGCCAAGGTCCCCGCCCCCATGACCGGCCTCGACCTCCGCAACCGCGAGGCCCTCGCCAAACGCAACACGGTCTTCGGCACCGACCACAGCCACGACATCGTCAGCGTCGACCACCGCGTCGCCAACCTCGAATCCCGCTACATCGTGCAGGGCGAGTGGAAACTCATCCTCCACAACCCCGCCAACTTCCCCCCACCCGCCTACGGCGGCCAACCCAACGGCAAAAAAAACAACCCCGAAGGCAAACCGGAACTCTACAACCTCCTCAAGGACCCCGACGAGAACAACAACCTCGCCGCCGACCACCCCGACCAGGTCGCCGCCCTCACCAAGGCCCTCGACGCCTGGTGGGACGGCTCGGAACCCAAAAAATAATCCTTCATGAAATCCGTCCTCCTTTCCCTTCTGGTCTCCGCGCCCTGGGCTCTTGCGTCTGCGGCGGAAAGCCGTCCAAACATCCTCTTCCTCTTCGCCGACGACCTCGGCCGCTACGCCTCCGCCTACGCCGATCCCCACAACCCCTCCCCCAACGACCTCGTCTCCACCCCCGCCTTCGACCGCCTCGCCAAGGAGGGCGCCCTCGGCACCAACGTCTTCGTCTCGGCCCCCTCCTGCTCCCCCTGCCGCGCCGCCCTCGTGTCCGGCCGTCACTTCTTCCGCAACGGCTCCTGCTCCCAGCTCCACCACCGCTGGACCGGCGACACCCCCGACCCCTGGGACAACGTCAAGGGTTACGCCCGCCTCCTCGAGGCCTCCGGATACCACATCGGCCTCACCCACAAGAACCACGTCAAGAACGACCCCTTCGGCAAACAATACAACTCCGCCGGAGGAAAGGTGAACCAGTTCTCCCAGGGCGTCTCCAAGGCCAAGGACCAGGCCGCCGCCAAGGAGGCCCTCTACGACGAGTGCCGTCAAAATTTCCAGTCCTTCCTCAAGGCCCGCAAGGACGGCCAGCCCTTCCTCTACTCCTTCCACCCCACCAACCCCCACCGCAAATGGACCGCCGGCTCCGGCAAGGCCCTCTGGGGACTCGATCCCGACCAACTGGAGGGTAAGATGCCCCCCTTCCTCCCCGATGTCCCCGTGGTCCGCGAAGACCTCTCCGACTACCTCGGCGAAGGCATGGCCTTCGACCGCTGCTGCGAGGTCCTCCTCGAGGAACTCACCAAAACCGGCGAACTCGACAACACCCTCGTCATCATCTCCGGCGACCACGGCGCCCCCGGCTTCCCCCGCGGCAAGACGAACTGCTACGACTTCGGGGCCCGCGTCCTCTTCGCCGCCCGGTGGCCCGGAAAGATCAAGCCCGGCCAGGTCATCGATCGCCCCATCTCCCTCATCGATGTCGCCCCCACCCTCCTCGCCGCCACCGGCCTCCCCCCCGAGGACGGCATGAACGGCGAAAACCTCCTCCCCGCCCTCCAAAGCGGAGACCATTCCCAACTCCGCGGCTGGGCCCTCATCGGCCGCGAAGTCCACGTCCAACAAGCCCGCGAAGCCCAACTCCCCTACCCCATGCGCGCCCTCCGCACCGAGGACTTCCTCTATATCACCAACTTCAAACCAGACCGCAGCCCCATGGGGGACCTCAAACAACTCACCCAACCCACCGACCCCGCCTTCAAGGATCTCGCCAACAACACCGACGTCACCTACGCCGATGTCGATGCCGGCCCCACCAAGGCCTGGATGGTCCTCAACCGCCTCGATCCCAAATGGAAACTTCAGTGGGATCTCGGCTTCGGCCAACGACCTGCCGAGGAGCTCTACGACCTCAAAAAGGACCCCCACCAGATGATCAACCTCGCCCGGGACCCCGCCTACGAAGCCCAACGCTCCGCCCTCCACGCCCAACTCATCTCCGAACTCAAGGCCAACCACGACCCCCGCCTCAACGGCGACCAGTTCGACCACCCCCCCTACTGCCAAATCGGCCTCAGCCCAACCAATTGAGTTTCCCCCGCCCGTGGCGGCGGTTTCCAACCGCCCAGCCGATCCCCGCGAAGTGGCGTGACCGTCCCGGTCGCAAGCCTCCCACCCATCCCCCCTTGAAAATTGGACATTGAGTGTTCGACATTGAGTGTTCCTCCCCTCTCCCTTTAAAACATCCCCGGATGCCTCTTCCTCCGCCACTCCCCCCGGACCAAGCCGTCGAATACCGCTCCCGCACCTCCGCTCTCGAACAGGACAAAATCCTCCGCCTCGAAGCCGGCAATCTCCTCGTCCTCCGCAAGGACGCCCCCGTCGAAACCCTCCCCCTCGCCGCCCTCACCGAGATCCGCCTCCGCTTCTTCCCCACCCGCTTCCAGGCCAACCGCTACGAATGCCTCCTCCGCTGGCAAAACGGCCGCCGCATGAAGATCTGCAGCCAGTTCTTCGCCGGCATGGCCGACTTCCACGACCAGGCCCCCAGCTACCGCGCCTTCATCGAGGAACTCCACCGCCTCCCCCCCCTCGTCAACCCCCCCTGCCAATACCTCAGCGGCATCGGCATGGTCCGCTACCTCATCAACGCCATCGTCATCATCGGCGTGGCCCTCCTCCTCATCGCGCTCATGATCCTCATGTTCGCCTCCATCCCCGCCATCGCCATCGTCAAACTCGTCATCCTCATCTTCTACATCCCCATCCTCATCAAATGGCTCCGCCGCAACAAACCCGGCACCTACCCACCCACCAACATCCCCGCCAAAGTCCTCCCCTGACCACCTCCCATCCCATGCGCCTCCTCCTCCTCCTCCTCGCCGCCGCCCTTCCCGCCGCCTTCGCCGCCGAACCCATCCCCCTCTTCGATGGCAAAACCCTCACCGGCTGGACCCCTCTCGCCGAGGGCCACGTCGTCGCCAAGGACGGCGAAATCCAAATCCTCTCCCAGGGCAAGAACCTCTGGCTCCTCCACGACCGCGAGTTCACCGACTTTGAACTCACCGTCGAATGCCTCATGCCCGACGACAACTACAACTCCGGCATCGGCTTCCGTTGCACCCCCGCAGGAGACAACCCGAAAGGCTACCAGTGCGAAGTCGCCAACCAGGAAAGCGGCATGCTCTACGCCATCGGCTCCGGCTGGGTCTGGCCGAAAGACGCCGGGGAGAAAAAGAAGTTCGCCGAGATGAGCGCCGGTGCCTTCAAACCGAAGGAGTGGAACACCTTCCGCATTGTCGTCCAAGGCGACCACATCCGCCTCTGGCTCAACGGCACCCTCACCGCCGACCTCCATGATGCCCGCTTTGCCAAAGGCCACCGCCTCCGTCGTCCCGAGATTATTCCGAAACCTGCAGCACCCGATTACACGTGATTATCCCGACGCGTTACACCAGTGGCTTGTCGTGGGTTCCGGCGAAAACCGTTTGAAGACGATTCGTGACATAGGCGCTGAGCGCGTCAAAAACTTTTGGCACTTTCCCAACAACCTCCTCTCCAAATAGATTCGCCGGTTCTTTTGGATAGAAAACCTCCCTCCAATTCTCCTCCCCGAACAACCGGGTAAGGCGTTCGGCCCACTTCATCGGGACGGCTCCTGATTTTGGGAGCATTCGATTAACCGCCATAGCAGGGAACAACAACCACATGTCGATAGCCTGAGTTTCGGCAATCTTTTCAATCGTCGGCCACGATACTTCAAGCGCGAACGGATCAAGAAACGCAACGGCTCGGTGTCCTTTCCAATTTTTTTCCGCGAGATCCATGAGGTGCTCGTTTGCGTCTCCCTGCAAATAGCTCACCTTCTTACCTTCCTCCCCCCACATGTTCTCGATCTGCTCCTGGAGAGTCCGAATGGAAAAAGGATCCCGCTCAATGAAAATGAACGCGTCGAAGGGCGGATCATTTGCCAGCGCAATCAGTGGCGAACCATGGCGATACCGTTCTTCCTCCTCTCTGAAATCTTCGTCGAACCAGTCTTCGCTTTCGGTGTCTTCCACTTCCCGCAATCCCGCACCCGCGAACGCGTCAATGTAGGCTAGTTTGAACGAGGTATGCTTCAAGGCCGTCGTGTACGCGTGCAGGTATGCTCGAAGCGCCTCAAGTTTCGCTCCAGACCACTTGCCTCCAAAGCTCTCTTTGGCGTCAATACCCATGAGCAAAGGGCAACTTGTTCCAGTGAACACACAAGTCCCAATCGCCGATCAGCCAGACGAAGATACCGACCATTAGACCTCTCCATGTCCGTTCGATCTATCGTCTCCCGGCCTCCAGTTGGCATCACCAGCCGCACATGTTTCAAGCGCGTGATCATGACCCCATCCTGCCCCGATTCCCCCGGCTCGTCATCCCCGGCCCTCCGATTTCTGGGTTCCAGGCCCCAAAAACCCCACTTTCCCGACAGATCCCCCCCTCCAACCCCGTTAAATACTCACAGATTCTTATTGATACCGAGTCTCAATAGCGCTTTATTCCCTCCGAACCCCATGGCCTTCACCACCGAACTTGAACGCGACAGCGCCCTGAACCTGAGTCAGGCGGCGGTCGGCTGTGAGTTCCAGATCAAGCAACTCGACGGCCCCTCCTGCAAACAACTCCGCGAAATCGGCTTCTGCGAGGAAATGCGCGTCCGCAAGGTCAGCAACGGCCGCAACCTCATCTGCGCGGTCTGCGGCACCCGCCTCGCCCTCAGCCACAAACTCGCCGAACAGGTCTTCGTCACCGCACTCTAGCTCCCCCGACGAAGTGATGAGCACCGGGGAAAACAACGCCCTTCCCAAGGTGGCCCTCGTCGGTCACCCCAACGTCGGCAAGACCACCCTCTTCAACCAACTCACCGGCGAACGCCGCAAGGTCGGCAACTACGCCGGGGTCACCGTCGAGAAGGTCAGCGCCACCATCTTCACCCCCCACGGGCACCAGCTGGAACTGGTCGACCTCCCCGGCTGTTACTCCCTCACCCCCGAGTCGCCCGATGAGCGTGTCACCCGCGATGTCTTGTTAGGCGACTTCGCCGAGGAGGCCCGGCCCGACCTCATCATCAACGTGGTCGATGCCGCCAGCCTCGAACGCCACCTCCCCCTCACCCTCCAACTCATCGAACTCGGCCTCCCCGTCCTCGTCGCCCTCAACCAGGTCGACCGCGCCGAAGCCAAGGGCCTCCGCCTCAACCCCCAGGTCCTCTCCGACGAACTCGGCGTCCCCGTCGTCGCCTGTCAGGCCACCAGCGGCAAGGGCGTCGTCCAACTCAAACAAGCCCTCCGCTTCCCCCTCCCCCCCGCCGCCGAGCGCCGATGGAAAGGATCCGCCGCCCTCGAACACGCCATCGCCGACCTTTCCAAAAAGCTCGAGGCCCTCGGCATGGAACGCCCCGAAGTCCACGCCCTCCAGCTCCTCGGCGATACCGACTACCGCGTCAAGGTCCAGCCCAAGCTCCCCCGCGAAGCCCAGATCGCCGCCCGCGAAGCCGCCGCCGCCTGCATCAAGGAGAACCTCGTCCCCGAGGACGAAATCATCAAACTCCGCACCCAGACCATCCGCCGCGCCATCACCGCCGCCGCCCACACCATGGGCAACGAGGGAGAAACCCTCTCCGACAAGATCGACCGCGCCGCCCTCCATCCCATCGGCGGTTGGTTCTTCTTCGCCGCCATCATGTTCGCCATCTTCTGGTCCATCTTCCGCTTCGCGGAAATTCCCATGCACTGGGTCGAATTGGGCGTCGGCTACACAAAGGACTGGGTCGGCGGCCTCCTCCCCGAAGGCGACCTCAATTCCCTCCTCACCGACGGCATCATCGAAGGCGTCGGCGCCGTCGTCATCTTCCTCCCCCAAATCCTCCTCCTCTTCCTCCTCATCGGCTTGTTGGAAGGCTCCGGCTACATGTCCCGCGCCACCTTCCTCATGGACAAGGTCATGGCCCAGGTCGGCCTCTCCGGCAAATCCTTCCTCCCCCTCCTCTCCGGCTACGCCTGTGCCATCCCCGGCGTCATGGCCACCCGCAGCATCAACAGCAACAAGCAGCGCCTCCTCACCATCCTCGTCCTCCCCTGGCAATCCTGCACCGCCCGCCTCCCCGTTTACGCCATCCTCATCCCCCTCCTCATCCCCTCCGTCCTCGGGCAGACCACCATGATGTTCTTCATCTACTTCCTCGGCACCGGCACCGCCCTCGGCGTGGCCTGGCTTCTCAGCAAGCGCATCGGCGTCGGCGAAGCCGCCCCCCACTTCCTCCTCGAACTCCCCCCCTACCGCCTCCCCGACTTCAGCTACGTCTTCCGCCACGTCCTCGACCGCGGACTCGCCTTCCTCCGCAAGGCCGGCTCCCTCATCCTCGGCATCGTCATCCTCCTCTGGGCCCTCGGCACCTACCCCAAGGCCCCCTCCGGCGAGGAACAGGACCAGTTCAACTACTCCGCCATGGGCCGCATCGGCCACTTCATCGAACCCGTCGTCAAACCCCTCGGCTGGGACGCCCGCCTCGGCACCGCCACCCTCGCCTCCTTCGCCGCCCGCGAAGTCTTCGTCTCCCAGGTCGCCGTCTCCTTCGCCGTGGAGGAAGACGAAGACGACGAAGATGCCTTCCGCGCCCAAATCCGCACCGCCATGACGGACTCCAGAAAGCCCGACGGCTCCCCCGCCTACCCTCCCCTCACCGTCTTCTCCGTCCTCATCTTCTACATCTACGCCCTCCAATGCCTCCCCACCACCGCCGTGGTGCAGCGCGAAACCAAATCCTGGAAATGGGCCCTCGCCCAACTTGCAGGAATGAGCCTCTTCGCCTACCTTGCCGCGCTCATCGTCTACCAAGGCGGCAGCCTCCTCGGCTTCTAACCGCCATCCCCCCACGCTCATGACCTGGATCTCCCAACACTGGCAAACCCTCGCCGCCGCCACCATCGTCGCGGTGACCGCCGTCATCTTCCTCATCCGCGCCCTCCGCCGCAAAAAATCCTCCGCCTGCGGCCACAACTGCGGCTGCAACAAGTAGCCCAAAAACGTGGCGCAGGCTTCCAGCCTGGCGTCCCCCGCCCCAACAGCGCAGCCCAACAATCGTAGCGCTGGTTTCCAACCTGCGAATGGTCCACGAAAATCCGTTCCGTCGCCCCACCGCCACACACCTGCGCCCCGACCTCCGCCTCCCCGCCCACGCTCCCTCAAGGGTCGATGCTCATCCGCCGGAACACCATCCCCGGTCAACCCGAACGCTCCGGCCGGCCATTCGGCTTAAGCGTGACACGCCTCCTCAAGCACGACCCGTTGAAATAGCCCCGATTCCTCAGGCAAAAAAACAGCCCCTTCCCTGCGCGGACCAGGACATCTTTCCGCCGCGAAGGTCAAGACTCACCAATCCCTGACCGGGAGAGGCACCTCGATGAGGGCTTGAGGTCACTCAGACATTCTTGAGTCAGTAATTCCCCGCTCTCGCTCTGCTCTCAACTCAAGCATCTTCCGTTTGCTGGCCTCGTTCATGCCTCCCGAACCGTCGATCTCATCGACTTTCATTATTTGGAAGCCACAGATCCGAGTCATCTCGGGCAATGCGAGAGGAATAATTATGACTAAATAAAGTCCGGCGACCACATTCGCAGCCGTCGTCCCTGGCTCCATCAACATGTCGAGGACCGCAACAGGGAGAACGATGATATTTGCGAGGATCGACAAAAACACCAGCCGGAGAAGGATGCCGAAGCCGGACGTCCATTGGGCGATCACTCGGGGCTCTCGTTTCATGACATTGATGGACCCGTCTGGCCGGCGATGGGGGAGGCGGATGCCCCCCGACTACCCGATCCGGTTCAGTCCGGTTGCGATCACCATTCTACGGTCGCTGAACACTACGTCCATCGCGTTTGTACTTGTCCAAAAGCGCCGTAAGCTCCCGGACGATCGCGGGGTTCTGGCCGGCCACGTTCTGTGATTCCCCGGGATCGCCCTGCAAATCATACAAGTGTGGGCTGTCTCCCCCTTTGTAAGGATGACCCAATCCACTCGTCGCTTTCACCAAAAGCTTCCATTTGCCCTTCCGCAGGGCAAAATTACCCCCAAAGTCGTGATGCACCACAGCTTGACGTGCGGATGTATCAATCTCGTTTCCACGCAAGCCAGGCAGAAAACTAAGGCTGTCTTCACCGGCATCCTCCGGCAATGGGGCACCCACAATATCCACACATGTAGCCAGCAGATCGGTCAGGCAAATCGTTTGACCATTCTTTGTCTGCGGCTTGATGGTGGCAGGCCATCGCACCAGGAACGGCACGCGATGACCGCCGTCAAAGGTTCCCCCTTTGTAACCTCTGTACACAGCACTCGGGAAATGTCCCTGCTCCTCAAACTGTTTGACACCGATATAGTAGGCACAGCCATTATCCGCCGTAAAGATAACGAGGGTGTTTTCGCTTAGTCCTTTCTCCTTCAACGCCGTCAGGATCCGACCGACAGTATCATCCACCTCAATACAGAAATCCGCGTACTTGCCTAGCTTGCCATCCAGCTTGCTTTTCCCTTGAAAGGATTTGGACGGACCAATGGGTGTATGGGGGGCATTCAATGGCAAATACAAAAAGAATGGGCGCTGTTTGTCCTGTTCCTTGATGTACGAGACGGCTTTGCGCGTAAATTCGGGAAGAAAATCCTCGGGCCTCAGGTCTTTGTCCGCAAACCCATTCCGACCGAAGAGCCCGTTTTTGACTGTTGGTATGGTGACTGCCTTGTCCTGCTCCAGAAAGATGTACGGCGGCATGTCGAGCGAGGCATTAATGCCAAAGAAATAGTCAAAACCCATGTCCATAGGTCCGTTTCGGAATGGCTTTGTAAAATCCACATCATCCTCCTTGTTCGTTACCTGCCCGGGGTTTGATTTGCTGCTCCAATCCATCCCCAGATGCCATTTGCCGATCATGCAGGTATTGTAATCATGCTTCTTCAGGTAGGACGCGACATTCAGTCGAGACGGGCTCATCAAGCTGTTGTCATAATTCCATAAAACCGCCTCCTTCAATCGGGTGCGCCAACAGTAGCGACCGGTCAGGATGCCATAACGAGTAGGGCTGCAAACGGATGAGCCGGAATGGGCATCGGTAAAACACATCCCCTCCTTTGCCAGGCGATCAATGTTCGGCGTCTGAATCTTGGATTCGGGGTTGAGGGCGCTGACATCCCCATAGCCCATATCGTCCACCAAAATATAGACGATGTTCGGCAAGGCGCCTGTTCCGTCTTTCGCAATGGCGGCATACCCTGAACAGGCCAGGATTGCTGCCGCGACGCCCATTGATCTTATGCAATTACATGGATTCATATTTTTTCCCTTTTGTCTCCGAACAATGAAGATCACCCAACCACAGGGTGCCGCCCATCCCAAGATTCAACCGGCGAATATCGCCCGACTCGGTCATCGTAGGCCTGGTCGAGAGCGGATTGACGCATCGATCCACTCACGAGCAGATCGTCATTGGCAGCAGGCAGGATGACCGCGAACGGCATCCCCCGCCGCAAGCGGACTTGCGCGGGAAGCATCCGGATTGTCTCGGTCGTGGCAAGTCCCGGTTCTTCAAATAATGCCTCCACCTCGTCCTGGAGGCAGGTGGCAACGCGGCCCCTCACAACTGCGTCCTTCATGGCAACCTTGTAGCGGATCTGAGCTACGCCGCAAGGCTTAAGCAGAGATGCCGGGGCAGGTCCGATGCCGTCTGATAGCCAACGGAAACCCGATGCTCCCGCGGACAACCAGAGGTGCCGGCATCGTGCCCCACCGCTATTCTCCTTCATTCGATTGTTGATGCGAGTTTGCAGGACCTTCCTGAAACAGACGTCTGGAACCAAGCGCTTCGATAAGTGATGCAATCTTCTGATCTCGACGGTAAGGGCGTTCGAGTTGTTCAGTCTCGGTGATGGTTTCAGGCGCCAGTTTTCGAGGCCGAGCGAAGGGGCACCTTTCTTTGATGTCCTCAGGGGGTGCCCTCATGGGAACGGCAGGCCGCCCAACGCGGCAGAAGGAAGGCCGCATGGTGGACGGATGCGGACTGCAGGGCCCATTGGATCGCCATCTCCCACCGCCGGACTGAGCTCCCGTCAAGCCACTCTCCGCACAATCCCCTAGCCCCTTTGCACGGTTCGTGCTTTATCCGGCCCGTGAGCCGCGAGAAGGAGCGCCTCGCCGAGGACAAGCGGCGGGAACAGAACTGGAGACGCTGGGGCCCCTTCCTCAGCGAACGCCAGTGGGGCACCGTGCGCGAGGACTACTCCGACCACGGCCACAGCTGGAGCGCCTTCACCCACGATGAATCCCGCTTCCGCGCCTACCGCTGGGGCGAGGACGGCCTGCAGGGCTGGTGCGACCGCCAATGCCGCCTCTGTTTCGCCCCCGCCCTCTGGAACGGCAGGGACCCCATCCTCAAGGAACGCCTCTTCGGCCTCGGGGGACACGAAGGCAACCACGGCGAGGACGTCAAGGAATGCTACTACTACCTCGAGTCAACCCCCTCCCACTCCTACAGCAAGGCCCTCTACAAATACCCGCAGCTCGCCTTCCCCTACCGCCAACTCAACGAGATCAACCGCAGCAGCAGCCGCCACGATCCGGAAGTCGAACTGGCCGACCTCGGCATCTTCAACGAGGGTCGCTACTTTGACGTGGTGCAGGAAGTCGCCAAGCGCTCCCCGGAGGATCTCCTCTGGCGCCTCACCGTCACCAACCACGGTCCCGACCCCGCCCCGCTGCAGATCCTCCCCTCCCTCTGGTTTCGCAACACCTGGTCCTGGGGCGCCACCCGCGAGGCCCCCGTGCGAAAGCCCTCCATCGTCCTCGATGGAAACCACCTCCGCCTTGACCACGACAGCCTCGGCCAATTCCTCTTCCACGCCGACTCCCCCGACTGCGACCTCGGCCCCCGCTGGGTCTTCACCGAAAACGAAACCCACACCGCCGACCCCCGCCACCACGGCAAGGACGCCTTCCACCGCCTCCTCGTCGGCAAAAACAAGCGGGCCGTCTCCCACCACCGGAAGGGCACCAAGGCGGCCGGCATCTTCTCCTTCAACATCCCTCCCTGCACCACCGTCGTCATCCGCTGCCGCCTCCACCGCGTCAAGGAGGACAACGGCATCCACGGCCTCGACCATTTCCATGAAACCTTCCACGAACGCATCGCCGAGTGCCGCGACTTCTACCGGGAGATCATCCCCCCCGACCTCCCGCCCGAGGAGGACCTCATCTTCCGCCAGGGCTACGCCGGCCTCCTCTGGTCCAAACAGTTCTACCACTACGTGGTCGAGGAATGGCTCAACGGCGACAACGAGGCCTTCCTGCCCTCCGACTCCCGCCTCAAGGGCCGCAACGCCGACTGGCCGCACTTCTTCGCCCGGGACATCTTCTCCATGCCCGACAAGTGGGAATACCCCTGGTTCGCCGCCTGGGACACCGCCTTCCACATGATCCCCTTCGCGACGATCGATCCCGACTTCGCGAAACACCAGCTCCTCCTGCTACTACGCGAGTGGTACATGCACCCCAACGGCCAGCTCCCGGCCTACGAGTGGAACTTCTCCGACGTCAACCCCCCCGTCCACGCCTGGGCCGTCTGGCGCGTTTACAAGATCGCCGATCCCAAGGGCCGGCGCGACCTCCTCTTCCTCGAACGCGCCTTCCAGAAACTCCTCCTCAACTTCACCTGGTGGGTCAACCGCAAGGACGTCGAGGGCCGCCACGTCTTCGGCGGCGGCTTCCTCGGACTCGACAACATCGGGGTCTTCGACCGCTCCCACGCCCTCCCCGGCGGCGGCGTCCTCCATCAGGCCGACGGCACCGCCTGGATGGGCTTCTACTGCCTCACCATGCTCTCCATGGCCCTTGAACTGGCCACCGAGAAGCCCGCCTACGAGGACATCGCCTCCAAGTTCTTCGAACACTTCGTCCACATCACCGAGGCCATGAACGCCCTCGGCGGCACCGGCCTCTGGGACGAGCAGGACGGGTTCTACTACGACCAGCTCATCGTCGATCATGACAAGCCCATCCCCCTCCGCATCCGCTCTCTCGTCGGCCTCCTCCCCCTCTGCGCCGTCACCGTCCTGAAGCAAAAGACCATCAACGCGCTACCCGGCTTCAAGAAGCGCATGGACTGGTTCCTCGCCAACCGCCCCGAGCTGGTCGAATACATCAGCGTCCGCAAATTCGAGAACAGCAAAAACCCGGTCCGCTGCCTCCTCGCCATCCCCACCGAGGAGCGCCTCCGCAAATGCCTCACCCGCATGCTCGACTCCGCGGAGTTCCTCTCCGATTTCGGCATCCGTTCCCTCAGCAAGGCCCACGGGGAGCAGCCCTTCGTCTTCACCCACGGCGGCCGCCACAACGAGGTCTCCTACACCCCCGGCGAAGCCACCACCGACATGTTCGGCGGCAACTCCAACTGGCGCGGCCCCATCTGGTTCCCCACCAACTTCCTCCTCATCGAAGCCCTCGAACGCTACCACTACTTCTACGGCGACGACTTCACCCTCGAACACCCCGTCGGCTCCGGCATCCACAAGAATCTGCGCGAGATCGCCATCGACCTCTGCGACCGTCTCATCTCCCTCTTCCTCCCCGGCGAGAATGGCCGCCGCCCCTGCTTCGGCGAGGCCTCCCGCTACGCCGAGGTCCCCCACTGGCAAAACCTCCTCCTCTTCCACGAATACTTCCACGCCGAGACCGGCGAAGGCCTCGGCGCCTCCCACCAGACCGGCTGGACCGCCCTCGTCGTCCGCCTCATCCGCGAACGCCGCGAAAAGCTCCTCCAAGGCTGATCACCCCCCCATTTCCCCCCAGCGCTCCCCTC
>JAQCFL010000067.1 GCA_027619375.1 Verrucomicrobiota bacterium | reverse complement strand
CGTGATCGGAAGGCTGCCAAATTGAAGCTTTCACTCCTCATCCACCCACTGATTCGGCGGAAGAGGCTTTATGTTTTTGACTGCCCAGCCTTGGATTCGTCGATTACGTGCGCTCAAAAATTCAATGGCTGTTGCCTTATATTGAAGATACTCATCCCTGTTCTTGGGGATGGGTGAAGTGGTCTCGAAATCCTCAAAGGGGAGGAAGAACTTCACAGCCGTGAAACTCGGATCGACGATATCCTGTAAATGGAAAAACTCAACGTATCCGGCAAAATCTCGAAACAAGGTGAAGAAACACGCGTAGCGTCTCAAAACATCACTCAGTGGACTCTGTCCGTCGGCATAATGCCTGCGAATACATTCAACTGTATAATCGAAACGGTCTGATATCGCCTTGGTGCATCCTCGCTCCTGGTTGATCGTCCAGAGACCATCAATCTTGATCGCGGGAAAAACCATCATCCCTCCGATGGTGTATCCAAGCCCCCCGAAATTCATCTCATCCTTCGATACATCAGCTATTGTCTTCTTCCGAAAGCTTGGCACGACCGTGTCACTCGACAGACAGAACTCTCCTGCATCCGAGGAGTGGTATAAATAAAATGGTGGCTTCTTGTATTCTAGGTTGAAAACATGCCCACTAGGCAAAGGCTTACTCCAAAGTAATTTATGGTATTCCGCCAGCGTCGGACTCTACGTATCAGGATCTTTGTCCGGGAGTGTGTCCGTCTTAAAATTGAAAGAGGTGTCGATCATCATGGGCGTATTTTCTTTTGGCTAACAGTTTTATTATGTCATCCCCGCCACCTCTCCAATACTAGAGAGCCTCACCAGATGTGGAGAGGTGCTCTCTAGTATTGGAGAGGTAGAGAGATAGTGAGGTGGAGATTAGGAGGCTGGGGGTGGTGAGTCGAGGCGGTTTTCGAGTTGGAGTTCTTGGACGAGGGGGAGGGGGACGCGCCAGCGGCGGAGGGCGGGTTCCCAGGTGGCGCCGCGGGCTTTGAGGAGATGGCGGAGTTTTTCCTCGTCGTAGGCGACATGGATCAGGGCGGTGGGTTGCAGGGCGGGTTGCCAGGGTGCGGAGTCGACGGCGATTTCCACGGTGGTATGGCGGAGTCCGGCCACGGAATCATAGCGGTAACGGACGCGGACGAGTTTTTCGCCGTATTCCTCGGCCCAGCGCCGGGCTCCATGGTGTTGTGGGAGAATGGCTTGACCGACCTTTCCGAACATGTTCATGAGAACATTTAAGGAGGCTTTTGGTGGGGAGGCAAACCCAAAATGGGAGGGCCGGGAGATGTGTGAGGATGGGCGTGCGACCGGGACGGTCACGCCACGGTTACTCTTGGAGGAGGTCGGGGCGGTTTTGGCGGGTGCGGATGAGGGCTTGGTTCTTTTTCCACTCCTCAATTTCGGCGTGGTGGCCGGAGAGGAGGACGTCGGGGACCACCAAGCCTCGGAAGTCGACGGGTTTGGTGTAGGCGGGGGCTTCTAGGAGGTGGGGGTCGGTGAAGGATTCGTCCTCGGGGGAGCGTTCGTCGCCGAGGGCACCGGGGAGGAGACGGACGATGGCGTCGGAGACGACGGCGGCGGCGAGGGCGCCGTTGGTGAGGACGTAGTCGCCGATGGAGAGTTCCTCATCGACGAGTTCCTGGATGACGCGGTGGTCGACGCCCTCGTAGTGACCGCAGACGAGGAGGAGGTGGGATTCGTTAGAGAGGCGCCGGGCGTGGGCCTGTTTGAACTGTTGGCCCTGGGGGGTCATGAGGATGACGCGGGTGTCGGGGGTGCGGAGTTCCTCGATGGCGGCGAAGAGGGGTTCGGGCTTGAGGAGCATGCCCTGGCCGCCGCCGCAGAGGTAGTCGTCTGTCTTGCGGTGTTTGCCGGTGGCCCAGTCGCGGAGTTGGTGGGCGCGGATCTCGACGAGGCCCGCTTCCCGGGCGCGTTTGATGATGCTCTCGCCGAGGGGGGCGAGGGCGATCTCGGGGAAGAGGGTTAGGATGGAGATGGTCATTCCCTGGTTTGTCCCCTCAGCATGGCTTCGATGAAGGGGTCGAGGTCGCCGTCCATGACGGCCTGGATGTTGCCGGTTTCGACGCCGGTGCGGAGGTCCTTGACCATTTGGTAGGGTTGGAAGACGTAGGAGCGGATCTGGCTGCCCCAGCCGATTTCGCCCTTGCCGGAATAGACGCGGTCGGCCTCTTCGCGTTGTTTGTCCTCCTCGATCTGATAGAGTTTGGCGCGGAGGAGTGCCCAGGCGAGTTCGCGGTTGCGGAGCTGGGAGCGTTCCTGGGAGCATCGGATCATGATGCCGGTGGGGAGGTGGCGGAGGTGGACGGCGGTTTCGACCTTGTTGACGTTCTGTCCGCCCTTGCCACCGGAGCGCATGGTGGAGATCTCGACATCGGAGTCGGGAATCTCGATGTTGATGTCGGTGGAGATCTCGGGGGTGACATCGACCGCGCAGAAGGAGGTGTGTCGTTTGCCGGCGGCGTCGAAGGGGGAGATGCGCACGAGGCGGTGGACGCCGCGTTCGCTTTTCAGGTAGCCGTAGGCGTAGTCGCCATCGATTTTGAAGGAGACGGACTTGCAGCCGGCACCCTCTCCCTCCTGGTAGTCGAGGGAGGTGACCGTGAAGCCGGCCTTTTCGGCCCAGCGGCGGTACATGCGTTGGACGAGGTCGGCCCAGTCGCAGGCCTCGGTGCCGCCGGCACCGGCCTGAATGGTGAGGTAGGCGTTGTTGATGTCGGAGGGTTTGTCGAGGAGGGTGATGAGTTCGTAGGCCTCGAGATCCTTCTCGATGGATTTGAAGGAGGCGGCGGCTTCGCGGGCGGAGTCGAGGTCGTCGAATTCCTTGGCGAGTTCGATGCCGGCGCGGAGGTTTTCGAACTGGACCTCGAGTTTGAGAAGGGGATCGAGTTTGCGGGAGAGGCGGCTCTTTTCGGCCATGGCGGCCTGGGCATTTTCCTGGTCGTTCCAGAAGTCGGGGGCGGCCGATCGTTCCTCGATGGCGGCGATGTCTTGTTCCAGGGTGGGGACGTCAAAGATACCTCCTGAGCTCGGACAGGCGTCCCTTGAGGGACTCGGTGTCAAGCGCCAGGAGGTCGGCGGTGGAGAGTTCAGCCATGCGGGGGGAGGAGGTAACGCGGAATGTTCCCGGAGGGGAGGAAATTCTGAGGAAGGGTCGGTTTTGGCGAGCCGGGAGTGCGGGGATCTTGAATTCCAAGCCGGTTCAGGGAATAATGGTCACGGTGACCTTCAGGCGCGCGAACAACTTGTCACCGGTGGCCAAGGTGCGGGGGATCGACACGCTGACCTCATGGAAGCCGCCGCCGAGGTCGGTGGTGTCGTCGATGCTCACCCCGGCCGTGCCATGCTCGGCATCGGTCCAGCCGCTTACGCTCAGGTCGGATCCGTATTCCACCATGATGGCGGTGTTGCCATCCGCTTCGGCCGCATCGCGCCGCTTGAAGGTGAAGATGAAGTCGTCGGGGTCGCTGTTGTCGACGGTCGGCGTATTGTCGACGTCGTCGGAGCCGAGGGTCGGGTCGCCGCCGACCACCCACTCGATGCCCGTCTCGAGTCCGCCTCCGTCGGAGTCGAGTTCCGGGTCGTCGTCGCCGAGGGTCCCCGACCACATTCCACCCGACCAAGCGTCATAGGGGTCGGCACCGCCGGCATCAACCAGCAGGCCGGTCACTTCGATGTTACCGCCATTCTGCGTCACCGACACCCCGCTGATATCAAAGCCCGTGGAGGTGATGGTTGGCGCAATAAAACCGGGAGTTGAGCTCGCGTCGATGATCGTGAAAACCTCGCTGCCATCGAGGTCGCCCACGCCGAGGCCGGTATTGACGAGATTCAGGGTCCACGCGGTGTTGAAGGTCACCGTGGCGCCGTCAATCACGTCGTGGTCGGTGCCAGCCAGCGGGGAGCCACCCGGAAAGCCGCCGTTGCCGCCGATCTCACAGTCATAGGTTGCCCCGTTTGGCATCGTGAAGGTGTTCATGTCGAGCGCACCCACGCTGCTGCCCGGGGAAATCGTGGCGAAGGTCAGGTTGCTGGCGTTGTTGACCGTGCCGTTGCCGCCGATCGTGCCGAGCGTCACGGCCGTGTCGAGATTCGCGGTTGCCCCGTTCTGGACCGTCAGGGTCACGCCGGGCGGGACACTCACGCCGGGATCGAAATCGACCGCGCCCTTGCGGACGTCGATTTCCGGGGTGTTTGTGATGGGGCCCTGAAGAAGGATCTTATTGTTGGGGGCTTCGGTGGATCGGATGTTGCCCGACTTGGCGGTCGTCATGGCCTGGTCGTTGTTGAGCATGAGCTTTGCTCCCTTGGCGTCCACCGGGATGATGATGCCCAGGTAGTCGTTGGGGGCATCGGAGTTGCAGGCGATGCCCATCGTGGCCGCGCCACTGATGCCGCTGATGATGGCGGGGCCGAAGGGGTTGTCGACAGCGTCGTAGAGGTCGGCCCGAAGGTAGATTCCCTTGTCCGAATCGCTGTAACCCATGAGATACTTGCCGTCACCAATGACAAGGCCTTCTCCTCGAAGGTCGGCATAGTTGTTGTTGTTGCCCTCGACGTTGATGTTGCACTTCTTCATGAACTCGATGAGATTCGGAGTATCAGTGGTGTTGATGTCGAACTGCGGGGTGATGTTGCCCGCGTTGTTGCTGCCGGTGGTTAGCAGGGTCAGGATCGGCGTGCCACTCGTGGCGATTTGGCCCGGGGTGAGGTTCTCCAAGAGGGCGATCTCGTTGCTTGCGATGGCGAGCGAGGAGAGGTTGTGGAAGGTCAACATGGTGTTCGGATTCGTGGCGATGGGGGGGAAGGCCGTGGTGCCTGCCTCAAGTTGGGTGTTTCCGGAGAAGGTCAGGGATCCGTCCAAGTTGTCCGGATCGACCTCGGCCCAACCGTTGCCTGAAATATTGATCGTCTGGCCGGAATCGACCGTGAAGTTGTTGTAGAGATCGACGATCTGGGTCGTGGTCAAATCTTCGCCGATGAAGTTGAAGGTCGTCACCGCGTTGGGAAGGGCGTTCGGATTGAGGGTGCCGCCGTTGGAGCGGAAGTTGCCGATGCAGTGGAGATTGGCAATGCCGGTTCCGTCGAGCGAGACGATGTCCACCGATTGTCCACTCGTGCCCAAGCCCGGCAGGACGAGGATTTCGACATGGCCGGCACCGGCCGGTGCCTCGAGGGTGGTGGAGGAGAGGCTGTCATTGAAGCCGCCCACCGCCAGGCCTCTGAAGACGCTGCTGCCGTCGTTGCCGGCCGTCCACGTGCCGGCACTGGTCACGCCCTGCCAGGCCACCGCGACTCCGATGTCACCCGTCGTCGGGGTGCTCCCGGCTGTGGTGGCCAGGATGCCGTCGTTCTTGACGTCAATGTGGTTGCCGGGGCCCCAGGTGCTGGTGCCCGTGTCGCCCAGCAGCAGGCCGTAGGCGTTGACCGAAATACTGCCGGTGCCGTAGGGGGTTGCCCCGGTCTGAGCGACCGCCAGGTCCAGGATGCCGCCGGCATCGACGTGGAGGGTGTCCCCGAGTCCGGAGAGGGTGTCGCTGGCTCCGGCCGTCACGGTGCTCACCCTGGTCCCGTTGTTCGATGTGATCGATCCGCCATTCGCGGAGGTGAGCGTGTCGTTGAACACGTAGGTCGGTCCGGTAGCGCCCTGGCTGATGCTGCTGTAGAACGCCTCCAGGCCGTTGGGGCCGGTGACGGTCACCGGGCCATTGAAGGTCGACAGTCCCTGACCCATATCGATTCCTCCAAAGCTGACCGAGCCATGGTAGGTCTCGTGGTCAGACTTGCGAGTGGTGTAGAGTTGCCCGGAGATGACCAGATCAGCGTGGATGTCCACGGCATTGGCCTCGTGGAAGCGAAGGGAAGTGGCGGTGATGCTGTCGCCAGTGTCCAGGAAGGTTTGGCCGTTCTTGTTGACGTAGAATTGCCCGACGGAGACGGGAATGCCGTTCACGTCGATGGTGTCGTTCTGGATCAGGAACCTCACGTCGACGCCGGCACCGGGAACGGCATTGCCAACCCAGTTGGTTCCGAGTTGCCAGTCAGTGTCGTCGGTGGGGTCCATGTCGGCCCAGTCGATCACCAGGGCGTTGCCGCCTGTCGTTGCAAAGGCTGCGGCCGTGATCCATGAGAGCATAGGCTGTTTTGCGCGGGAGAAAAGGTGGCGGCTTCTTGTTTTCATCAGTGGTTGTTCGTTGTTGGTTGTGGGCTGGTGTGAATGGTTGGGGTCCATTTGCTGTGGTTGAGGTCCCTTTGCTGTGGTCTCCCGGCTGACACGCCGGGGGGGCAAATTAATATCAATGAGCCCTAGCATCTCCCCGGCCGTCACCACACGGCAATCGTTTTTCTCATCGACACCTGTAAAATGGTTTTACAGGTTGGCTGCATGCGTGAGTTAACGATCATCTCCATTGCGGAGCAGGTCGCGGCGCATCTGCGTGAGGAGATCCTACGGGGGCACTGGAGCGAGACGATCCCCGGACGGGGCGAGTTGGCGGCGGCCCTGGGGATGAACACCACCACCGTCGAGCTCGCACTGCGGCTGCTCGAGAAGGAGGGCTTGTTGGTGGGGCAGGGGCCGGGCAAACGCCGGAAGATCGAGCTGCCCGGCGGCCTGGCTCCGCCGACCCTGCGGGTGGCCATCTTGGATCACATGCCATTGGAGCTGAAGGAGAGTTGGCTGATCGAGCTGAAACACCTGCTGGCGGAGGCGGGCCACACGTCCTTCTTTGCGTCCAAATCCTTGGTGGATCTTCGGATGAATGTGAAGCGCATCGCCCGATACGTGAAGCAGACCGATGCCGATGCCGATGCCTGGGTGGTGGTGGCGGCCTCGCTCGATGTCCTGGAGTGGTTTTCAGGTCAGTCGGCTCCGGTCTTTGCGCTCGCCGGGCGGCGGCGCGGGCTCCCGATTGCAAGTTCGGGTCCGGACAAGCCATCGGCCTTTGCCGAGGCCACGCGGTGCCTGATTGCGCTCGGCCACCGCCGCATCGTCATGCTGACCCATCGGCTGCGGCGGCTGCCGGAGCCCGGGTCGAGCGAGCGAGCCTTCCTCGCCGAACTCATGGCCGAGGGGATTCCCACCGGTAATTTCAACCTGCCGGACTGGGAGGAGAGCATTGACGGGTTCCAGACGCTCCTCGATTCGCTGTTCGGGAGGACCCCACCGACGGCCATATTCATCGACGAAGCGCGGTTCTTTGCGGCGACCCAGCAGTATCTGGCCCGGCGGGGCCTGCGGGTGCCGGAAGACGTCTCGCTGATCTGCTCCGATCCGGATGCGACCTTCCAGATGTGCAAGCCGTCCATCGCGCACATTCGCTGGGACTACCGCCCGATGGTGCGCCGCATCGTGCGCTGGGCCAACAATGTGGCCCAAGGCGAGGATGACCGCCGGCAGAGCTTTACGAAGGCCGAGTTCGTGGAGGGTGGGACGGTGGGGAGGGCGTCGTAGTCGGTGTTCGGTGTTCGGTGTTCGGTATTCAGAAGTCAGAAGTCAGAAGTCAGGAGGAAGGAGGAAGGAGGAAGGAGGGAGAGCGGCTATTGCAAGTGGACGGTGCGGAGGATCTGATGGGCGAGGCGGTTGGGCTGTTGGTCGTAGCCGGTGACGGAGAGGACGAGCATCTCGTTTTTGTTGATGAGAAGGTAGGTGTGTTGGCGGGTGAGGTCTGCGAGATCGACGGGGCGGGAGACCACTTGCCGGGAGGGGAGATCGCGGAAATTGAAGGGGAGGACGGTGGTGACGCCGGAGAACTCGGCCTCGATGCCGCGTTTGGCGGCGAGGGCGGCACCGTCGAGGGAGATATTGCCTTTGGCGTAGCGGATGACGGAGACGCGGATGTGGCTTTGGCGGTGTTCGACGGGGATGCTGTAGGCGTGGAGGAGGGTGACGCTGGCGTAGCGGTCGTACCATCCGGGCTTCTCGTCCGGGGTGGGCTCGCCGGGGAGTTGGAGGGAGATGGAGCCCAGTTGTCGTTCGGTCCAGCCCTCTTGCTCTGGAGGAAGGGGGTTGGGTGGGATTGGGATGGGGTCGGTGGGGCTGGAGGGGTTGGCGGTGGCGAGTTCGGGTTGGGCCTCGGCGATGGTCTTGCCGGCAGCGGTGTCGTCGAGGTGCCTGGACATGACGACGGCCGCCCCAGCACAGAAGGCCGTGCCAGCGAGGACGGCGAGCCAGTTGGTGGAGCTACGGGGTCGATATCCAGAGGCGCTCATGGGCGGAGGCGGGGACATATAACGTATATATGTGCTATCGACCATTCTAAAATAAGCCTGGGCATCTCCCTGGAGGAGGGGGCTGGCAGCCTCTTGAAAACCCCGTAAACGAACCAGGAGGGGATAGGGGGCCCGATTGAAATGCGGCCTCGCGGAGGGGCACAGCAGAAAGCCCTTTGGGCTGCGGGCCTTTTGGGTTCTGGCGGCGTTGTTCGCCGGTCGCTGGTCCCGCCCAACTCCCTCCTCCAGTCTTCGCTATAGCTACGCCCGGGCAGGCACGCCTTGCCAGCTCCCAAAATGACTCGCGGTTTTTCATTCCCGTTTTTTTCGACAGGCTTCTGGGGGCTTTCCGGCGGGGCGCCATTCTTCGGGATTGCGGAATGGGGTGGATGGAGTTTGCTTCTCGCGGCGATGGATCAGGGGGAAGGCATCATCATCCGGATGACGAAACTGACGGACAGCAGTCTGATCGTGCTGTGGTGTACGGAAGGTGCGGGTCTGTTGAAGACCGTGGCGAAGGGGGCGCGACGGCCGAAGAGTTCCTTTGCGGGGAAGCTGGATTTGTTTGTGCAGGCGCATCTGGAGTGGGTGCCGAGTCGGAGGAGTGATCTGCACACGCTGCGTGAGGTGGAGGTGCATGAGTATCGGGAGGGGTTGCGGAAGCGGTATGCGAACATGGTATTGGCGGCCTATTTCGGGCAGTTGTTGGAGCAGTTTGTGGAGCGGGAGCATGCCGTGCCGGAGTTGTTTGATTTGCTGAGGCGGGGACTGAGTCATCTTGAGACGGAGGAGGCGAGTCGGAAGGGGATGTTGCACTATGAGCGGGAGTTGGCGCGGGCTTTGGGTGTGGCGCAGGAGGGGCAGAGTGCGGGGGCGGCGTTGGAGCGGGCCTTTGGTCGGATGCCGAAGGCGCGGCAGAATTGTTTGGACCTTTTAAGTGCGTCGTAGCGCGGTTCGCCGCAGGTGGCTGAGGGTGAGTGCTTTCCGGAGTGGTGACGGCGGGGGAGAGGGGCCAAACTAATTGGCAATTCAGTTGCAAAATGTGGTGGGGGAACGGAGAATTGAAGGCACACACCCTGTAACTACATGGAATCTGGAGCGGCTAATTTATTGCACATGCTGGAGGACCGGGTGAGGTCGCTCTGTGAAGCGGAGAAGTGGACCGAGGCGCGCCACACGGCGACCACGGCGGTGGCGAAGGCGCGGGAGATGCATGCCAACTCGCCCGAGTATGCCACGGAGCTGGCGCTTTCCCTGGAGGTGAAAGGGGATTTGTCCCGCCAGATGGGCGAGATCGAGAATGCGAAGGGTGATTACCTGGAGGCGCTGAGCATGCTCTCCACGGACGGCGAGTGGTTGGAAGAGCGGGGACGGCTGAGCGCGAGTCTGGCGGTGTTGTGGGATCATGAGGAAAACTCTGAGGAAGCGATGCGCTGCTATGAGGAGTCCATCGATTTTTTCTCGCGGCTCGATCCGCCGGCCAATCTGGATATTGCGGATTTGAGCAACAACCTGGCGTTTCTCTACGAGGAGGAGGACAACTTTGACCGGGCCGAGACCTTGTTTTTGAATGCGCTGAAGATTTGCCACGAGGAACTGGGTCGTGACAGCGAGGAGACCGCCTCGATCTGCAACAACCTGGGTGCGCTTTATCAGAAGGCGGGCTATCACGAGCAGGCGCAGGAGATGCACAACATGGCGCTCTCGGCGCGACAGGTGTCGCTGGGTCTGGATCATCTCGATACCAGCCAATCGCATGCCAATCTGGCGGCGAGTCTGGCGGATTCCAATCACTTCAATCAGGCCCGGGAGCACTTTGAGAAAGCCATCACGGTGTATGAGAAGTATGTTTCCACCTCGAAGACGGACTATGCGACGGTGGTGTCGAACTACCTGCAGTTTCTCAAGGCGGTGCAGGATGAAAAGACTGCGGCGGTGGTGGAGAAGCGGGCCAGCAAGATGCTGAAGAAGGCGTAGGGGGGCATTGCGGGGTGTGAGGGGCGGTGGTGGAACCGCCGACGCCCCGCAGGGGCGCCGCTACGCGGGGAGGCTCAGTTTTTTTTGGTGGGGAAGGGTTGTTGGGTGAGCCAGGCGGCGAGGACGTTCTGGTTGGCGGTGAGGTTGCCGAAGACGCGGTAGCGGGAGCGTTGGAGGGTGTGGGCAGTGGTGCGGTTTTCATCGACCACGCACCAGGGGCTGGAGCCGGAGGAATGGATGAAGCGGATGGTGCCGTTGGACTGGGCGACGAGGAAGGCGACGTGGCTGTCGAGGCCGACGATGTGGATGCCGGGGCCGAAGGAAAGGACTTCATCGACGAAGCGCTCGTAGTCGGTATCGACGCGGATGTGCATTTCCTCCTCGGGGAGGAAGGTGGCGAGGATGTTTTGGGAGGGTTGCTGGGCGAGGGGGGCCCATTCGATTTGGAAGCCGGCGTCCTGGAGGAGGGAGGAGACGAAGTAGCCACAGGCGACCTTGTCGGGGCCGGGTTGGTGGGCGGTGCCGTTGAAGTCCCAGGGGGTGCCGAGCCAGCATTTCATGAGGGTGGGGAGGGCGCCTTCGAGGAGGGCGCGGGCGCTGAGGAGGACGGACTCGCGTTCTTGGTCGGTGGTGGCCTGCTCGTAGTCGAGGAGGAGGCGCTGGCGGTGGGCGTCGAGTTCGGAGATGAGGAGGAGGTATTGATCGAGGTCTGGGGCGGGGGCGTCTTCGGGTTTGGTGGCGAGGCGTTGGCGGAAGAAGTGTTCGATTTCGGGGTAGAAGATCCAGCCGACCGCGATCGCCGCGCCGAGGACGAGCAGGGCGGTGAGGCGGCCGAGGAGTTTCAGCATGGGGGGAGGATGAATGCGGAACGCGGAATGCGGAAGTCGGAAGTCGGAAGTCGGAAGTCGGAGGGCGGAGGTCGAAGAGTGGTGTTCAGTGTTCAGAGGGGAGAGGGGAGAGGGCGGCTGGAAACCGCCGCGACGGGGGGCGCTATGGGTGGGATGGGGTTCTAGGTTGGGGGCGGGAGATGATGCCGGGCTGCTTCGCGCCGCGGTTCGGCGGGGCGGTTGGAAACCGCCGCCACGGGCTTAGCATTCGACGACGTTGACGGCGAGGCCGCCGCGGGAGGTTTCCTTGTATTTGGATTTCATGTCGCGGCCGGTGTCGCGCATGGTTTTGATGACCTTGTCGAGAGAGACGAAGTGGGAGCCGTCGCCGGTCATGGCGAGGCGGGCGGCGTTGATGGCTTTGACGGAGCCCATGGCATTGCGTTCGATGCAGGGGATCTGGACGAGGCCGCCGACGGGGTCGCAGGTGAGGCCGAGGTTGTGTTCCATACCGATTTCGGCGGCGTTTTCGGCCTGTTGGGGGGAGCCGCCGAGGAACTCGACGAGGGCGGCGGCGGCCATGGAGCAGGCCACGCCGACCTCGCCCTGACAGCCGACATCGGCCCCGGAGAGGGAGGCATTTTTTTTGTAGAGGGTGGCGATGGCGCCGGCGGTGAGGAGGAAGCGGTGGACGGGATCGGAGTGGGGGGAGTGGCGGAAGCGGGTGGCGAAGTGGAGGACGGCGGGGATGATGCCGGCCGCGCCGTTGGTGGGGGCGGTGACGACGCGGCCGCCGGCGGCATTCTCCTCGTTGACGGCGAGGGCGTAGAGGTTGACCCAGTCGAGGATGGCGAGGGGATCGGCGAGGGCGGCTTCGTTGCGGTGGCAGAGGTCCTGATGGAGTTTGCGGGCCCGGCGGGTGACCTGGAGGCCGCCGGGGAGGATGCCCTCGTTGGCGCAGCCGTTGCGGACGCATTCCTGCATGGTGTTCCAGATGGCGTCGAGGCGTTGGCGTGTGTCGGCTTCGGGGCGAAACTCGGCTTCGTTGGCGAGGGTGAGTTGGGCGATGGTGAGGCCGCTGGAGGCGCAAAGGGTGATGAGTTCGGCGGCGCTGTCGTAGGGGAAGGGGATGCGCTCGACGGAGTCGGCGGGCGGGTGGTCGAGTTCGTGTTCGGAGGCGATGAAGCCACCGCCGAGGGAGTAGACGATGTCCTCGCGGAGGACGGTGTCGCCTTCGCCGAGGGCGAGGAAGTGCATGCCGTTGGGGTGGCGGGGGAGGGGTTTGAGGCGTTTGAAGGAGAGGTCGGTTTTCTCGTCGAAGGGGAGGGTGCGACCGTCGGGGAGGGTGAGGGATCGGGAAGAGCGGACGGTCTCTAACAGTTCGTCCATTTTGGCGATGGGGACGGTCTCGGGTTGGTGGCCGAGGAAGCCGAGGAGGAGGGCGCGGTCGGTGCCGTGGCCCTTGCCGGTGGCGGCGAGGGAGCCGTAGAGGTCGCAGCGGAGACGGGTGAGGGGGAGATTCAGGAGGGAGTTTGCGAAGCGGGCCGCGGCACGCATCGGTCCGACGGTGTGGGAGGAGGAAGGGCCGACACCGATGGTGAAGAGGTCGAGGACGGAGAAGTGCATTTTGTAGGCTATTCGATGCCGAGGAGGAGGAGGGGCGGGTTGTCGAGCATGTCGCCGGGTTTGCGGCCGGCGAGTTTTTGGAAGAGGGGGGCTTCGGGGGTGAGGAGGGTGAGTTCGCAGCCGAGGTAGTCGAGGGTGGTGCCGCCGCCGGCGGGGGCGAGGAGGTAGAAGGAGGTTTCGTCGTCGAGGTCAGTCTCGACGAGGGCTCCGAGGGCGATCTCGTCGGTGAGTTCGAAGTGCGGGGGTTTCCAGGAGCGGAAGGTGTGGATGGCTTCGGCGAGTTTGTCGGACTGTTGCTGTTGGGCGCCGGCGAGGTAGGCGGCTTCGGTGGCGCGGGTGTCGTACTTGCCTTCGGATTTCGTCTCGTCGCCGGAGGCGTTTTCGCGGGTTTCCTTGAGGGCGTGGAGCATGACACGGTGCTGGTCCTCGAGGATTTCGAGGATGCGGGGGAGGAGGTCGGATTTGGTCATGGGGGGCACTTCGTGCCGGTTCTCAGTTATTGGTTATCGGTTATTGGGGATGGGAGGGATGGCGTCAATCGTTGAAGGAGAAGCGGCCGGGGTGGTTGGGGTAGTCGAACCTGCGGCTGCGGACCATCTCGCGGTAGAGATGGATTTTTTTTTGGTCCGCGGAGAGGGACGCCACGGAGGGAGTTGAACAGGCGAGGGGAGGGAAGGCGATGGGGGAGTGGGGAGCTGAATGCGGGCGGGACGCCTACGCTCCCTGGATGAGCCGGGGTTGTGGGGCGGGTTACAAACCCGCGCTCCATATTGCTATTGCTTGGCGATGAGGTCGTAGCCGCGGTGGTCGGTGACGGTGACGGTGGCGAAATCGCCGACGGGGATGTCGGAGGAGACGAAGATGCGGCCGTCGATGTCGGGGGCGTCCCACATGGAGCGGGCGATGCCTTCCTCTTCCACCAGGACGCGCAAGGTTTTGCCGACTTGTTTCTTGTTCACCTTGTCGGCGGTGCCTTCGATGGCACTGGTGAGATCACGGTGACGTTTTTTGATCGTCATGTGGTGGAGGTGGCCGGCGAGTTTGTCGGCGCGGGTGCCGTCCTCGCGGGAGTATTGGAAGATGCCGCAGCGTTCGAATTTGAAGGTCTTGATGAACTCGACGAGTTCGTCGTGGTCGGCGTCGGTTTCGTTGGGGAAGCCGGTGATGAAGGTGGTGCGGATGGCGAGGTCGGGGATGCCGGCCCGCATGCGGTCGAGGAGCTTGCGGACGTAGGTGCCGTCGGTCTTGCGGTTCATGGTGTCCAGCATGTGGTCGGAGATGTGCTGGAGGGGGATGTCGACGTATTTGGCGACCTTCTCGCAGGAGGCGATCGTTTCGATGAGTTCGTCGGACCAGTGGGCGGGGTGGGTGTAGAGGAGGCGGATCCAGAACTCGCCTTCGATGGCGTTGAGTTCGCGGAGGAGGGAGGCGAGGGATTCGCCGCGGGTGGAGTCGACGCCGGAGGTGGGTTTGGGTCGTTGGCCGCGGCCCCGCCAGCGGTCCATGCCGAAGTAGGTGGTGTCCTGGGAGATGAGGTTGAGTTCCTTGACGCCGGCCTCGATGAGGGAGCGGGCTTCGCGGACCACGGACTCCTGGGTGCGGGAGCGGTGCTGGCCGCGGATTTTCGGGATGATGCAGAAGGAGCAGGTGTGGTTGCAGCCTTCGGCGATTTTCACGTAGGCCATGTGGGCCGGGGTGAGGCGGAAGCGGGGGGTGGTGAAGTCGGGGATGAAGACGGTCTTCTTGGTGACCGTGTCGAGGGATTCCTCGCCGATGGCGCGGCCGAGGACCTGGCGGACGATGGGGGCGATCTGGGTGACCTGGTCGAGGCCGATGAAGGCGTCGACTTCGGGGAGGAGGCCGGGGAGATCTTTTTGGAAGCGTTGGGAGAGGCAGCCGGCGACGAGGATCTTTTGTTTCTCGCGGGCGGGGTCGGCAGCCCGGGCATTGACGGCATCGACGATGGTGGAGATGGATTCGTCCTTGGCGACGTCGATGAAGGAACAGGTGTTGATGATGAGGACGTCGGCGAGGTCGGGTTCGGGCGTCATGATCATGCCTTCCTTTTGGAGGTGGCCGATCATGATTTCGGAATCGATGAGATTCTTGGCGCAGCCGAGGGAGATGAGACCGACTTGGGTGGGCATTTTTTTGGCAGTTATCGGTTATCCGT
>JAQCFL010000066.1 GCA_027619375.1 Verrucomicrobiota bacterium | reverse complement strand
TTTCCAAATAAATTTCAAATCCAAGACCAAATCTCAACTGCTGAAGCTCGTTGCCACATCCGGAATCGCAAATGACAACCACGAGAGTCCGACCATCCGACAAACTCTCTTGAGTCCGGTGCCACACCCACTCTTGAGTCCGGCACCACACCCACTCTTGAGTCCGGCGCCACACCCACTCTTGAGGCACCGCCCCCCTACTTCAATCCCATGATCCACGCGGTCAAATCCGCGACATCCTGAGCACTGAGGGTGTAGGCAAAGCTGGCCGGCATGCCGGAATGCTCGGCGTCGTCGCGCTTCTGCACGTCGTCGACGCTGGCCTCGATCACCTCCCCGGTCGGCAGCACGATCTTAAGCTGCTGGGCCGTCTCTTCCTGGATCATGCCGAAAAGCCTCCTCCCGTCCTTCAGTTCCAGGCTGGTCTGCTGGAAGCCCTCGACGATATAGACATCCGGCTCGAGGATGGATTGCGTGACATAGTCCGCATCGTGCCGCTTGTTGATGGCCACCAGATCGGGGCCGACCACAAATCCCTTGCCCTTCACCTGGTGACAGGCGAAACAGGTGCCGCGCCCGAAGAAGATCTCCTCGCCGCGCTTGAGATCGGCCTTGGCGAGCAGCGGCTTCACGGCCGCCCCACGTGTCATCACGGCCCCGGCCTTGCGCAGGTAAACCTGATACATCGCTGGCGCCCCACCATTGCCACCAAGAACGACCGGACCAGCCTCCACCTCCTTTTGATAAACCTGAAAGCGCGCCCCCTGACTCGTGCCGACGGTGTGCCCGGTCTTCTTCCAGCCGTCCGCAAGCCATCCCGGAATTTTCGCGGTCGCGTCATAGGCGACCATCACCAAGGCGGGCAGGTTGATCTCGAAGCTCAAAAAATCGGCGGCGGAATTTTTGCGATCACTCTTGCCGGTGCGCAGCTGTGTGGTCCCGGCGATGGCGTCGGGCACCTCGCTGATCGTCTCGCGGCGGTCGTCCGCGTATGCCTGGACACCACGCTGCAGGCCATCGTCGACCACCTCGCAACCCTCACGACTGAGGCCATGGACAAACAAACGGTCCTTCCACTCCGAGTCGGTGATCTGGTGCAGACTGAGTGAGGCAATCTCCGAAACCAGCTGCTTTCCAACAAACGCGCCAGCCTTGACGGTGGTGTCTTTTGTCACGGCCACATCCTTCGCGGCCTTGGCCGAGTTGGCCTTCGGCTCCGACCCGTCGAGCGTGTAGCGGACGTCGGTCTGCGAGGCCTTGCCAGCCGGCTTCCCGCCGGCCGCCGGACCGACCTTCCCCAAAGCCGTGGTCTTAAATGAAACGCTGGTCTTTCCCCGGAAATTCCGCTCGGCGGCCCGGATCACCACGGTGCTCGTGGGGGCTGGCGCCTCCTCCCGCTTGGACTTGCCGGCAACAGCGCCCGAGTCTTGCAAGTAATCGTTGGCCCGGCCCTGCAGGTCACGGTCGCCATCCTCCATCAGACCGAGGGCCGCCATTTGCCGGACCAGGAAGCGCTTGTCCTCCAGCAGCTTGCGACGCTCCTCGGAGGACAGTTGACGACGCATCACCTGCCAATCGGCATATGCGGTCACCCGGTCACTCTCCTCAGCGATGGCATCAATAATCACCCCGGCATGTTCGCCCCAACCGACCAAATCAAGCGACTGCATGGCGGCGTGGCGAATCCGCGGCTCCGGGTCGGCCAGCAACTCGATGAGCAGCGGCGCGGCGGTGGAGACCTTGTTCTCCCCAAGGATGCGCGTGGCCTGGATGCGGAGGTTCAGGTCGCTGCCTTCGCGGGCGATCTCCCCGATATTCGCATGATCGCCGCCGCTCGCCTTGTCGATGCGACCCACCGCCCAGATCGCCCAGGTGGCTTGCCTTTCGCTCAGATCCCCCGAGATGACCGCCTTGAGCAGATCCCCACGCACCGATGTTCCACGACGCACCAGTTCGTCCTGCGCATCGACGCGCCAGACGTGCACCGCCTGACCAAGATCCTCCAGAAGTTCGGCCGGGGACCAGGTCTTGATATCCTTCTTGCGCTTCGGCCCATCCCATTGCTCCCGCGCAATGAGCGGATCCTTGTGGCGCAGGCGGAACACCCGACCCTGATATTTGGCGCTTTCCTTGGCGGCCCACTTCTCCTTGGAAACATACTCCGTGCCATAGACCGATCCCCAACCAGCGATGTAAACCGCCCCGTCGGGGCCGATCTCCATGTCGGTCGGGCGGAACAGCGAACGCCCCTCCTTACCCTTCCACTGCAGGTCGCCATAGCCTCCCGAACTCTCCACAATCTTGCGCTTTTCTTCCGCGGGAACCTGCAGGGCACCATCCCACTTGGGAGTGTAGAGAAAGATGCAGTTGTTGGTCCAGTCGGCGATCAGATGACGGTTGCGGTACTGCTCGGGGAAGTGCCCCGCATCGTAAAACACCACCCCGGTGCCCGAGCCGCTGACCCCCGGAAACAGGTCCGAGGAGGGGGCCACGGCGGGATGCACGCCTTTCCAATCGAATTTCCACGGATGACGCATGCCATAGTGCCCATGGCGGATGGGCATGAAGATGCGGTCGGCCGGTGGGCCGGGATCGTTGTCGGTGGCCAGCCAGTTGAATCCGCTGTCCATGCACATGTCGAAGGGATTGCGCATCCCGCGGGCGAAAAGCTCAAGGTCGTGCCCACCAGGCCGACAGCGAAAGATCCCACCCTCCTTCTCGTCCTTGTTCATCGGGTGGTAACTCTTCGGGTAGGTCTCGCGGGTATAGACCTCCGTGAGCGGATACTTGGTGGCGTCGTCGGACTTGAGCCCCTGCAGGTCGCGAAACGGTTTGGGAGCGTTGGGCTTCACCCAGGTGTTCCCGATGGTCATGTAAAGCCAGCCGTCCGGCCCCCAGTTGAGCCCGTGCAGGCTGTGGCGGAGGTTGTTGAGCCCGGTGTAGATGACCTGGTATTCGTCGGCGACGTCATCGCCGTCCGTGTCGCGGAGGATGGTCAGCTCCGGCGCGTTGGCGACCCAGAGTTCCTCGCCTCTCCATGCCATGGACTCGATGCAGTTGAACCCCTCCGCAAAGGTCTTCACCGTCTCCGCCACCCCGTCACCGTCCTCATCGATGAGGATCTTGATGTAATCGGTCGGCGAGTCTTCCTTGGGATGCCGATATTGAGGCCCCGCTCCGACGAAGAGCCGGCCGCGCTTGTCGAAGCACAGCGAGGAAGGGTTGATGATGTGCGGTTCCTTGACGAAGAAGTTGATCTCAAAGCCGTCCTCCACCTCGGGAAGGGCGTCCTTGTCGACTTCGGCAAGGGAAGGAGTGATGAGGGCAAGCGTGGCGATTAGGTATAGAGCAGGCTTCATGGGATAGGAATGGGAGAGGGAGAACCGCGAATGAAAGCGATTGAAAAAAAATTTCGAGAGCTAATGATGGGCACTCAGGGGATGCTTCATCCTCCCGCATAACAGGGACAGTTTCAACAATCCCAATTCGTGTGAATTCTTGTCCATGCGCGGTTTCAAAATCAATCCGCGTCCACGTAATACACATCCGAGTCATCAATGTCGGGGATGCCCACCACAAGGACACGCATTTTTCCAATCGCGCCGTGCACCACGCCGGGTGGAATGTGGATCATGGAGCCGGGCCGCACCTCGACCTCCTCGCCGTCGAGCACCACCTTGCCCCCGCCACTCAGGACGTAGTAGAGCTCGGTGCAGATCTTGTGGTAGTGGAGTTTGGCACCGTCGATATCAACTGCGTGAGCCCAGGCCGCAACATCCTTGTCGCCCTTGCTGAGCAGGCGATAGCGATGCCCGCAGGCGCTGGGTTCGGCAATGGCCTCATCCTCATGGCGGATGATGAGATTGGCTGGTTTCGTTTGCATGAACTATTCTGCCCTACTTGGAAAATGCCTTCCACTGCTCCTCGAGTTTCGCGGAGGCGAGGTCGCCCTGGTGGAGGACGAGGCGATAACGTTGCTTGAGGGATTCCCCGTTCTTGAGGGTGAAATCACCCTTCCCCTTGAACTCCGTGTCCCCGAAGGCGCGGGGGCCAAAGGGATTGGCGGTGAGCAGGCCGTAGTCACGAGCGTGCCACCAGGTCGGGTGGCGGAGATTTGTGGCATGATCAAATATCGCGACGACGGTCGCCGTGCCGGCCGAATCAGGCCCGTGAAAGGCCACCCACTTCGCACGCTTCCCCCAGGCCTCCCCGTCGGTCACGCCTTCGCTGTTGGTGATTTGGCCCTTCGCGACTTTGCCCTTGAGCCGCAGGGTCGGGGCCATGCGGATCGCAAAGCTGCCCTCCTTGGTGTCCCCGAAGACCACCTCGCCATCGCTGGCACGTAGGTCGCAGGTGACATCGATGGTGCGTGTCTTCCCCTCGGCAACGATCGTGTAAGTCCGTTGCTCGGAGAGCACACGTTTGTCCTTGGCCATCCAGTCCAGGTCGACGGTGAAACTGACGCTGGAGCGGTCCTTGCCGTTCTTGATGACCGGCTCACCGACAAAACCCTTCGTGAGAACCTTCTCGCCGCCACGGCCATGCCAGAAATCCTTGCCATTCACCCGACCGTGCGTGAACCAGAAGCCGATGTGGTGCGGGTGGTCGTTCTCCTCCCCGGCCACACCCTTCTCAAAGGGAAACTGCCGGGTGAGAAAAGTGCCGTCCGGACTCATCAGCGGATGTAGGCAGGGCAGCTTGGTGTCGCTGTGGTACTCAGTGAAGAGAGCACCATCGATCTCGATTTTCAGATTATTATCATTCTGCGCCACCTTGATTTCGGCCTGGAGGGGCAGGATAAAGGAGACGAGAAGGGCGGTGTGGAGCAGTCGCATGGGCTCGGATACGGAGAGAAAAACTTCAGCTTTCATCTCCGCCCCTGGAAAACTCGCCTAACTCCGCCCCCACCCGCCATCAGGGTGATTCCGTCCCGATCTCTGGAGATTGGAGCCTCCTCCATGGCCCCGTGGCCGGAGCTGGGAAACATTTGGTGCGCTCCCACTCCTCAATACACGTCCCGGCAATACCGCTTCCCCTTCCGCAGCCCCTTCACATACTCCGCGGCCGCCTCCGCCGTCATCCCCCCGTGCACTTCCACCACCTTGTGCAGCGCCGCATCCACATCCTTCGCCATCCGCGAGGCATCACCGCACACACAGAACACCCCACCCTCCTCCAACCACGCCCAAAGCTCCGCACCGTGCTCGATCATCCGGTCCTGCACATAGACTTTTTCCTCCTGGTCCCGCGAGAACGCTAGATCCAGCCGCGACAACACCCCGCCCTTCAACAGCGCCGTGAGCTCCTCCTCGTAAAGAAAGTCCGTCGCCGCATGCGGATTGCCAAAGAACAACCAGTTCCGCCCCGTCGCTCCCGTCGCCTGCCGCTCTTCGAGAAAGCCCCGGAACGGCGCAACCCCCGTCCCCGGCCCCACCATGATCAATGGCGCCCCCTCATCCGCCGGCGGACGAAAGGCCTGGTTGCGGTGCACAAACACCCCCGGCTTCTGATCCCCGCTGCGGTCGCTCAGAAAGGTCGAACAGACCCCCCCTCGCTTCCGCCCATGGCTCTCATAGCGCACCACCCCCACACACAAATGCACCTCCCCCGGATGCGCTTTCGGACTCGAGGCGATCGAGTAAAGCCGCGGCTGCAGCTTCCTGAGCACCGACACAAAGTCCGCCCCATCCGCAAAGGCCACCGGATGCTCCAATAGCAAATCAATCAACTCCCGCCCCCACATGTATTCGCCCAACCCCTCCTGATTCTCCGCCTCCACCAACCCCCGCAACTCCTCCGATCCACTTCGCGCCAACCACCCCGCCAAAAATTTCGCCGACAGACTACGAACATCATAGGCCGTCTCCAGAGCCTCCCGCAAGGTCCCCACCCCCCCATCCGGCAGCGGCACCTCCGCCGCTCCATCGAGATCCAGCGCCACCAGAATCTCCTCCACCATCTCCGGCGGATTCCGCGGATAGACCCCCAACGCGTCCCCCGCCTCATACTCCAATCCCGAACCCTCCAGCGACAACGCCACATGCCGCGTTTCCTTCCCGCTCGCCTCGTCGTTCAGATTGTAATTGTCCAGAATCGCCGACGGAAAGGGCCGCGTCTTGTCGTAGCCCACCTCCGCCACCGCGCCTCCCCCCCCCAGCTCCCGCTGCAAAAACTGATTCAGCCACCCACGCTGCTCGGGCGTGAAGGGCGCTTCCACCGGGATCTCAAGATTCGCTAGCATGACCATCAACTGCTCGGCTTCTCCCCCCGTAAAAGCAGATTCCGGTCCATCCCTTCCCAGCCCTCAAAAAATCCGCCAATTCTACCCGGATCCATGAATCCCGCTCATCCTCAGCGACTCCCCAGCAGCTCCATGAAGGTTGGCCGGACCTTCTGAAACAGCGAATTCCGCCCCCCGCGCGACAGCTGATCCGCCACCAACTCCCAGGGCGAATCCGCATCGGCCGGCCCGCTCTGCGTCACCACGTGCCCCGGACATTCCAGCCGCTGCTGCAGATACCCCGCCCCGGGCTCCCGCCGCACCGAAACCGTGCAGCCCGGCGCCTTGATCTCCACCACCCCCAACGGCGCGGCCTCCTCGTCCCACGCCACCCGCGCCGTGATGCTGCCCCCCTCCCTCGACTCAAAGACAAAACACTCCTCGCAACCCGCCGCCCGCTCCGCCGCCAGTCCCAGCTCCAACCCCGTCCGCCACCCCGCCTGCGTCGCCAACCACGCCAACATCATCAAGGCCGAGGTCCGATGCGCCGGTTGCGCCACGATCCGCACCGCGTTCACCTCCCCAAGGGCCCGCTGCGCAACGAGATCATCAAACAACGCCGCCACCGAAAGCCGGTAGTGATAGGTCCGCGTCCACGACAAATCCTGCAGCACCATCCAGTTCCGCGCATCGGTCAACGCCTCCTCCAACCGCTCAAACCCCGCCACCGGATCCGCCCAACCCGAACTGTCCACGATGAGCCGGTCAATCATCCGATACAGCCGCTCCTCAAAAATGCTGCTCAGCTCCCCCTGCCACCAGAACACCAGCGGCAAATCGCTCGCCATGTGCGCAAAGACGGTGTTGCGCAGGCGTCCGGTCGCCTTTCCGGACAACAAAAACGCCAGCTGCTCACAACAAACCGACTTCTTCCCGTGCGCCAAATGGCAATGCGCCGTGATCCACGACCGAATGCTCGCTTCCGGCGCCTTCCGGTCCATCGCGATCAGCAAAGCCCGGCAGGCATGCTCCCGCGTCAGTTGCAACGCCGCCTCCGAGTTGCTCCGCAACGACTCCGGGTCCTCCGAGTAGAGCGCCAGGTTCATCAGCGAGGCATTCGTGCTCGCCTCATCGGCCTCCCACAGCTTCCGCAGCTCCCCGTCGATCGAATCGACCGGAACCTCCAACCCCAACGCTGCTTCTTCCTCTGCGGTCATGGTCTCCGTTTAAAGTCTCCGCCACGCGTGCCCGTGCGCCGCCAGCAATTCATCCGCCTCCCGCGGCCCCCACGATCCCGCCGCATACTCCGTCATCGGCGAAGCCTTCTCACTCTGGTGCCAGGCCCGCTCGATGTGATCCACAAAGCGCCACGCCTCCTCCACCTCGTCGCGCCGCGCAAACAGCGTCGCATCCCCCGCCATGGCGTCCAGCAGCAGCCGCTCATAGGCCTCCGGACTGCTCTTTCCGAAACTACTCGCATAGTGGAAATCCATCTTCACCGGCTCCATCCGCAGACTCGTCCCCGGCAGCTTCGAGGTGATCCGCAGTGAGATCCCCTCGTCCGGCTGAATCCGCATCACCAGCACGTTCCCCCCCGGCAAGCCACCCGGCAGCGCCCCGAACAACACCCCCGGCACTTCCTTGAAGTGAATCGAAATCTCCGTCGCCTTCTTCGGCAAGCGCTTGCCCATCCGCACATAGAACGGCACCCCGCTCCAACGCCACGTGTCCACCATCACCCGCACCGCCACATAGGCCTCCGTCATCGACTCCGGATCCACCCGGTCCTCCTCCCGATACCCGATCACCTCCTGACCGTTCACATACCCCGCCACATACTGCCCCCGCACCACGTTCGCCGCCACCAACTCCGGCGTGTCCCATTGCCGCAGCGAGCGAAACACCTTCACCTTCTCGTCCCGCACCCCGTCCGCACTCAAATCCGTCGGCGGCTCCATCGCCACCAAACTCAACAACTGCAGAAGGTGGTTCTGCACCATGTCCCGCAGCGCCCCCGACTTGTCGTAGTAGCCGCCCCGCCCACCCTCCATCCCGAGATGCTCCGCACAGGTGATCTCCACCGACTCGATGTAGCGGCTGTTCCAGATCGGTTCAAAAATCGCGTTCGCAAACCGCAGCACCATGATGTTCTGCGCGGTCTCCTTCCCGAGGTAGTGATCGATCCGGTAGGTGTCCTTCTCCTCGAAGGTCGCGTTGACGATCGTATTCAAATGCTGCGCACTGGGCAGGTCCGTCCCAAAGGGCTTCTCCACGATGACCCGCGACCAACACTCGCCCTTGTGCTCGTTGAGCCCCGCATCGCGCATTTGCTCCAGGATGTCGTCAAAAAACTCCGGCGCACTCGCCAGATAAAACAGCCGGTTCCCCTGCCCCCCGCGCTCCCGATCAATCGCATCCAATCGCTCCCCCAACCGCTTGTAGCCGTCCCCATCCTGAAACTCGCTCTGGTGATAGCTGATGCACTCCCGGAACTGCTTCCACAGCGCGTCCTCATGCCCGCTCCGCGACACTTCCCGGTTGATCTCCTCCAACCCGTCCCGATACTCCTCGTCCGACTTCTCCCGCCGCGCAAAGCCCACGATCTTCACCCCCGTCGGCAGTTCGCCGTCCACCAGCAGATTGTAGAGCGCCGGCACCAGCTTGCGGTGCGTCAGATCGCCGGTCGCCCCGAAGATCACCACCGTGCAGGCCTTCGGCTGCGCCCTCGACACCAGGTCTTCTCGAAAAGGATTGCTCATCAGACGCGCCCCTTCTCCCCCAAACCCGCTCACGAACAAAGCCCAAACCCCGGAATTTTATTCATCCTTCAAGGTGGTGTAGCCTTCCAGCCTGCAAAGTGGCGCGGGCTTCCAGCCTGTGAAAGTCGGATCAGGCTTCCAGCCTGATCCCCCCAGACCGACATCCCCCCCTCACTCCGGCATCGGAAAGGCCCGATTGAACGCAAAGACCTTCTCCTTGATCGCGCTCAACGCCGCCGCATCCCCCATCACCTGCAGGGCCTCGTGAATGAAGTCCGCCACCTGGCGCACATCCTCCTCCTTCATCCCCCGCGTCGTCACCGCCGGCGTCCCCACCCGGATCCCGCCCGGCTTCATCGGCCCGGCTTCATCGAAGGGAATCGAATTCTTGTTCACCGTGATCCCCACCTCATCCAGCGTGTCGGACACCTCCGACCCATCCAGACCCTTCGGCCGCAGGTCCACCATGAAGACGTGATTGTCCGAACCTCCGGAAACAATCCGAAAACCATGCTCTTCCATCCGCGCCGCCAAGGCCTGCGAGTTCTTCACCACCTGCACCTGGTAGTCCTTGAACCCCGGCTTCAACGCCTCCCTGAAACAAACCGCCTTCGCCGCGATGACATGCATCAACGGCCCGCCCTGCACCCCCGGAAAGACCCGCCCGTCGATCTTCCTCGCATACTCCGCCTTGCAAAGGATGATCCCCCCCCGCGGCCCGCGCAGCGACTTGTGCGTGGTCGTCGTCACGAAATCCGCATGCGGCACCGGACTCGGATGCACCCCCGCCGCCACCAACCCCGCGATGTGCGCCATGTCCACGAACAGATACGCCCCCACCGACTTGGCGATCTCCGCCATCTGCGGGAAATCAATCTCCCGCGAATAGGCACTCGCCCCGCAGGTGATCAACTTCGGCTGCACCTCCAACGCCTGCTTGGCCAGCGCATCATAGTCGATCCGCTCGTCCGCCTTGCTCACCCCGTAGTGGGTAACCTCATAGAGACGCCCCGAGAAATTCGCCGGATGCCCGTGCGTGAGGTGCCCGCCGTGCGACAGATCCATGGTCAGGATCCGGTCCCCCGGCTGCAACACCGCGAAATACACCGCCATGTTCGCCTGCGATCCGGAATGCGGCTGCACATTCACATGCTCCGCCCCGAACAGTTCCTTGGCCCGGTCGATCGCCAACTGCTCCACCTTGTCCACCTCCTCACAGCCGCCATACCACCGACGTCCGGGATACCCCTCCGCATACTTGTTCGTCAGCACCGATCCCTGCGCCTCCATCACCGCCCGGCTCGCAAAGTTCTCCGAGGCGATCAGCTCCACATGCGTCCGCTGACGCCGCTCCTCCCCGTCAATGGCCGCCGCCACATCCGGATCGGTCTGCGCCACCACGTTGCCCGAGGACTTGCACACCCGCCGTTCATGACGTCCGCCTTCAAACGCCGTCCCCACAAAAATCGTCGCCAGCTCTCCCGCCGCCTCCGGCGTCACCGCCATCGATCCCAGACACAACACATTCGCATCGTTGTGCTGCCTGGTCACCGCCGCTTCCGCCGCGTCATTCACCTTCGCAGCCCGCACCCCCTTGTGCCGGTTCGCCGCGATGCTCATCCCCACCCCGCTTTTGCACACCAGCACCCCGTAGTCAAAAGTCCCGTCCCCCACCCCGATGGCCACCTTGTTGGCGTAGTCGGCATAGTCCACCGACTCCTCGCTGTCCGTTCCGAAATTGGTCACCTCGTGACCCGCGGCCTTCAGCGCTTCGCTGACCGCACTTTTGACATCCACTCCGCCGTGGTCAGCCCCTATCGCAATTCGCAGTGTCTTGTTACTCATTCGATGCTCGAAACGATGCCCCTTCCGTGGCCTCCCCAGCCCCGAAACGCAACCGCGAAAACCCCCGTGGCGGCGGTTTCCATCCGCCCAGCCGAATCCGCCGGCCCCGCTCCCCCCCATCTCCTCAGCTTTTCCGCCCCAAAAACTCCAGGATCCCCGCCAACGCCGTCTCGAAACACTCCGCCACCTCCTCGTAGGCCTCCCGCCCCATCCCGATCGGATCCGGCACGTCCTCCCCCCGCTCCACCGAGTCAAAATCCCGCACCAGGTGAAATCGGTCTCGAAACTCCGGATACATCATCTCCAGCATCTCCAAATGACCCCGCGTCATGCAGAACACGTGGTCCGCCTCCTCCAGCAGATCCTCCTCCACCATGGCACTCCGATGGCCATCCAACTCGATCCCCCGCTTCCGTAGCACCTCCACCGTCTCCCGGGTCGCCGCGCTCCCCGCTCCCGCCGAGACCCCCGCCGAACGTACCTCCACCGGCAGCTTCCCCACCGCGGCCCGAAACATCGCCTCCGCCATCGGACTCCGACAGGTGTTGCCGGTGCACACAAACAGCACGCGAAGCGGATCAGGCATGGCGAACCCTAGCAGCCTGTTGAAAAAGACGGGAATGAAAAACTGCGAGTCATTTTGGGAGCTGGCAAGGCGTGAGGAGAGAGTTGGTCAGGACCAACGACCGAGGCTCCTCATCCCGGAGGGATCCAAGCCATGAGCGCGGGGTCGAGGAACCCGCTCCAGCGGGTGACGACCACCCCGGGGAAACCGCAGCCCGAGAGAGGCGAGCACCCCGGAGGGCGTGCCAGCAGCGAACGTTTCACCCTTAGCCTCCAACCCTGACTGTGCACTCACCGGGATCGACCGCCCCGCAGCAACAACCCAACGACCTCACCCAGCACTACCACCACAAATTGCCTTCAATTTTTTTACGTTATCGCCGGGATTATCACCTTCGTGAACACCCGCGGCACTCACAATGCCCACCCCCCTCCGCGCCACCGCCCCCGCCATTGCCGTCCGGTTTTGTGTTCTGCCCAGAACCCCCCGCCAGCCCGGCAAATTGGCACACCTTAGAAGTTTACTTTTCCTAGGTGAATACCTAGCGTGTAAGTGGTTCGTTGTTCTTGCGTAAAGTAGATAAAGGTCTACGTCTTTTTGAACCAAAAATGAGTGATTGGTCAGACATTGGTGCAGAGCTCCGCAAGGAGCGGGAATCCCGCGGTTGGACGCTCCGGGATGTCGCTCACCGGACCCGGATCCCGGCCCACACCATCGAGGAGTTGGAGAACAACGACTACCGGAATTTCCCCAGTTCCACCTACGCCAAAAGCTTCCTCGCCCAATACAGCGAGCACCTCGAAGTGGATGCCATCGACTGGCTCGAAGCCTTCGAGACTGGCAACGCCCTCTCCAACCTCGACAGCTACGACTACCTCAAGGAGCACGAGGAACACCTCGGCGAGGAGGTCCTCCCCCTGAAGACCTCCGCCCGTCCCCAGGCCAAGGCCAAAGCGGCCCCCGCACCGAGCCCCGAATACTCCGGCGCCTCCAATGCGCTCCAACCTCTCGTCGTCTTCGTCATCACCGCCACCCTCCTCACCGCTGGGGCCTTCGGTTACCTCCGCCTCAGCGAAAAAATCGGCAAGGAGGAATCCGCCGACGACACCATCGTCACCACCCCCGCCTACGTGGAAGCTCCCAACATCGTGCACTCCCGCCCCGCGCCGACCAAACCCATCGCCGCACAAGCCGCCACCCCTCCCGCCGTCGCCACCGCCGTGGTCGTCGACGAACGCAGCCTCACTCCCACCGGCGGAGTCGCCGCCCCCGTCAAAAATGACGGTACTCCCATCACCTTCGACGCCCCGCCCCCCCGCGCCGTCATCGTCGAAGAATAGGCACCACACCCGCCCGCTACCGCTCCCCCCTTGGTCATTGGATATTCCTTGCCTGCCCCGGTAGAGCTCGCGACGCCGGGCCCAACATTGCTTGTTCCTCTTCGCGAGTCAGTGCCCCCCACCACCCCCTCCCCCATCGTGCCCAGACTCCTCACCTTCCTCTCCCTCGCCGCCCTCTCTTCCTGCGCACCCCGCACCCTCCATCCTGCTACTCCCAGCGCGGTGGATTTCATCGCCGGAATCCCCGCAGACCTGCCGCACACCACGATATCCCGCGATGGCGACAGGGCAGTCACCCGCAATGTGATCAGCGTCTGCCTTCGCCCCGCCACCCCCCTCGCCACCCACCGCCTCTCCTCCCACGGACTCACCCTCCTCACTTTCGACAGCCGCACCCACGCCCTGCGCGTCCTCGACAACGAAGGCGGACCCGGCACCGGCACCACCTCTTCCAAGTCCGCCGCCCAAAAAACCAACGCCATCGCCGCCATCAACGGCGGCTTCTTCACCCCCGAAGGCCAACCCCTCGGACTGCTCTACGAAAACGGCAAAAAATACGGCGAACTGAATACCTCCTCCCTCGGCGCGGGCCTCTACGTCCACGACACCGAAGCCCGCACCACCTACCTCACCCGACGCTCCGCCTGGCGATCACGGGGCACCCCTCCCACCGACCTCCTCCAGTCCGGTCCCTTCCTCCTCGAACATTCCCGCCCCGTCTCCGGCCTCTCCACCTCCCGCCCCCGCGAACGCTCCTTCCTCCTCTGGGACGGCCACTCCGGCTGGGCCCTCGGCCATTCCTCTTCCACCACCCTCGCCGACCTCGCCAAAACCCTCGCCACCCAACCCCTCCCCGGCTTCACCATCCAACACGCCCTCAACCTCGACGGCGGCAGCTCCGCCGACCTCTGGATCTCCCCCTCCGTGAAAGGCGGCCCCGCCTCCACCCGTCACCTCTGGAACAAGAACGTCCGCAACTACCTCGTCCTCAACCCCCGCTGATCCATGACCGCCCCACGCCTCTTCCTCCTCCTGCTCCTCGCCCTCCCCGGCCCGACCTTCGCCCAATAGCCCAGTTCTCCCTCCCCGTCGGCACCGCCGGCCGCAACGGCACCCTCCACCTCTTCCTCTTCGACAACCGCTCCGTCACCCTCAAGGTCATCGATCAGGGCGGCCTCTCCAATCAAAAATACGCCAACCTCGGCCAGGCCATGAAAGCCTTCAAGTGCAGCGCTGGCTGCAACGGCGGCGGCTTCACCCCCCAAGGCGAACCCCTCGGCCTCGCCATCGCCGACGGAAAAAGCTCCGGCAACAAAAATTTCGCCAGCAGCCTCACCTCCGGCGTCCTCCACCTCGATGGCACCCGCCTCCGCCTCGAACGCAGCCAACCCTACTTCCAAGCCAACCCCACCCTCCCCCAACAACTCCTCCAATCCGGCCCCTTCCTCGTCGAAGACGGCAAGAAGGCCGCCGACCTCTCCTCCGATCGCTTCTCCCGACGCTCCTTCATCCTCACCGATGGCGGCCACCGCTGGGCCATCGGCTACTGCCCCTCCACCTCCCTCGACCAACTCGCCACCGTCCTCGCCGATCCAAAAAGCTTCAAGAACTTCAACGTCGCCACCGCCCTCAACCTCGACGGAGGCTCCTCCTCCGCCCTCTGGGTCAAAACCGACAACCAACCCTTCTACCTCCGCGAAATCAATCCCGTCCGCAACTTCCTCGGCATAATCTCCAAATAACCCCTTGACCGTCACCGCGAACTCCTCGCCACCTCACTCTCCACAGCACCAACTCCGCGCAGTCATGTTCCGCCCCCTCCTGTTCTTCGTCGCCCTTCTCGGCCTCGCCTCCGTCTCCTGCTCCAGCGTGGGCAAAATCCGCAGCGATTACACCAAGGCCGACCTCGCCACCCTCCGTCTCCGCGATCTGAACCCCCTCGCCAGATCGGCCCCGGTCGTCCACGTGCACCAGGCAACTCTGCAGGCCATCTCCGAAGAACGCCTCGCCCAGATGCAGGAAAGCCGCGGTTTCCTCTGGTTCCGCAAACCGGTCAACTGGACCCCTCCCTCCCTACCCGAAGGCGCCCTCGACGCCAACGGCTCCCTCCTCCCTCCCAAGAGCGGCACCCTCGCCGTCTCAAATAGAAACGGCTTCCTCCCCGACAACCAGATCGCCGCCTCCAACCCACGCCTCACCGCCGAAGGCCGCCAGGACTTCTCCATCGAGTAACCGTGGCGTGACCGTCCCCGGTCGCAAGCCCGCCCC
>JAQCFL010000065.1 GCA_027619375.1 Verrucomicrobiota bacterium | reverse complement strand
CCGCCCCTCCCTTCTTTTCCCCGGCGGGGTCCATCCAGTAACCGCTGGCACCACCACCGTCCCCCACTACTCCCTCCACCTTCGGGCAACCTCATCCCTAAGGCGCCTGTGACAAGCGACCCGTATCCTGTGGTGCTCCCAATCGACGGAATCAATCTCCGGCTTCCCCCCTTGCATCGTGAACAGACGGGAAGCATCACCAAAGACCTATCACAGTCCCCGCTAGCCCGCCATTTCCCGGCATCGCCCCGTCGGGCGACGCCGGATCCCCACTCCCAAATTCCCATTCTCAACAATTCGCGTCAATTCGCGTCAATTCGCGGTGCAAATCCCCGCTTCCGCATTCCCAACTCCGCATTCCGCCTTCCCCCACCCCCCTTTCGCCAAAAAAAACATCGTATCCGGCGCACGAATCGTCATTTCTCCCCTCCTCCCCCATTCCCCCATTCCCCCTTCCGCACTCCCACTTCCGCCTTCCCATGTCCTGGTCCACCCCTCAATCCCGCGAACTCTACGGCATCGACCGTTGGGGCAATGATTATTTCGGCATCAACGACCAAGGCGAAGTCGTCGTCAACCTCCGCGAAGGCGATCACGAGGTCCCCGTCTCCCTCCCCCGCATCGTCCGCGAACTCGCCGAACGCGGCCGCGGCGCCCCCCTCATCCTCCGCTTCCGCGATCTCCTCGACCGCCGCATCGAACTCCTCAACGACTCCTTCAACAACGCCATCGCCTCCACCTCCTACCAGGGCCAATACCGCGGCGTTTACCCCATCAAGGTCAACCAACAGCAGCAGGTCATCGAGGAAATCACCGACTTCGGACAACGCTACCACTACGGCCTCGAAGCCGGCAGCAAACCCGAACTCATCGCCGCCCTCGCCTACCTCCACGACCCCGAGGCCCTCCTCATCTGCAACGGCTACAAGGACGACGAGTTCATCGACCTCGCCCTGCAGGCCACCCGCATGGGCCGCAAGGTCATCCTCGTCCTCGAAATGCCCGGCGAACTCCCCGCCGTCATCCGCCGCTCCCGCGCCCTCGGCATCAAACCCATCCTCGGCGTCCGCTTCCGCCTCTCCGCCAAATCCGAAGGCCTCTGGGCCAGCTCCGGCGGCGACCGCTCCACCTTCGGCCTCAACGCCGCCCAGCTCATCGACGCCATCGACCTCCTCCGGACCGAGGAACTCCTCGATTGCCTGCAGCTCCTCCACTTCCACCAGGGCTCCCAGCTCCCCAACATCCGCGCCATCCGCGAAGCGGCCAGCGAAGCGGTCCGCGTTTACGTCAACCTCGCCAATGAAGGCGCCCCCATGGGCTACCTCGACCTCGGCGGCGGCCTCGCCATCGATTACGACGGCAGCCACACCGACTTCCCCTCCTCCTGCAACTACAGCCTCGCGGAATACGCCACCGACCTCGTCGAGATCGTCCAGCAGGCCTGCAACCACGCCGAGCTCGCCCACCCCACCATCGTCACCGAATCCGGTCGCGCCGTGGTCGCCTATTACTCGGTCCTCGTCTTCAACATCCTCGACGTCACCCGCTTCGAACTGCCCCTCGAACCCGAGGCCCCCTCCGAGGACGCCCACCACCACCTCAAAAACCTCTGGGCCGTCCGCACCGCCATCGAACCGGACAAACTCCAGGAGTGCTACAACGACGCCGTCTACTACCGCGACCAACTCCGCGACAGCTTCACCCACGGCGTCATCACCCTCCGCGACCGCGCCCACTCCGAAAAAATCTTCTGGCACCTCCTCACCCGCATCGCCGCCGAGGCCAAAAAGCTCGAAAACGTCCCCGAGGACATCCAGGAACTCGACGACCTCCTCATCGACTTCTACTACGGCAACTTCTCCGTCTTCCAATCCCTCCCCGACCACTGGGCCATCGACCAACTCTTCCCGGTCATGCCCATCCACCGCCTCACCGAGGAACCCATCAACCGCGCCATCATCTCCGACATCACCTGCGACTGCGACGGCCTCGTCAACCGCTTCATCGACCTCGAGGACACCAGCAAGAGCCTCCGCGTCCACGAACTCATCGAGGGCGAGGACTACTACATCGGCGCCTTCCTCACCGGCGCCTACCAGGAAACCCTCGGCGACCTCCACAACCTCCTCGGCGACCCCAACGTCGTCTCCGTCCACATCGAAAACGGCGAACCCGTCTTCACCCACGAAGTGGAGGGCGACTCCGTCGCCGACGTCCTCTCCTACGTCGAGTTCGACCCCAAGAACCTCGAAACCCGCTTCCGCCAATTCGCCGAATCCGCCGTCAAATCCGGCCGCATCACCGCCCCCCAACGCCGCGAAATCATGGAATCCTTCCGCGCCTCCCTCCACGGCTACACCTACTACGAAAGCTAGACCCTTTCCCGTCCGGACACCCTGAAACCACTTCCCCCCCGGACCGATCATGGCATCGACGCAACCCGGGGGCTTTCAGACCCTCAAATCCCACCAGCCCGCAAAGCGGGACTAACCAGCGCATCATCCGGCCTCCTGGGGCCTCCCTGTTAGAATGTCGCCAACACGAGCTTCCGGAAGGCATCGGCTGCCGGGTTCCCCGTGTCCTTCGACCAGACCAGCATCAACGGAATCGTCCGCTTTGGCGTCAGTGGCACCAGTATGACCCCATCCGATTCGGTCCGCGCGCATTCCGGGACAACCCCCAGTCCGGTCCCCGCTTCGACATACTGCAGGATCGTCCCCATCAAGCTCGGCGTCCGGATGATCTCCGGCAGGACCTCCGCCTCACGGCAGGCCGAAAGAATTGCATCGTAGCTGCCCGCTCCCTCACGCCGGGCCAGCAACACCAGCGGCTGACCGGCCAGATCCCTCCAGCGAACGCTCTTCTTCTCCGCGAACGGATGCCCGATCGGCACCGCCACACAGAGCCGCTCATCAAGTAGCTTGCGGGATTGCGGACCGAGGTCCTCGTGAGATCGCACCGGCCGGGTCAGGCCGATCGACAGACGCCCCTTTGAAACCATCTCCCAAACCCTCTCCGGCGTGCGTTCCTCGATCACCAGCGTGACGCCCGGATTGCGTTCGCGAAATTCCTTCAGCAACGAGCCCAAAAATCCACGCGTCGGCGGCCCGATGTAGCCGACCCGCAATTCCCCGATCTCTCCCCGCGCGGTCTCCCGCACCCGCCGGATCGAATCGTCCAGGCGCTCGAAAACGATCCCGCTCTCCCGCCACAACGCCTCGCCCGCCGGCGTCAGCCTCACCTGCCGCCGCGAGCGATCAAACAACTGCACTCCGATGTCGGCTTCCAGTTCTCCGACCGCCCGACTCAGCGCCGGTTGCGCAATCCTCAGGCGTTCACCCGCCTTGGAAAAGCTCAGCTCTTCCGCCACCGCCATGAAATATCGCAAATGTCGCAGCTCCATCGATCTATGCCCGTTCGGCATGCAATCCATATCGAATCTCTATTTCCGTTACAATTCGAATTCGCGTAGAACCACAGCTGCACTTCATGTCACTTCTTCCTCCACCCAAAAGGCACCTCTGGATCTGGTTCCTCTGGCTCGCCCTTTTTTATGGCAGCTGGACGCTTCTCGTCACCGCCCTCGGCGGCTGGACCGATGCCCTCGCCCACTGGCCAATGGCCCTGGCGATGGCCATTGGCAGCTACGCCGCCGGCTCCACGCCGATGGGCGGCGGCACCGTCGGCTTCCCGATCCTCGTCCTCCTCTTCGATCAGCCCGCGCAACTCGGCCGCGACTTCAGCTTCGCGGTGCAATCGATCGGCATGACCAGCGCCTCCATCTTCATCCTCGCACGTCGTCAACCACTTGCTGGAGCCATGCTGATGGGCGCCCTCATCGGCGCCACCATCGGCGTGCCGCTCGGCATCTTTTTCATCGCTCCCTGGGTGCCGCCGCTGTGGATCAAGATCGTCTTCGCCGTCGTCTGGGGCAGCTTCGGCATCCTCCATCTCTGGCGCATCAATGAAATATCATCCCACGAAGGCATGACCGACTTCGATGAGCGCTGGGATAACCGCATGGGGCTCTTCATCGGTCTCATCTCCGGAGCCACCGTGGTTTCCGTCTCCGGCGTCGGCATCGACATGGTCCTCTACACCGTGCTCGTGCTCGTTTGCCGCGCGGATCTCAAGATCGCCATTCCCACCTCGGTCATCATCATGGCCTGGAGCTCTCTGGTCGGCATCTTCATCAAGGGCTTCTTCACCGGCGTGCAGCCGGGCGTCTATGAAAACTGGCTGGCCGCCGCTCCGGTCGTCGCCCTCGGCGCACCGCTCGGCGTGCTCGTCGTCAACCTCATCGGCCGCAAACCGACCCTGCTCGTCGTCGCCGTCTTATGCGTTGGCCAGTTGGTCTGGACGCTCACTCAGGAAAATCGCTCCCTCGGCATCAGCGGAACCGTCCTTTCGCTCGTTGCGGTGGGCGTCTGTCTCTTCGGATTCGAAAGACTCCGCATCTGGGGTGCCATCCTCGTCGGGGAGATCAAGCGCAAGCACCAAGAACGCCTCGCGACCACCGAAAGGTCGGATTAAGACCGGCCACCCGCCTCACCGGAACGCCCTCACCAACTACTTCCCACCAACTACTTCCCATACAAACTTCCCAGACAACCTCCCCAGCCCCTCCAAGCGGAACAACACCCCGGCGGAGTGCCGGAAACCAACGGTTCCCTCTCCACTTCCAACGACCCCGGCCCCCTCCCCAATCCCTGGGCCAATGAACCGCAGGTGGGCCTATGTGGGCCTGATCACGGCGGATCAACCCGCCGTGCCCGGAAGGCACGATCCGGTTCACCTGGGTCGAATGGGATTGTCTTGTCGATCACCTCCGACGGCGGGGCGGAAGGGTCCAGTTCGGTCCATCCCGTCAATCCGCTTGTCGGTCGCTCGAGACAATACAACTCGCCGGGCCCTCCCGTGAGCTGAAGCCTGATCTGCCCCCCGATAATCGAAATCCCCAGAGCAGGAAGTGACTCCCCCGTGCCTCCGCTCCCGTAAAATGCCGAGCCCTGCACCTGGTTCCCGCTGGTTTCCCAAAATCCGAATGCCGACCCTCCCCGACCGGCCGCGATCCTCGGGTAGCTGCAGCGGTCAAGCCCGGGCGTCTGCGGCTAACCCAGCCGGCCCCCGCAGGCGACGCTTCCCACCACCGCCGTCGGAGTGTAGGTCCCCGCCACGCACGGATCCGGATCGTTCTCGGCGAGACCCCGTGTCGGGTAAATGATGTACAGGCTGCTATCTTCGCCCACCGCGACATCCAGATCACTTCCTGTGCGCTCCGCCGCCGTACTCACACGCTGCTCGGGACCAAATAGCCCGCCGCTCAGAAAGGACCCGCGGATTCTCGCGCCGTCCGGAGTGCAGGTGCCGGACGGATCGATCAGTTCGAACCACCCCGCAAACCCGGAACCATCGGGGGCGATCCCGCCCCGCTGGCTGCCGAACCGACCCGAACCAAGCGTCTGCGGAGCCCCAAATCCACCCGAGGGAACCTTGACCGAGGCCCGCATCGTCACCTGCTGAAGACTCACGTCGAAAGGGGTGATCCAAGTGATCAGCGCATGCCCGTTTCCACTCTTCGCCCCATGGGGCGCCGTTCCCCCGCCCAGAATATTCACATCGCTGGCAATGGTGGAAACGATAAAGACGGATGCTCCCGCATCCCGCCGCGCCTGCTTCAACACCGAGGGAGTGTTGCCCTCCAACCACGTCACCGTGATCGAGCCGTCCGGATCGATGAATACATTCTCACCGAAATAGGAGTTCGGATTATTGATCGAAAGAATCTCGCCCGCGCCGAAAGTCGAGCTCGCGCCGGCCGGACGCGTTGCGACGAGAAGCTGCCGTCCCGATGCAGGTGATGGACGCTTTTCATAGTAGGCCAGCACCGCTTCCCCCGAAGTGTTGATGTCGATGAAGTGCCCGTAAAGGGTATAGCCCGGGGGCGTGTTCGTCGTGATCGACTGGGTCGCGCCATAGTCATTACTTGCCCCTGCCTGCCGCTCCGTAATCTTCAGGTTATCCGAGCTGTCATTCCACGCCAACAGCCCCGCCCCGGATGCCTCAAATGCATAGCGCACTCCCTCCCAGCCGCTGGGCTGCGGAGACAGCTGTGGTGTTCCGAAATTCCCGCCGGGAGGACGGATTGCCACCCGCTCGGTACTCGTGCTCGAAGTCGTGAAAATTGCGAATACCGTTCCCTGTGGATCCATCTGTGCTCGCGGAGAACGGCTGCTCACCGCCGGCTCCGAAATAATGATCGGGGCCTCCCAGTCGCCACAGGCCAGCGAAGCGAGACTTCCAGAAAAAAAAGCACCCAAAACGAATGAGCGGAGGAGGTTGATATTCACCATCGCTGAAACGAAAGTTCGCTCTCACAGTGAACAAAAGCAGGACATCTGGCAAGCATCCGCCTCACCTCATCCGTCCTGCCTCAGGGCGGTTGTCTGGAAATTACAAGATGTTGATTATCAAGGGTCCGGTCCTAACAAATTTTGGGATACAAGAACGCTTCTTCAGCGATCCAACGTTTCCAGGCAACCGCCCTGCGTCCTGCCTGCTCTTAGGGGCCAACTTCCGACGCCTTCGGCACCACGAGGGCACCATGAGGGCACCAGAAAGAGGTCACACAACTGCGCCGGCACGAGAATTTGCTCCCGCCGCGGCTAGCGTAAGCGTCGGCTCGACAGCCCAAAGGCAACAACGGAACCCAGCATCGAGATTGCGTGTTCGACATTGGGTGTCCTTCCCCCTTGACCCGCCATGGCCCCCAAGGGCGACGCCGGAGGTTCCATCCCGGCGGGGTGCCGACAACAAGCCATCTCCCTCCTCAATCCCATCGTCCAAATTCAACCATCAAAAGGGGAGACGACCATCGAGGATTCGATTTACCTCCGGGAGAAAGGCGATAGAATGGAGCACTGCCTTCCTGCAAAATCATGAGCGCGAACAACACCGATCCACTGGAGACCTACGAGGAACTCACTGCCAAACTCGACGCCGACCCCGGTGACTGGGATACCCGCAAGGATCTCGCCCACCTTCTCTACAACGAAAATCGCACGAAAGAGGCCGCTGACCTCGTCTGGGGAGCCCCGGAGATCCCCGGCATCGATCTTGAACTCGGCTTCGCCGTCAAGGTCCTAGGAAAAGGACGACCCTCGCTCGCCATCCGCCTTCTCAACGAAATCCAACGCCTCAACCAAGGCAAGACCGCGCAGAACCTCGGCCTCGCCAATGCGCTCCTCCACCACGGCATGGTCATGCAGGCGGCTCGCTTCTACGGCGCGGCGATCGAGCTCGACCCCGAGATTGTCAACCCCGACATGGAGCATTTCCTGCTCTGGATCGATGACACCGAAAAGCTCTGGGGCAACTTCAAGGAGGTCCGCCCCACCCTTGAGGATCTCCCTTGGATCAAACGTGATGCCGAGCAGGCCGAATTTCTAAAGAAGTCGATGAAAGGACATACCACTCCCATCTCCATCCCGGGCCTCAAGCGGGCCCTCGCCGAGGAAGCCCTGCACGGAATGTACATCCAATCCGATCATCTTGGCGACGAAGTGAGCCCGCCTCCCGCGGTCACCATTCCGATCGACCGCGTCAACCCCGAACACATCATCATCGACAATGAACGCGGCGCCGGCAGGCCGATGACGGCCGAAGAGATCCGCGCCGACGCAGGCTCCGTCAGCGAAACCACGGGCGTGGCCCTACCAAAAATAGCTCAGCAAATCCCCCCCCCCGCCCCGATGCTCCAGCCCGCCGCGAGCACCGTCCGGTCCGCGCAGTCTGCTCCGGTGCCGCTCGCCGTCCAAGCAGCCCAATCGGCCGGAGCCGTTCCTCCTCCCGTGCGGACCGTTCCCCTCGCCACCCCGCCACCGGCCTCGGGCCCTCCGGCACCCGCCCCCACGGTACAAATCCAGCAACCGGGCAAGACACAACTTCTCGCGGACGGCAAACTCCGCCTCCCGAGGCGCAACCCCTAAGCTCAACGACTGTTTCCACGACAAATACCCCTGCTTCCGTGTCCTTGATCGCGTCAGCGTCGATCAGCACGTAATACTCGACGCCGCCGACCAGGTCATTGGTGGGATTGATCGTGACGCTCACCCCGCCGAAGGTGAGCTGGGAGGAGGAAGTCACATTGAAGGTCTCAACCAGCTCGTCGGAATCGGGGTCGATGTTCTTCCAAAGCGTGATGGTGCCACTCGTGCCAGCCTGGACCGCTTCGGCAAAGTTCGTCACCAGGTCGGCCCCGACAGGCACACCGGTCGCGTCGTCGGCGGGATCGGTGCCTGAGAGCGTGGGGTCGGTCGCGTCGGGCCCGCCGCCGCTGTCGGTAAGAGTGAAGTTGTCGAAGGCACCCGGGGTGTTGTTGTGCACCTTGACGAAGAGGTGATCCAACGAGGGCGCGCCAATGAACGCCGAAGCCTCTTCGACCCCGTTCACAACCCAAGTCGCCTCGCGTTCCATACAGAGTAACCCCCGCCGAGCCCCCCTGCGCTATTGACAAACCCAATTTCAATTGAGCTAGACCGACATAATTGATTTCGACCCTCAACCAAAGTCAAGGAAAACCAAATCTACTCAGCCTTGCCACATTCCATCTCCCGGGCAAATCATAAGAGAGCGGCCTGAACTTACTGACAATTAGCGGTCGTCGTTCCCCCCGGCCGTCAAAAGCCCTCTCGGCGTTTAATGACGGCTGTTTGCCGGGTTTGTGGGTCACTGCGGGTCGGCCTCCGTCTCCCTCACCCGGTAAAATCGACAGGGTTGACCGGCCGGGATGGTGTCGGTGCGCGGCGGGCCACGGTCGATCCACTGCACCCGGCTGCCGGCGGCCCGGACCCTGGTTGGGGAAAGTTTCCAGAGGATTCCGTCTTCGGAGTAGTGGACCTCGTAAACCGCTCCGGGCCGTGCGGCGAATTCGATGAGCGCGGAGCCGTCGGGAAGGGCGATGCAGCGATCCACGGCGATGCCGCCGTCGGGGGCGACCGGATCGGTGTCGGGGGTGTTGATCAGGGCGACCGCAAGGTGGGGCGCAAGGACCGTGCCGCGGATCGGGGCATAGTATTCGAGCACGAGAGTGGCGGATGCCCCGACCGCAAGCGGGGCATGGTATTCCACCGCGGCGGTGCCGGCCGTGCAGTCGGAGGCATTGTTGACGCAAACACCCTCCGGCAAGCCGGTGATGGTAAGTTCAAAGCCGGCCACCGCCCGGGCGGCGGTGTTGGTCACCGTGATGGTGTGCTCGTAGAGTCCGGTTTGGCGGTTGAGGATAATCGCGTCGGCGACCTCAAGCTGCGGGTCGGAGTGGGCAGGGACGGTAAAGGTGATCGTGGTCTGGGTGACGTTGCCGACGGAGTCGATGGCCGCCAAGGTGACGTCGGATGCGCCGGATTGCCACGGATTGTAACCAACCGTCAGATCGCCGCTTTGCGGATCGATCTCGATTGTTGCGAAAAGTTCGGGGCGTGAATTGGCCACGATCGACCATCTCACCAGATCGTCCGGATCCGGATCGCCGACGAACGGCCCGAGTCGGATCGTCATCGGATCGGCCGCCGCGTTGGCATCGGCCGTCCTCGGAACCTCGGCAGAAAACACGGGAGCGCCGTTGGCAAAGAAGCACTGCAAGGTGCCGTCGTTGCCGGTCACGAGAAGATGGCCGGCGGAGTAGGCAAGTCCACCCCCGTCAGCGGGGATCAGATGGACCAACTCGCCGCTGTCCAACCGGAAAACCCAGGTGGTGTCGGCACCGGAGACCAGGAGGTGGTCGTTGAGCAACAAGGGTTGTTTGCTCGCGACCGCTGTCTGCGGTGTCGAAAATGTCTTGATGATGCTTCCGTCGGCCAGTGAGCAGGCCGTGACTCCCTGCGGGCGGATGGCATAGACCGCCCCATCGTAGATCGCGGGAACGCCTGTGTACTGGTTCTCTACCCGCCAACGGACTTCACGGGTCCGGGTGTCGATACAGACCAGGGCACCGGACACGATGACGAGCGCGCTGTCCTCCCCGACCGCGAGGGTTCCGGTGCCTGATAAATCTGTTTCCGGAGCTACGCTCCACACCACGCTGCCCCCCCCGGGCCGGTGTTCGCGAACAATCCCGTCCGTGAACGTGAAGACCCGCCCTTGATGGACGCTGGCGAGCCCGCCCGGGCTTTCAGGCGGAACGTGGAAAAAGCGCGGCGTACCATCGGCCTCGACACCGTAGAGTCCTCCGGCATCGCCCGCGCAATGGAAGATGCCGGCCTCAGTGACGGCGGGGAAACTGTAGGCATCGTGCTGCGCGATCATCGGCGTGGTCCACAACAAGCCGCCGGTCGCGGCATCCAGACAATGCAGGCCGTCCAGCGAGTCCCCGTGTGTCTGCACATAAAGCCGACCATCAAACCAACTTGGTGCACCTCGACTGCTAAACATTGAGACCCCTGATGGCAGATTATCGGAATCCTCGGACGGGAATCTCCAAAGGGGCTCTCCGGTGCGCAGATCCAACGCCACCAAGGGACCGGAATTCCAGCCCGAGATACCGGTGAAGACGCGCCCATCCGCGATCACGGGCTGAGGCAGGAGACGCCTGACGACCAACGATCTGGTCCATATGGGGAGGAAGGTCACCCGACCGAGCGTCGCCGGATGGTGCCCCGTCCGGGCAGGAGAGTTTCCAAATGTGCTCCACCCGCCGCCGTCCCGGTTCGGCGGCCGGACGCGCACAATGGCGGACGTGGAGATCGTCTGCCCCGCCTCGTTGGTGGCGGATACATCGTAGCTCCCGGCGTCGCCCATAACGGCCCGTTCGATCAACAGATAGGGCAGGGTGGCGCCCTCGATGGGTTGGTCGTCCTTCCGCCACTGCCAGACGACCACCTCGTCGTCACCAACCGAGGCCCGCAGACTAACCGGCTCCCCCACGCCAACATCGGCGGACTCTGGCATCCGCTCAAACACCGGGCGGTCTTCCGCGCCGATCAACCCGATGTAGCAGCTCTGATGGTTTGTGGCACCGGCTGGATCGCTGACCGACCATTGCGCGAAGACCCGCTCACCTCTAGTGGCGATTGGGATTCCGGTGAGCGTTGCCCGCCCCCCGCCATGATCGACCAGACTGAGCCCGTTCGGCAGCGCGTGTGCGGTGATCACGAGCCCTTCCGCACCATCCGGGTCAAAGGCCTCGATCGAGACTGCCGCAGACCGACCGGCCACCAAGCGGGCCGGCGGCGGGTTTGGGAACCGCGGCCGGCGGTTCGAATCTTCTTGCACCCGATAAGTGACAATCTGCTCATCACACCCAACGTAGAGCATTCCGTCGCGAGCCTTGAGCGAGAACCCGAAACCCCGGGTGCCGGACGGAGCCTGGATCGGTGCGCTGGGTAGCCATTGGCCGCCCTCCAGGCGATAGACGCTGATCAATCCCTGCCGATACTGCGACACGAACAGCAGGTCGTTGTGAAAGGCCATGGCTTGACCAAAAATCGTGTTCCCCGATGACGAGGGGTTGTCGAGCGTCTGAGTGAGGACCCATCCGGCTCCCATGTTTTGAAAGAGGTGCACCGCTCTGGTAGGGTTGAGTCGACGATCAGCCAAGCCCGCAGACAGGGCTGCGAAGTTGCCGCTAAGCGCGACTACCCCGCCAGCGTAACTGCTGTTGCTGGTGCTCGGTTGCAGCTTCGCCCGTTGCTCCCAATTGGCGGACTCTGGAACGAACTCGAACACGTAAGCGCTGCCCGGGTGGCTCGAGTGGCCATGAGCCCCGATTAAGGCCCGGTTTCCTTCGATGGCGATCACCGATCCAAAGGATTCGTCCACGTCGTCGGCCTGGAAGCTGCCTAGCGCCTGCGGTTGCGGCCACTCGATGCTGGCGACCACGCGACCGGGGGAGACCCCCCCGAGCCTCGCGAATCCGGCGAGGACATGCCCTCCGTCGGCAGCGAGCGCGAAAGAAGTCGAACCGTCTTCCCCGGGATCAGGGAACATGAGCGGATCTCGTTGGTGCCAGTGGCCCAAAAAGGGATCCCGCGACCATGTGGCCGCAACGGGCGGCTGCTCTGAGGATGTTGCGTTTTCTCTCGCCCTCAAGATCCACCCTTGTCCGCAAACGGACACCGCGCTGAACGTGGTGGAGTGGTTCCGGGCGACTCCTCCGAGGTGTTGATCGAAAGAGAGTGTTCCGTCGGCGGGACTGATCGCATAACTGCTGGCAAAACCGTCACCATTGGTGGCGACCAGCGCCGTTCCGGAATCCAGCAGGATTCCGGTCGCGGGGGCCGGGAGGGCGAATGTCAGCGGTTCGCCGATGGGCGGGAACGGGATGTCAAAGTAGCTGACCTCGCCCCGCACCACTCCCGAGGCGGTGACCGCATCAACACGCCAGTAATAACGATGGCCCCAGGCGGGTGGGGGATCGAAATCGAATCGGTTCTCTACGACCGTGCCAAGGTGAACGGCCGGATCGGGAGTCTCGGCGCCCACCCCCGATGGTGAGGTGCCTAAATAGACACGGTAAGCGGTCGCCCCGGTCTTGGCCCCCCAGCTCAAACCCTCGAATTCATCGAACGGCACCGTGGCTGCTGGCTTCGGCCGCGCCCCAGGGAGAGCAACCAACGACTCCAGTTCGATGCTCGTGATTGTGGCGTTTTCGGAATTGAAGAGGACCAGATAACGTCCGGTGGCATCAATCGCGCTGACCTTGCTGGCAAATGGCAGGTTGGCCGCCACCGCGCCGCTGTCCGACCACCAGATCGCGCTCTCCCCGACGGCAATCTCGCCATCTGGATTGGTGCTGATCGCCTCGCCGGGAAGCGAAGCCAGTACGGTCGTCGGCGGGCGGAAGCTGCGGTGCCGCCAGAACAGGTAACCACCATCCGGGCTGAGCAATGGCGGATAGAGCACCGACCCAGTTTGCTGCTCGATCTCATCAAGGTAGGTCGGAGGATTCGTGCGGATGTCGAAGATTCTCATCGTGTAGGTCGAATTGATCTGCGCCACGAAATAAAGCCCCGTTGCCGGGTCGAGTTCGGCACGGTCGCCCTTGGCCGATTTCGATCCCGAGTTGCCGAGCACCGCACCACTCTCCGCATCGAGAATATCGAAGCCATAGAAATATGTTAGGCTGCGCTGGACGAACAAACGGCCGCCGTGGTCCGACTCGATACCCGAGATGTCCGTCGGCGCGGGCAGGGGATCGAGCTCCGAAAATTCAGCCAGATCCACCACTCGGATCACGGGCGAGTTCAGGTTATTGAGGAAGATGCGGTCTGCGACGGGATCGACCTCGAAATCGGTGGCATTGCGCCCGACTGCGAGGACCCTGAGAATCGCACCGGTGGCTGCGTCGATGGCCACCAGTTGCGATTCGTCGAAAATCGGATTGCCGGTGTGCAGGCCATACACGAGCGGTCGCGCCGGGTCGTGCCCCAGCTTCACCAGTTTCAGGACGTTGATTTGAAGCGATACCGGCAACTCCCGCGTTTCACCCTCGGAGGTGATGACCACCTTGCCGCTGTGGACGCCCGGCGCCAGTCCGGAAGGGTCGATCATTCCGGTCAACGGAGTCCCGGCCGCTCCGGGCGAGGCATTGATGGCAATCCATGGCACCGTCGCCGAGGCGGACCAACCCAACAAATTGTCGCCTTCACCGAGGACGGCGACCTCAAACGGTTGCGGGCTCGTACCCTGCGGCAGACGCCACGAGAGCGCACTCGGTGCCAACCGGAAGGGTGATATGCGGGCTTGGAACACCTCGCCGATGATGGGCTCGCCGCCGCGCAGCGCGTCCACGCGCCAGAATAAAACCGTGCCGAGCGGTGGAGTTGAATCCAGCCGATACTCCAGAGTTTCGACCACGCCCCGGTCTTCGGGAGAACCGTCGGTCGCCACGGCCACCGCGGCCCGGTCGGTCCCGACAAACACGCGGTAGCCCTCCACCTGAGGCAGCGCAGTCCACCACAGAACCGGCAAGTCGTAGTCAAGCACGCCGCCGTCGGCCGGTGTCGGGACGAGTTCAATACGCGGCGGACGGACGGCCTCTGGGATCGGCAGAAGCTCGAAGGCGGCGTGAACCGGGTGGAAGTAAACCACCGCGTTCTGGTCCATCGTGAAATCTGAATGGCGCGGATAAGGCGATACTTGCGTGGGGAATTCTGCAATCAACGCATCGGTCACCGCGTCGCGGATCCCCACCATGCTGGTGCGCAGGTGACCATAGGCGGAAATCGCTCGCGTGTCCGAGCCCAGTGGCGTGCCCACCAGTTCCATCGACGGCAGTTGGAAGCGTCCGCGCACCGAGAAAAGTCGATCACCTTTCATGCTGGCACGGAGTATCGAATCCCCGAAGAAGACACTGGTCGTGACGCTGTCGTTGCTGCGGCCAATCAGTTCCAGCGGGGACTTCGAGGGATCGAGCGCGAAGATTCTCGAATAGGAAGACGTCTGGCGTTGGTAATGCCCATAAAGCCGGTTCTGCAAGGCATCATACCAAAGCGCCCCGATACCGACCGACTACTTCCCGGACAACGACCGACTACTCCCGGACAACGACCGACTACTCTCCAGCTCGTTGATGTCCGCTGTCAGCCCGGTGGGTTGGGCCAGCGTGTAGTTCGCCGCATCGTCACCACCAAGGGTAAAGAGGCCTGGCATAACTGATTCCCAGGCAATTAATAAAAAAAGGCCTTGCAACCCCTGCGGTTCCGTGCTTTGCTCATCCCCGTCATGCCGAAAGCTCGTTATCTCGCCCCTTGGCACCAGGTGGATCTCATCGAGGCGGCCAAGGCGAAGGCCGCGGATGGGGACGCCGAGGGACTCACCCTCAAGGACTTGGAGTCGCTCAAGGGCAAGCCGGCCATCTACCACTGCCTCTCCCGGGTGGTGGACCGACGCTTTGTGCTGGGAGATGCGGAGCGGGAGCAGTTCGTGGATTACATGCGCCTCTACGAACGGTTTTGCCAGGTCCGCATCCTCAACTTCTGTGTGATGTCCAACCACTTCCATCTCCTCGTCGAGGTCCCCTCC
>JAQCFL010000064.1 GCA_027619375.1 Verrucomicrobiota bacterium | reverse complement strand
GACCAGGTTCCTCAGCTCTCCGCCCCCCCGAACCGCCGTTCTTGTCGAATTTTTTCAAACTCCCACCAATTTGTCATTTGTCAGAACACGTCTTATTGCTTGTCAGCGCCCTCAGAGGTCTTGCTGAAATAGTTGCAGGTGGATACAAATGCTATACATTGAAAAAGGTCATCTCGGCCTTTCCTCCAAAAAACACTAGACCGTGCGCACGTCCACAACCAACCGCGCCTCCTGCCCCGGCTCCCGTTCCCTCCCTCTCTCTACGGTCCGCCGCCACTCCAAATTCCGCAGTGGCTTTGCGATTATCGTCACGGTCTCCATTCTCGTTCTCCTCGCGGTCGTCGCCGTGGGCCTCCTCACCCTCAGCACAGTCACCGTCCGCGCCTCCAAACAGGGCGATGCCGCAGCCATCGCTCGGTCCAACGCCCGGCTGGCGCTGATGCTCGCCATCGGAGATCTCCAAAAAAGCGCCGGCCCCGATCAGCGCATCACCGCCCGTGCCAACATCATCGGCGAGAACGTCGCAAATTCCCAGATCACCGGCGTGTGGAGCTCTTGGGAGATCAAAGCCACCGATCCACCAAGTCCCTCCGCATTCGAAAAATCCGCCCGTGATGCCAAATTTCGAAGCTGGCTCGTTTCCAACCCAGATCCAACCAAAGCCACCAGCGTCGATTTTGTCCGGGCCGAACCCACCGAACCGGTCACTCTCTGGGGGAAGGGAACCTTGGGCTCCAATGCCGACCCCTCGAGCCAGGTTCGCGCCTCCAAGGTCCCCGTCGCCACCTCAAAGGGTGCCTTCGCCTACGCCGTCCTCGACGAGGGCGTCAAGGCCCGGATCAACACCGGATATCAGGACAACGTCGTTTCCACGGGCGCGAAAACCGCTTCCCTTGGCTCCGGCGAACGGGCCGGCGTCGAATTCATGCCCGGCCTCGATGGTCTTCATCGCGATTTCTTCAAATTGGGTGCCGCGGAGTTCGACCAAATCAATAAGGGCATCACCCCGCTCAACCACGCCATGGCGGCGGAGGCCCTCGCCCCAGGGGCGCGGGACGCCCTCCAGTTGCTCACCCACGATGTCAGCACCCAGTCCGTGGGCCTCTTCACCAACGTGGCCCGGGGCGGCCTCAAGGAGGATTTTCAATTGATGACCAACTCCGGGTCCCTGCCCTCCCGACTCAGTGGCGCGGGTCCCTATGTCACCAACCTTGGCCTGAGCGCCTCCGCGGCCCCCTCCGACCCGCGCTGGGAGTCACTGTTCGAGTTTTCCAACCTCTACCGCGACGGCCTGACCAACAGCGGCAACCTTCCCCTCCTGAAGAGCAAGACCCCCAGCAGCTGGAACGCGATCACTGTCGGGCGCCGGGGCGACACCGTGAACACCACCCCGCCTCCCGGCCTGACCCTCCTTCCCACCATCGCAAAAGTGCAGGTGCTCTTCAGTCTAATCGGCCGCGACCTCTACGACTACCCCGCCCCGGCAGGAAACGTCATCCCTCCCGACGCCCCGGTTTTCCACAATCCCCAAGGCAGCCACTTTCGTGGCACGCAGTACCAATATGACCTGCACGTCATGTACACGCCGATCATCACTCTCCACAACCCCTACAACGTGGCTCTCGAGTTCGAAAACTTGCGGGTCGAATTCGTCCACACACCCTTCGCCTTGCAGATCTTCCGCAACGGCATCGCACAAAGCAGGGGCCTCGTTCCGGTGGAAACCATGTACGCCGACAACGAAAGCGGCTCCAAAGACAAGACCTTCGGGATCAACCTGAAGACCAGCAAGCGTGGTATCCCGGACTCTCCCATCATTCGCCTTCTGCCCGGCGAGGTGAAGGTATTCTCTCCCTACGTCGATCCCAATCGCTCCTATAGGGATGAGTTCCGCAATGGCCGGGAAACCTGGGACATCTATGTCTCCACCGGCATCACCAATCAAATCGACGCCATCCCCGGCTGGCGCGGCGATGGTATCGGCTATAGCTGCGACTGGGTCACCGGCGCACAACGCGTGAATGGCAACGCTGACGAGGGACATTGGGCGGCCTGCCTCGGTCTTGCCAAAAATGACAGGATTCACGTCCTCTTCGCCCCGCTGAGCGTCCCCCAATACAGCGACGACAAGTTCCTCGTTCGGATGACCGCCTCCACCGGTGGCAGAACCACCGTGGTCAATGCCATCGAAATCGACTACGAAAATCCCGATGGGCTCCAACAGACCCTCCTCGGCAGGAACGGCACCCTGCGCTACCCCAAATCAGGCTCAATCCAGGGCATCGATCTCGTCGATCACTCCACCACCAAGCTCAAGGACATCGCCAAAGTGAAACCGTTCGCCCTGCTGAGCGTCCAGGCCAAAACCACCCACGGCGCGGCCGATTCCAGCGAGGAGGACGGGCGCCTCGCCACCAAGCCCTGGGCCTTCGCCCATTCCGTCATGGGAAGCTCCACACAAAAAATCCTCTCCCAGCACTCCGCCAACTTCTCCCACGAAATCGATCTGCAACTCCTCGAAAACGGCACCGCCAACCTGGTGCAAGTCGATGCCAAGGACCGCGGCAACTTCATCAGCGGACACTCGGCCTTCAATGGCACGAAGTTCGGAGTGCACTACGACATCCCCCTCGCCCCGATCCAAACCCTCGCCAGCCTCAACGGAGCCAACCCCGGGGGCTCTTCCGGCTTGCTCCCCCGCTTCGCCAACCCCATCGGCAACTCTTGGGCCCACCCCCTCCTCTCGCCCTCCGGTTTTCTGGAACCCGGCATCGGCGGGAACTACCTCGATCACTCCTTCCTGCTCAACCTCGCGCTCTATGACCGCTACTACTTCTCTGGTCTGGCCAATCAAACGGGCCCCTTCGGCACGGGCAGGACGACAGCCTCCCTCGCCGCCGACTTTGCCGCCGGCACCCCGCTCGACGACCCCCGCCTGATCTATCACCAACCCGGCGGCCGGAAGGACGCCGCTCTCACCGACGAGATCACAAAAAACACGGCCTACACCAGCATCGCCGCCTGGCAACTCATGGAGGGCGCCTTCAACGTGAACTCCACTTCCGTGCCCGCCTGGAAGGCCATGCTCGCCTCCATTCACGACCTGCAGGCCCTCCTCAACCAAATCGACAAACCCGGCAACACCTCCCGCCTCGTCACCCTCCCCCCGGTGGACTCCCGCGAGGTCCGTGTCAGCCGACTCCGCCTCCCCGCCTCCACCTCCGCCGCGGATGGAGCCGACCCCAGGGACGGCTTCTGGCTCGGCCCCCGCGAACTGCAGGACTACGAGTTGCAGACGCTCGCCGAGAACATCGTCAAACAGATCCGCCTCCGCGGACCCTTCCTCTCCATGGCCGACTTCGTCAACCGCCGTCTCGGCGACGAAAACGATCCGAAGGCCCAGCGCGGAGCCCTCCAACAGGCCATCGATGACTCAAACCTCAACCAGGCTGTCGCTGCCGGGGCCACCGCAGGATTCGAAATTCCGCTCGCTGCCGTCCTGGATTACAACTACCGCAACCCCACCGCCGGTAGCGGCCCAAGCTACCAGGGAGCGCCGGGCTGCATCACCCAGGCGGACATCCTCAACGTGCTCGGCAATGCCGCCACTCCACGCTCCGACACCTTCACCATCCGCTGCTACGGTGAGGCTCAGGATGCCACCGGCAAGGTCCTGGCTCGAGCCACCTGCGAGGCGGTCGTCCAACGCCTGCCCGAATGGATCGACCCCGGCGATCCGGTCGAAGCCCCCATCGCCGACTTGAAAATGGCCAACAAAATGTTCGGCCGCCGCTTCGTCATCGCCTCCCTCCGCTGGCTTGGCCCGAGCGAAATTTGATCCCGCCTTCCTCTCCTCGATCCCTTCATCCCATGCGTGCAACCTTCGCCCTGCTCCTCCTTTGCTCAATCATTTGCAAGGCGCAGGAAGCCGGCACGGTGCGCTGCCGCTTTCTCGGCCTCCAAAGCGTGGAAGCTCCACCCGACCTCATCAACCTCTCCGCCAAAGGCGGCCAGGTCCCCTGCAAGGTCCCGGTGAACAAACTTTCGGAGGAAACAATCTTCTTCACGAAGGGCAGCACCATCCCCTTCCTCTTCGCCACGGATCAAAAACCGGCCGCCACCGCCAAGATTCCCGCCAACCTCAAGTCCGCCATTCTGGTCTTCCTTCCCAATCCCAAGGAAACCGCCGGCCTCCCCTGGCGCATCTTTGTGATCGACGACTCCGTCAAAAATTTCCCCTTCGGCGGCGCGCTCGTCGCCAACCTCCACCGCGGCGACATCGCCTTCACGGTCGGCGAACACAAGATCAAGCTCCACCCCGGCACGTCCCATGGACTGGCCCGTCCAACCGTCCTCGACGACTTCAACATGGCCCCCGTCAGCTTCCAGTTTCAACAGCAGGACACCTGGCGGATCGCCAGCGAAAGCAAGCTCCGCTTCGTGCCGGCCATCCGCTACCTCATCTTCGCCTACCTCGACCCAGCCTCCGGAAGGCCCCGCCTCAGCACCCTTCAGGATTTCAAGCCGGTTCCCGCACCAGAAGTGAACTGACCACACCTCCGGAAGGCACCCCCCGCTACGCGCTGGTCACCCACGAGTTCATCGACCGCAGCGACCTTCCCCTCACCCGGGCAACGATCGACGCTCTGCCGGGCCTGCCCGTCACAATCAACGAATCGCCCCATTCCACCCCTCCCCGCAAAAAACTCAGTGCAATCCCCGCCATCCGTGGTTCCTATTGCCCCGGACATGCCCGCCTTCGACGTCGCCGCCATCCGCGCCCAATTCCCCATCCTCTCCCGCGAGGTTCATGGAAAGCCTCTCGTCTATCTCGACAACGCCGCCACCGCCCATAAGCCCCTCGCCGTTCTCGACGCCAGCCGTCGCTACTACGAGGAGATCAACGCCAACATCCACCGCGGCACCCACCACCTCTCCCAACTCGCCACCATCGCCCACGAGGAGGCCCGCCTCACCGTCGCCCGGCACCTCAACTCGCCCACCCCGGACGAAATCATCTTCACCTCCGGCACCACCGACAGCATCAACCTCGTCGCCTCCATCCTCGGTCGCGCCGGGCGCCTCAAACCCGGCGACGAAATCCTCCTCTCCCACCTCGAACACCACTCCAACATCGTCCCCTGGCAAATGCTCTGCGAACGCAGTGGCGCCACCCTCCACGTCATCCCCGTCCACGACGACGGCACCCTCGACCTCCCCGCCTTTCACCGCCTCCTCACCGAACGCACTAGGGTCCTCGCCCTCACCCACATCTCCAATGCCTTCGGCACCGTCAACCCCGTCCGGGAACTCGTCGCCGCCGCCAAACAGGTCGGGGCCCTCACCCTCCTCGACGGTGCCCAGGCCGCCCCCCACCTCCCCATCGACGTGCAGGACCTCGACGTCGACTTCTACGCCTTCTCCGGCCACAAGGTCTATGCCCCCACCGGTATCGGCGTCCTCTACGGCCGCTACAAGATCCTCGACTCCCTCCCCCCCTGGCGCGGCGGCGGCGAGATGATCAAAAAGGTCTCCTTCTCCGGCACCACCTACAACAACCTCCCCTTCCGCTACGAAGCCGGCACCCCGAACATCGAGGGTGCCATCGGCCTCGCCGCCGCCCTCGACTGGATCAACCGCATCGGCCTCGACGCCCTCCACCAACACGAACAGTCCCTCATCCGACAAGCTGCCGCCGCCCTCTCCGCTCTCGACGGCCTCCGCCTCTACGGCCCCTCCGACCGCGCCGCCTCGCTCTCCTTCAACATCGACGGCATCCACCACTACGACCTCGGCACCCTCCTCGATCAAATGGGCATCGCCGTGCGCACCGGCCACCACTGCTGCCAGCCACTCATGGAGCGCTTCGGCGTCACCGGCACCATCCGCGCCTCCTTCGCCGCCTACAACACCACCGACGAAGTCATCCAACTCGCCGCCGCCGTCAAAAAGGCCGCCGCCATGCTGCGCTAAGCCCCTCCCCCAAAAAAACAGGTGCATCCCCCGTCAATCGATGCTTCCAATCCCCCCGCCGTGACGATCGCCGAAACCCAACAGCAACTCCTCGAGGAACTCAGCCTCTTTCATGACTGGACCGAACGCTACGAATACGTCATCGGCCTCGGCAAGCACCTCGCCCCCATGCCCGGGGAACTCCAGACCAGGGACCGCCTCATCGAAGGCTGCCAGTCCCAGGTCTGGCTCGACGCCTCCTGCCAAGACGGCAGAATGCACTACCTCGCCGACTCCGACTCCCTCATCACAAAGGGCATGATCGCCCTCTTCGTCCGCGTCCTCGACCGGCAAACACCCGACGATGTCCTCACCGCCGACATGTCCTTCGTCGATCAAACCGGCCTAAAGGAACACCTCGCCCCCACCCGCGCCAACGCCCTCAACCTCATGGCCACCCAGATGAAACAACGGGCCCTCGAGTTCGCAGGAAAGTAAACCCGCTCGCGCTCCAACCACGAAGTGGCGCCGCCAATGAGCTCCGCGGGTCCACCCCGGGAAAACGCCCCCCAACAGCTCCCAGCGCCGAAGGTGCGCAGGCCCCCTCCGAACGCCTTCGCCAGCCCTCCTTCCTCCTTGCCCCTCATCCCATCCTCCCCCAGTGGCGTGACCGTCCCGGTCGCAAGCCCTTCCCAACCCGCGGCGGCGGTTCCCCACCAGTCCCATCAGAGCTTCCTGCAAAGCCGGAACCACCCCGACTCCCCAGCCCCGAAGGCGGCGCAGGCACTTAGCCCCGGGGTTCACCCCGGGGAACAGCCCCACCAACAACGCAAAGCGCCGAAGATGCGCAGGCGACCGCAGCACCTTCCCTTCCTCCCCCCGTTCTCCTTGCCCCCCATCCCAACCTCAACCATCGTCCCGAAGCGAACCTCGCCGCGAACATCCGTTCTCGAAAGGATTCGTTCGAAGACATCTTCCCTGCGCTGAAAAAAGCAATTCAACACCGGTTCAAGTCCTAAGAATTCGGATCGAATTCCCCCCCCCCTCACTCCTTCGGCAACCCATTCCCCTGCCCGATTCGCCACCACGAAATCCCGTGCATCAAATCATACCGCCGTCGCGCGGCAGCGAGCCTGCCCGGCTCCTCAATACTCTTCCCGCTCAAATCCTGCACCCCACTGCTCCCATCCGCCGGAACAACAAAATCACTCCCCAGCAACCAAAGCCGCGAAACAACCACATCCTCCTCCCTGGTCTCCAAAATATTTCTTCCCATCGCCCGATACTCGTGCCCCGCCTTCGCCGCCAACTCGATCAGCGTCGCCCCCAGATCATAATGGCTGCCGCACATTGCCCCGGCATCCCCATCCTCCGGCAAAATGCCCGGCCCATACAGCACCAGCGGAACCAAGGCCTGCTCGAGTAATGACGGCCGCGGCCCCGGGAAGGCCCGCCCCCAGTGATCGCCGGTGATCGCAAACAGACAGCCATCCTCCTTCGCCGACGCCTCCCGCACGAACTTGCCCGCCTCGTGATCCGAATACCAATGATGCCCCAGCATCTTCAGCGAGGCGTCACCATCCTCAAACTCCTCCCGATACTTCTCCGGAACCTCCTTGAGCGGGCAACCCTCCGCCTCCAGATCCACCGAATACGGCGGATGATTGCTGGAAGTGAGCACCAGATTGAAGGTCGGCTTCCCCGTCACGAAGTTCTTCGCCATGTAGGAAAAGAGCGCCTTGTCGGTCACCCCCCATTCATTGGTGTCCCCCCCGTCCTCCATGCTCGGCCCCAGATGGGTGTGCTCGAATCCCTGCTCCCGCGAAAAATCATCCACCCGCTCCCAACCACCATAGCCCGCGTAGTAAAGGTGCGTCTCATAGCCCAGCTTTTTCATCTGCTCCGCAATGGCCGTGCCATACGGACCCTCTCCCGGACGGGAACGCTCATTGGTGATGATCCCCGCGTCCGCCATCCCGCCGATCACCGAGGCCATCGAGGTCATCGTGCTGCGTGATCCCGAAAGGAATCGCTGCACGTAGATCCCCTCCCTCCCCAGTGCCTTCATCTCGTTGGAAATATTCCAACTCGCATGCTCATCGAGCATCGTCCAGCCGTCGTAGCTCTCCATCAGGATAAGGAAAATATGCCGCGGCTTCTCGCCCGGCCGTCCCTTCGCGGTCCGCAAAAAAACATCATCCACCGAGGCCAGCCCATCCCGCCCCGCAAACCTCTCACAAGCCTCGGTAATATTCTCCTTCCCCAGGTAACTGTCCAAACCATTGGCCTCCATCAGTTTGCCATGCGCCTTCACCGCATAGATGAACGCCGTGAAGGAATTCACCACGCACCGGTTGAGCAGAAAGTCCCCCGTCCGCGCCGCATCCTTTATCTGCATCGGGCGACTCCCCCACGACCCCCGAAGACCAAGCAGGAGCAGACAAAGCACGACCAACGCCACCCCCATCCTGCCCACACCCGTCCCCGGACTCCGAAGTGCCCCGAACCCGAAAGCCAGCCGCAGCCAGCGCCTCCCCAGCCACAGCAACACCGCCACCACCACGCCCATCACCAGCAAGCCCCGGATCACCGGGTAGCCCTTCCAGACCGTCTGCACGATCGCCCCGAAATCATCGTGCACAAGACCGAGGACGTTCGCGTCGAACTGATTGTGGAACTGCTTGAAATACCCCAGCGTGAGCGTTGTGACGATCACCCAAAAAGCCGTAAACAGCCCAAAGGTCCACCCACGCACAACCATCGCCACCTTCTCCCAACGGAACGAACCGCACAGGCAACTGAGCAACAGGGATGGAATGATGACCACGGTGGCCACCCGCACGTCGAACCGGAATCCCGCAAAGAACACCTCCAGATAATCAGGGAAGCCCACCTCCTCCGCAAAGCCCGCCACATTGCTCCAGATCAGGATGGTTCGCGCCGCGAAGAGCAGGAACACCACCCACAGCCACAGCCGCAGATCCATGCCAAACTGCCGCGTGAACGCCACCCAGCCGCTTCCCGATGGTGCCGTCCGCCGGCCTCTTGAATGCTTTTTCATCGTGGATCGCTCATCTGGGCCTGCCCCGGCAGGGAGGATCTCCTCCGGAAGTTTGCCTCCCTATGCGGACCGTCCGCTGTCGCAACCCGCCCCGGCCACTCCATACCCGACCGCCCGACCCTTGTCCACCTCCGCCAGACCCACCAGCCGGATCCGCAGCCCCCCCAGAACCCCAAATCCGCCCCATTTCTTCTTCCACCACTCCCAGCCTTGATTCCCCGCCCGATCTTTCAGAGTCTGGCAGCAGATGGCACACGAAGAAGACATCGCCCTGGTCGAAGCCGCCCTCGCCGGGGATGTGGCCGCCAGCACCAGGATCCGCAGCGACGAGATCACCAGCTGGCTCACCGCCGTCCTCGCCAAACGCGGTGCTTCCCAGACCGAAGCCCAGGATCTCGCCGCCGACCTCATCGCCGATTGCTTCGGAGCCCGCGAGGGCAAACCACCCCTCCTCGAGTCCTACAACGGCCAGGGTCCCCTCCGCGGCTTCCTCAGCCGCGCCGCCATCAATCGCCTCATCGACCTCAAGCGCCGCCAGAAGTTCCAAGGCAACCTCCCCGAGCGCAACCTCGAGAGCGGCCCCACCGACGAATTCGACCTCCTCGCCGGCGAGTACGACGCCCCCACCGACGATGCCCTCGTCGCCCTCCTGCGCGATTCCCTCATCACCGCCTTCTCCAAATGCAATCCCCGCGACCTCATGCTCATGCGCCTCGTCGCCATCCACGGCGTCCGCCAAGAGGCCATCGCCGCCATGTTCGGCTGGAGCCAATCCAAGGTCAGCCGCGCCATCGGCGGCGTCATGGAGGAAATCCGCGAGAAAACCCTCGAAGAAATGAGGAAATCCGACCCCTGGCTCGAGCTGGAATGGGACGATTTCGTCTCCCTGTGCCGCTCTTCCAGCGATTTCCTGGTCGGTGCCATGCGATGAGAAAAAAAAGTGAAGAAAAGATGAATATGCCCCCACCCCCCCCGTCATGGGCATGAACAGACCCCAATGACTATGGACACCAACTACCAAACCATCCACTCCTTCCTCCAGGCCTTCGCCCCCGAAATTGGCGGCCGCAGCAGCGACGTCGTCACCCCGGAGCTCGAAAGAACCATCCAGAGCTTCGCCGCCGGTGAACTCAGCGAGGATCAGGTCAACGAACTCTCCCGCGAACTCCTCTCCAACGAGAACGCCCTCGAGAAGCTCGCCTCCCTCCTGAAAGGCTGATCGCCACCATGCCTTCCTCAGCCCAGCCCCGTCCCCGACCCGCCGAGTGGATCTCCACCGGCCTCGTGGATGAGGCCACTTCCTTCCTCCTGCGCGAACTCCTCCGCCGCTCCGCCAGCGCCGCCGGAGCCGAGAACACCGCCCTCTGGCTCGTCCGCGACAACACCCTCGCCGCCGTCCTCGGCACCGGCCCCCACGCCGCTCACTTCGTCGGCCGCTACGAACAGGCCCTCGAACGCGGTATCATCAGCCTCGTTTACGTCTCCGGCCAACCGCTCTGCGAAAACGCCATCGCCGAGAACCCCCATCACAACCCCACTCTCGATCACCAACTCGGCATCACCTCCGATGCCATGATCGCCATGCCCATCACCGCCCTCGGCGAAATCGCCGGCGTCCTCACCTGCGTCCATTGCCGCCCCGCCGGCGCCACCGAGGAGCCCTCCCGCTTCCAAGCCAAGGACCTCGCCGAATTCGAATTCGCGGCCGCCTGTGTCGGCCGCATCCTCGATTCCTCCCTCCTGAGCGCCGCTTGAAGCCCCATGCCAAGCCCCAAAGACGCCCCGCCCCCCTGGATCACTCCCGATGAGGCCCGCCACGCCATCGCCGAGGGCGACGGCCGCGGTGTGCGCATCGCCGTCCTCGACTCCGGCATCGACCGCAGCCATCCCCAACTCGCCAAGCTCACCATCGACGACGACATCGCCATCCTCTCCGAAGGCGGCCGCATCAATGTCCGCGACTCGGACGAAGGCGATGTCTTCGGCCATGGCACCGCCGTGGCCGGCATCATCCACGCCCTCGCCCCCGCCGCCACCATCGGCTCCATCCGCGTCCTCGGCCACTTCAAGGAAAGTCGTGCCGCCATCATCCGCGAAGGCGTCCGCCAGGCCGCGCAACGCGGCTACCACATCGTGCAGTGCAGCTTCGGTGCCCCCGCCCGCGCCCAGGACGCCGCCCTCTACAAGAGCTGGATCGATGCCCTCTACCTCCGCGGCATGCACCTCGTCGCCGCCGGCTCCAACTCCGGATTCCAAAGCGCCGAATGGCCCGCCCACTTTCCTACGGTCATCGCCGTAGGTAGCGATCCCGAGAACCGCGGCGAACTCTGCGCCGCAACAGGGGGACTCGTCGAGCTTGCCTCACGGGGCGAGGAAGCCGCCGCCCTCTGGCCCGGCGGCGGCACCCGCAACCTCTTTGGCAGCAGCTTCGCCGCACCACGCGCCGCCGCCTACCTGGCCCGTCTCCTCGGCCTCCATCCCGGCCTTTCCCCCCTCCTCGCCAAGGCCGTCCTCCGCCAAATCGCCCTCCCCGGCCCCGCCGAATAAGGGCTTGCACCCCACCCCGTTAATATCATTGTGGGGCGGGGCCAATTCCCCTAAGATTTCTTAACTAATTCGACCGCTTCATGGAACTCGACCTGCTGGACGTCCACTTTGACCTGAAAAAGATCAAACCTCGCGAAATCGAGGAGGCTCTTGAGGACCCCTTCGCGGTCAGATTCCTCCCCGACGCCGACCGTCCCGACGGAGAAACCCGCTACTACGCCCTCGGCCGCACCGTCTCCGATCGCTACCTCTTCCTCTGCTTCTGGACCGACGGCAAGAACGTCCGCGTCATCGCCGCCCGGGAACTCACCGACGGAGAACTCAAGTTCTACGATCGCAAATACGCACAATTTAAATAAGTCCTCCGATGGAATCACTCACCGCTTGGGAGCAAATCCCCGAATTCGCCGACGAAGAAGAAGAAGCCGCCTTCTGGCTCATCCATGAACTCGATGCGAGCCTCATGAAGGGCTCCGAGCACTCCCCCGACAGCCGCGAATCCACCACCATCACCCTCCGCTTCGATCCGCGCATGCTCTCCCGCATCAAGCGCATGGCCCGCTCCCGCTTCCTCAACTACCAGTCCATGATGAAACAATGGCTGGCCGAGCGGCTTGAGGACGAGGTCCGCAAGATGGACTGACCCCGGGCGTCCCCTCCCGATGAATCTTCCCGCGGTCACCCGTCGCAGCCGCTTCTGGTTCGCCGCCTTCGTGGTCTGGTTCGTCGTCCTCTGGTTTCTTTCCAGCTCCCCCCCGCCCAGCCCGCCCGGGCCAAAGATCCCCCACATCGACAAGGTCCTCCACTTCGGCTACTACTTCGGCGGCGCCGGCATCCTCTCCGCCGCCCTGTTCCTCCTCCGCCGCGATCCCCGCCTCGGCTGGGATGTCATCCACCTCCTCACCCTCTTCCTCCTCACCACCACCGGCGCCATCGACGAATGGCACCAGTCCTGGTACCCCTTCCGCTCCGGCAACGACGCCACCGACCTCGCCGCCGACTTCTTCGGCGCCTTCGCCGGCACCCTCCTCTTCCGTCGCTTCCGCCACCTCGTCCAGTAGCCCCCTCCGGGTGGTCTTTCAACTCCCCCCTAAAACGGCCAGATCACCGGGATCAACGCCGTCGCCGCAAGCCACAACAACACCGACAACGGCGCCCCCGTCCGCAGAAAATCCCCGAACCGATACCCTCCCGCACCATACACAAAGGTATTCGTCTGATACCCGATCGGAGTCAGGAAACTCGCCGAGGCTCCGAACATCACCGCAATCACCAACGGCCGCGGATCATCCAATCCCAGCTTCTGCCCCAACACGATCGCCAACGGGGCCAGCAACGCCGCCACCGCGTTGTTGCTGATCACTTCCGTCAGCAGCATCGCCGTCAAATACAGCGCACCAATCATCAGATAGCGATTGTCCCCCACCACTTCCGCCAGGCCGCCCGCCAGACGCCCCGCCAACCCCGACCGCTCCAGGGCCATCCCCAAACCCAGCATCCCGCAGATCAGGAATATCACCTTCCAGTCAATGCTCCGATACGCCTCCTTCGGATCCACGCACCCCGTCAACAACACGAGCAGCGCCGCCCCCATCGCCAGCATCACCACCGGAATCTCCGGCACCACTCCGAACCCAATCAGCGCACCCAGCACCATGAACCCCACGATCGCCACGATCGCCACCGGGGCCCGCTTCGGACGCAGCACCGTGCCCTTCGACTCACTGAGGTTGATGAAGTCGCGCATCTCGAACAACTGCCGCATCTGCTCCGCCGGTCCCTGCACCAGAATGGTGTCGCCAAACGACAACTTCTCATCCTCGAAACGCTCCCGCAAATTTCGTCCCCGTCGATGCACCGCGAGGATGATCACCCCGAACCGCTGCCGGAAATTCAACTCCCGCAAACTCTTCCCCGCCAGCGAGGAGTCCGGACCGATGATCCCCTCCATCAGCAAGGCCGACTCGGTCCGCACGGCCTCCAATCCCATCGATTCGTTCCCCCGCAATTTGATGCCCTCCGTCTCGGATATCCCCATCAACCCCTCCACCTGACCCTTGAAGACAATCTCATCCCCGCCTTCAAAGACGATCTGATTCAAAGGCTGGGTCACCCGCTGCCCGTTGCGGATCACCTCCAGCACGCGGGCCTTCCGCATCTTCGCCAGCCCCGATTCCAAAAACGCCGCTCCCGCCAGGGCCGAATCCCGCCCCACAAACGCATGCGTGATGAACTCGCGGCTTTGCTCGCTGTCGATCAAGGAGGCCAGCGTCACCCGATCCGGCAACAATTTCCGCCCCAGGGTCATCATGTAGATCACCGCCACCAACACAAAGACCAACCCCAGCGGCGTCACATCAAACATCGCCATCGGCTTGTAGCCCTTCTCCGCCAAAATTCCCGCAGCCACCAGATTGGTGGAAGTGCCGATCATTGTCATCGTCCCACCCACGATCGATGCGTAGGACAGCGGGATGAGAAACTTCGAGGCCTTCCAGTCCTTCCGGCGGCAGATCGCGATCACGATCGGCATGAACACCACCACCACCGGCGTGTTGTTCATGAAGGCGGACACGAAGGCCACGAACACCATCAGGACAAACAGCATCCTCGTCGGACTCGTTGCCGCGAGCCGCTCGAACTGATGCCCCAGCGCCTCAACCACACCGGTCTTTTCCAGCGCGGAACTCAGGATGAACATGCACGCCACCGTGATCGGCGCGGGATGCGCGAAGACCCGCAGCGCATCAAAACGGAACAACGCGGGATCGGTTGTCGCCACCGGCAGGATCCCCGCCGCCACGCACAGGACCAGTGCCCCGATCGCCACCAATTCAATGGACAACCACTCCCGGATGAAGGCGGCGAAGACCGCCACCACCAGGACCACCATGAAAACCTCCTGTTGCCACTGCTCAAGCACCACGGAAGAATGCTAGGTCATGGGACGGCCCGACACCAGATTTTGCGCCAGAGGAGCAAAATATGCCCATCCCCCGAACCAATACCTCAAGGACTCCCGGCCGGGCCCCGCATATGCCGGCTCCGAATAAGAGTTGGGTGATTCGCCGGAGTGGCTCAACCCATCCGATACACGATCCGGGCTTTGGACGTGTCGTAGGGAGACATCTCCATCTTCACGCGGTCACCGACCACCAGACGGATGAAACGCTTCCGCATTTTCCCGGAGATGTGCGCCAACAATTCGTGACCACTGGCGAGCTTCACCTTGAACATCGTTCCCGCAAGAACCGCGGAAATGACTCCTTCCATCTCCACCGACTTCTCCTCCCCGTCCGCCGTCCGGTTCTTTCCGCGGCGCTCAAGATCATAACGGCGCCGACGACGACCTCCGCCGCCGCCTCCTCCGCTTCGTTTTTTTGGGGGTCCTGGAATAAGTCAAAAATGGTTGCACCGAAGCCACATGAGCCCCGGCGGCGCGATCATCTTCGATTTTTCTTACTCCGCAATAGAAATTTCCCCATTTCCTTGGGAAGCCATCCCTGTGCTTGGGAAGCCATCCCTGTGCCCCGCGCCCCCCCACAACAAATAACACCCCCTCCTCCCCCGGCACGAACCAGCCCCTCAT
>JAQCFL010000063.1 GCA_027619375.1 Verrucomicrobiota bacterium | reverse complement strand
TTTGCTTTCTGCGGGAGGCCCCTGAGCCAGCCGCTGGGCCGGACCGGAGGGCGGGGAAAAGGGGGTTGCGGGGGAAAAGGGGGGCATTCGCGGTGTTTCGGTGCGTCGGTGGGCGGTGTACCGGCAAGAAATCCCCCGGAGTTGGCCGGGATCTGGCGGCATGAGGAGATTTTGGACCGGAAATCATTGGGCGCGAGCATAGCCTTTCGGTCCGCCTTGCCAAGATCGTTTTTGGCAGCGGTTTTTTGGGGTATTGAGCTACTGGCCGGTCAGGTGTCGTCGAGAACCAGGATGCGGCCGTCGCCGAGCGGGATTTCCTCGGGTGTCCAGGCCTGGCTTTGGTCGAAGCAATCCGGGTCGGATTCGGAGGGATTCCGGGGACGGTTGAACCAGTCGAGATCCGGTTCGTCGTCGGGGATCCATTCCTTGACCGCCTGCCAGGGCGGTTCGATCGGCTCCATGGTCTCGATGTCGAAGGGGGGCGGTGGTGGACGAGGAAGGTGGATGATTCCCTCCCACAGGCCGTGGAGGCGGAGGAAAAATTCGATCTGCTCGGGGCGGATGAAGGTGCGGACGGGTTTCATGGTGCCCTTGCAGCAGGGGCATTCCAAGGGGTCGCCTCCCCACACCCGGAGGATGAGGTCCCGCCAGAGGGGGCGCATGTCCCGGGCTCTACAGTTGGGTGGCGCGGGGATGAGGAGGATCTCGGCCGGTGGCGGGGGCTCAGGCGGGGGGACGGTTTTGGGCGGAGGGATGAGACGCTCGGGGACGGGCGAGGTGAGGCCGCGGGTCTTGTTGGAGTAGAGGCCGTAGTAGCGGACGGTTTGTTGGCCCTTGGGCGGGAGGTGAAGGAGGGCGGCGGCGATGAAGTCGGGAGCCTTGAAGATCTCGAAGTTGCGCTTGGTGTTGTAGTGGCGTTTGGAGCGATAGATGACGGTCTTGGTGGCGGGGTTCCAGGTGATCTTCTGGAGGGAGAAGGGATGCCGGAGGAGGTATTCGGCGAGGCGTTTGCGGCCGGCGTTGTCGTGGGCGGCGACGGGCTTTTCGCCGCCATCGTGGATGTGGAATCCGGAGTGTTTCCAGGCGAGGAGGTCGGCGAGCTTGCGGGGACTGATGAGCCTGGCGTCGCGCAGGGCGTGGAGGAAGTGGTGGCGGAAGAGTTCGATGGCGGGAGCGAGGTCCTCGGCGGGCATGCAGTGGAAGCGGCCATCGGGGGTGAAGAGCCCGTCGGCGGCGAGGATGTGGAGGTGAGGGTGGAAAATGAGGTAGTCGCCGAAGGTGTGGACGGCGGCGATGGCACCGATGCGTCCGTGGGGGAGGCCGAGACGAGTGCGGAACCCTTCCTGGAGGGTGGTGGTGGCGGTGTGGAAGAGGAGGGTGAGGAGTTTGCGGCGCTTGCGGAAGATGCCACGGAGGACCCGGGGGATGGTGAAAACGAATTGGCGGTGGGGCACTTCGTGGCAGACGGCGTCGGCAATCCAGTCGCTGGTGGAGCGGACCCGGCGCTGGTGGCAGGAGGGGCAGAAGTGGCGACCTTTGCAGGTGAAGGCGAGGAGGCGCTCGTGGCCGCAGTCGGGGCATTGGAGGCGGGTGAATCCGGCGGCGAGGTCGCCGCAGCGCAGAAAGGATTGGACCGTGGCGGTGGCTGCGGGGTGGAGCGGGCCGAGGGCTTTGCGGTGGCGGGTTTCGTAGCGGGCGAGGAAGTCGTCCCAGCCGTGGTGGACGAGTTGCCAGAGGGGCGAGGCGCGGGGGCGGCGCGGCTGGTAGACGGAAGGCACAAGGTGTGTTCATAAGAACACTTTCGCCATGAATCAACCAATCCTTCGGCCGCTTCAAGGCGCTTCGCAAAGCGGGAAAATCAGGCCCGTTTGAGCACCCCCTCTGCTTCCGGCCTCCCGACAGGTAAAAAAGAAGCCGCCCTTCCTCCCGGAGTTCTTGGGAGGGAGGAAGGGTGGACGCAAATACGACACAGTGTCGTTTTTGGCCTGCCGGGGGGCGAGCTTTGTCACCAAATGGCGACAGCACCGGGTGACACCATTTGGTGCCACCCGGGTCGTTCACTGCTCCGCGGGCTGCGGCTTGAACTTCAACTGATCGACCGTGCAGTCCTCCGCCGGGATGTCGTCCCGGGGGCCGAGGTAGACGGGCTGGTAGATGGCGCCGCTCTCGGGGAAGGCGTAGAGGTAGCGCACCTCGACCACGGTCCCCATTTGGGGAATGGCCGTATTGGGCGGGATGGTGACGTTGCCGGCAGGGACTCGCTGGCCCGCGTCGTTGATCAGCTCCAGCGCCACGCTCCGGCGGCTGCGGTTGGTGGCTGCGACGAGGAAGGAGGCGGTCTCCACGAACTTGAACTTGAGCTGCGGACCACCGGATGCAGGACGACCCGGGCTGTAGGGGGCGTTGATGTCCTTGAAGACCACGCCTTCGACCCCGGCGGACCGGAGTTCCTCGTAGATCTCGACCTTGTCATTCGGATCGACAGACGTGCTCACCCAGCGCAAAGCCGGGAGATTCGGCGGGATGGTCATGATCAGCGCGGCGAAGCGGTCGATGTAACGGCGCTGGCGGAAGTCGGTGCCCTTCACTTCCAGCAGGTCGAAGGCGTGCAGCGTGTCGCCCACGGCCTCGCCGTCGATGAGCACGTCGAATGGGATGTGACCGACGGCTTCGCGGATCGTGTCAGGGATCGCGACACTCAATCCCCGGCGGTTGATACCGATGATTTCCCCGGCCTGCTTGCGGACCATGAGGCGGCGGCCGTCGTGCTTCTCCTGGAGGCAGTGCGTCCGGTCGGTGAGGAGGCGGGAGAGTTCGCTTTCCTCCACCGGGTTGAGGAGCTGGGGGCGGATGCCGGTGTCCCGCCCGTCGTCGGGGGACTGGTGGTAGGTGGTGCCGGATTGGTTGCTGATCCGGTAGCCTTTGGCCCACTTGGAGGCGACGAGCTTGTCGTGGATCTTGATGGCGGCCTCCCGGGAGACGGGCTGCGGGGTCTTGGTGCCCGTCTGGAGGGTGGTGCCACGGCGGCCATAGGCGAAGGTGACGACGTAGCCGCTGGTGTCGCTGCCCGGGGACTGCTCCTCGATGGCGGCTTGGTAGACTTTGTCGGAGGATCCCTCGCAGAAGTGGAGGGTGGTGGATTGGATGATGGTTGTTGGGGTCATGGTTGGATGTGGTGTTGGGTTGATTGGGGCCTTCGCCGCTGGGGCGAGGTGAGGGGGGAAAGCCGTTAAAGCAGAAGGGCCGCCCCGCAGTGATGCGGGACGGCCCTTGTTGTGTCCGGTGGGGGTTTGGAAACGCCACCTTCAGGCGGCGGCCTGGCTGGAGGAACCGGCCTTGGTGCCGGCGCGTTGGGTGGGGAGTCCCGAGAAACGCATGGGCATGATGACGCAGAAGGCGCCGTCGAGTCGCCGGGCGATCACCGGGCTCATGGAATCGCTGAACCAGAGCGTCGGCGCGATGCCCAGGGCGGTGGCCAGGAAGGCCGGGTCGAGCGAGATGGGTTCCAGCTCCCCGGATTGCTCCACGGGAACCTCCACCGTGGAGGTGATGTTGCCCCGGTCGGCATGGATCAGCTGGAGCACCCCGCGCCGTTTGCGACTCAAGGTCACCGAGCCCTCCGCACCGCGTAGGGAGCGCAGCCAGGTGAGCAGCGCGGGGCGGCGCTCCTCGGCGATGGTGAGGGAGGTGACCATGTCGCGGGGCATGACCTGCTTCCAGTTCGGGTAGGTTCCGCTCAGCGTCCTGCTGAAGAGGAGGTGGTTCTCCGATTGGAAGCAGACCAGGGGACCCTCGTTGTCGTCCTTGTTGGCGGTCAGGGTGACCGTGGTGGGGTTCTTCCGGAAGTCGGGGTGGCCGAGGATGTGCACCGCGCCCTTCGGCAGGATGAAACTCCCCGCGGTCGGGACCGTGGCCGGAGCCCCGGCGAGCCGTCGCCCGTCGGTGGCGATGAGCAGGCCGCCATCCTCAGGGGTGAAATACACGCCGTTGAGGATCTGCCGGGTTTGGTCGGAGGAGGCGCAGGTGGCGACCAAGGACAGCATCTCGAAGGTGCGGCCCGGGAGGACGGTGGCGGTTCCTGTGGCCCGGGGGCGCATCGGGAAGTCGGCGAGGTCCAGCGTGTCGTGTTGGGTCTCGATGGGGATGCCGCCGCAGGGGGCCTTGAGGCGGATGCTGCGTCCCTTTCGGTTGCACTTGTAGGCGAGAACAAGAACGCTGCCCCTGTCGGCCTTGAGGGCGCTGCGCAGGGCCTCGGGGGGAATGAGGAAGGACACCGTTTGGGAGAGCGGCTCAGCCGGCGGGATGCTGGTTTCGAGGCGCATGTCGAGGGTGGCGACGACGAGGGTGACCGTCTGGGAGGCTGCATCCGCGAACAAGGCCACGTGCGTGAACACGGGGAGCTTGGCGCGGTGGAACGGCAGGCGCCTGAGGAGCTTGCCGGCCTGCTTGAAGGAATCGGTTGGAATCTTGATCATGATGTTCGGTTGGTTGGTTGTTGGTTTCTGAGGTGATTGGTTGGTGGGTCAGGGTTTGATGTAGGCGTTGACGCCGACGATGACGGGCTGGCCGTTGACGGTGGCCTCGGTGGGCTTGTTGCCGCTGCTGCTGGCGACCGTGAGCGTCTTGCCGGAGCTGGACGGACGCGGGGCGTGCAGGGGGATCTCGATATGGAGGGTGTTGTCTTTGATGGTGGCTTTCATGGTTGGTTGGTTTGGTTGGTTTGGTTGTTTGTTGTCGGTTCCGGATTGGCCCTGGGGGCCGCTCCCGGGAAAAGGGAAAGGACCGCCACGGAGGTGGCGCGGATCACTCCACGCTCCTCCATGACGGTCCCTGGTGTTGCCCCGGCCGCGCTTGGGCGTGTCGGGCGACCGGGCTTGCCGCTGCGGAGCCATGCCGAAGGTGGTGTTCGTTGCGAAATCCGCTCAGTTGGCTTCAGGCTGGACTCGACGACCAGTGCGTCGGGGGGAGGCATTGGTGTGACCAGCCTCACGGGCGCGGCCCTTGGCCCAGTGGCGCAGGGACGCGATCTGGCCGTCCATGAGTTGGGCCAGTGGCACGGTGTTGAGCATGGCGTTGAGGATGTCGCCTGCCACCGGTTCCCGGTTCTCGGCGAAGGCCTCGTGCAGGGCATCGATGAAGACAGCCTCGATTTCCGCCCCGGTGAACCGCTCACAGGCCCGGGCCAGGACGACGGTGTCGTACTCGGCGGGCTTGCGGCCAAGGCGGGCGATGACGATGTCCCAGATCGCAGCCCGCTCTCGGGAGTCGGGCAGGTCGACGAAGAAGAGTTCATCAAAGCGGCCCTTGCGCAGGAACTCGGGTGGGAGTTGCGAAACGTCGTTGGCGGTGGCCACGACAAAGACGGGTTTGTCCTTCTCCTGCATCCAGCTCAGGAAGGAGCCGAAGACGCGGGAGGAGGTGCCGCCGTCGCTGGAGCCGCTCGACTTGCTGCCGGAGAAGCCTTTTTCGATTTCATCGATCCACAGCACGCAGGGGGCGATGGCCTCGGCGGTCTGGATGACGGAACGCAGGTTCGCTTCCGACTGTCCGACGATGCCGCCGAAGACGCGTCCCATGTCGAGACGCAGCAGGGGGAGCCCGAAGGCCCCGGCGGTGGCTTTGGCGGTCAGGCTTTTGCCGGTGCCGGGGATGCCGACGATGAGCAGGCCCTTCGGGGCGGGCAGACCGTAGGATTTTGCTGCGGCGCTGAAGGCGCTGGCGCGGCCGGTGAGCCAGTCCTTCAGGTGGTCGAGTCCCCCGATGTCGGCGAGTCCGGTGCCCGCCTCGATCACCTCCACCAGGCCCCCGCGTTTGAGGGTGCGGGCTTTCTCCCGGGCGACAAGCACGGGGTCGATGCGGGCACTCTCGACGAGCGAGAGGGCGAAGGCGTTTTCGGCCTCCACGGTGGTGAGGCCCAGGGCGGCGTGCAGGACGCTTTCACAGACCGCGGGCTCGAGGGGCGGGAGCTTTGCCGAGTCCAAGATGCCGTTGAGAACCGCACCCAGCTGGATGGTGTCTGGGAGCTCAAGTTCGATGACGGTCATCTCGTGCTCCAGCTCCGGGGGCAGCTTGACGCGGCACCCGGTGAGGACCAGGGCGTGTCCGGCGCTCTTGGCGAGGCGCAGGAGGTCTTTCAAACGACGCACGAGGAGCGGGTCGCTCTGGTCGAGGTGCAGTTGCAGATCGCGCAGCATGACGACGTGGCGGGGCTCCTCCTGACGGAAGAGGCTTTCCACGAGCGTGAGGGCGTCGAGCGGATCGGGACAGGCGGTGCTCTGGCCCGTGCCGGTATCGACCAGGCCGTCGGTGGACGACCAGGCGTGGAGGTGGCGATCAAGATCGCGGCAGGCGGCGGCCAGTTTGGCTTCGGCCCGCGCTTCTTCAGCGGTGAGGAGGATGAGGCCGGGGTAGCCGGCGCGGAGGTAGGTGGTGAGGTTCATGGCGTTCGTTGTTGGGGTTGTTGGGGTTGGTTGTTGGTGAATGGTTATTGGTTATTGGGTTGGGGTTGCCTGCGGCTGGAGGTTTTGGTGTTCCCAGTGCAGGCACTCGGTGCGGGAAGCGTGGGAGAAGAGCACGGCAGCGGTGCCGAACTCATGCACGTCCCACTGCTGGGTGCGGTCGTTGAAGCGGATGTCCGTGGCCCGGACGACGTGGAGTCGCCCGAGCACACGGAGATCGATCGCTTCGGTGTAGAGGCAGTCGATGTGACCGCCGGGGGTGAAGCGGAGGGTGGTCTTCATGAGGTGGTGTTCATTCCTCTCCGAGCTGTTGCTGGTTCCGGGAGCGGTTGGACCGTCGCCAGTAATCGGGCTTGCGGGTGCGCTCCCGGGGCTTGCCGAGGGCTTCCTCGATGGCCTTGGTGGCGGCTTCGCAGCCCTGGCCCTGAAAGCCGTCGGCCTCGACGGTGATTTCCCCATTTGGGGAAACGCGGACGTGGATGCGGCGGCTCACAGCGCACCTCCTTCCAGGGTGAGGAGGATGGAGCCATCGGCTTCCACCCGCCGGGTGTGGCGCAGTCCGCAGCTGCGGGCTTCGCGGAGGGTCTTGTGGACGCCGTAGGATTGCAGCAGGCGGCCGTAGCCGATGCCGACTTCCTTGGCCACGTGGCCGTCCCACCAGTCGGTGGTCAGGCCGTAGCTGCCGTCGTTCTCGGGGGCCGGTTCGACGGCGATGTCGTAGGGACCCTTGAGCTGGATGATGTGCGGGGCCTTGCGGACCGTGCCCGCGTAGCCGCGACAGTTGGCATTGGGGAGGAGTCGGAGGTTCATCTCGACGCAGGCGTCGGACAAGGCCTCCAGGTCCCGGATCTGGGTCTGAATGGTGGTGAAGTGTGACATTGGTTGTTTGTTATTGGTTGTTCGTTGTTGGGGGAGAGGGGTGGATGCACGAAGGGCGACTCCTGGTGGGGAGCCGCCCTTCGCGCGATTGGGTTGTCTGTGAGGTGGTGATTGGCAGGAGAGGTAGTGGAATGAGCGAGGTTGGTAGTGGTAGTTTTGGTAGGAGGAGGAGTGGTTTGTTTATTCAGCCGGGTGAGGAGGAAATCGTCGGGGGTCAGGTGGGGGTGTCGCTGGGGTGAGGTGGTGGGGAAAGGGGCCGAATGCCCGGAGGGAAACTGGCTCCCGCCGGGCTGTCGGGTGACCTGTTCAACTGACGGCGGCGAGCTTGCGTCCGCCCATCTGCCCGAAGCGGGAGAGGACGTCGCGGGCGTCGGCCCCGGCGAGCTTGACGGCACTTTCGCGCAGGCGGGCGAGGCCATCGGTGAGACTGGCAAGGGCCTGACCGTCGTTGCGGTAGTCCTCCGCACTCCGGGTGAGCAGTTCGTTGCGGAACCGCTCCAGGGTGGTCTCCAGCTGCTGGTCGCCCGCGAAGTTCAGGGAGCGGAAGCTCTCGATGAAGGTCGTGAGGCGGTTGAGGGTGCGCTGGTGGACCCCGTTCTCGCTGCCGTCGATGGTGGCGAGAACGTCGGTGGCCAGCCGGGCGGTTTGATCCCGGAGGGAGGCGACGCTTTCGCGGATGAATCCGTCCAAATCGCTCTGCAGGCGGCGCGAGGCGTCCTCCGCGATCCGGCGGCGGTCCTCCGACACCTTGAGCTGCTCGATCCCTTCCGTGACTTCCAGGCGGATGTTGTCGGGCGCGGCGATCTGGAAGAGGCGCGTTTCGAAGGCGAAGCGCTTGGCGATTTCCCCGGCGGGCGGGAAGGATTGCTCGATGGTGGCCAGCAGGCGTTCGGCGCTGCCGTTGAGGTGCCGGGCGGCTTCCCGCCATTCCTCCAGGGCCTGGTCGCGCAGGGTGGCGTAGCCCGCCACGAAGTCGAGGGTGGCGTCCCGGAACTCGTCACGGAGTTTGTCGAGCCGGTCGGTGAGATCGGCCAGGCGCGGGTTGGGGACGAAGTGTCCGATGCCGCCCAGGAACGGGAAGCTGGAGCCTTCGACCGTGGCATGGGTCCGGGATTCGATCAGGGCGAAGGCCGAGAGCGCTTCCCGGGGGATCAGGCGCTTGTGGCCGAGCTGGATGAGACGGTCCGACACATTGGCCGGGTCGAGTCCGAGGTCCTCGGGGTTGAGGCGTTTGCAACCGCGCCAGTAACGGACGGAGGTTGCGACGAGCACTCCCCGGCGGCATACGGCGTCGAGGAGCTGATTGGATGGGTTGGTCATGATGTTGGGTTGGTTGTTGTTTGGTTGTTTGGGGTTGAGTGGAAAACAGGAAGGGCGGCTCCGGTGAAGGAGCCGCCCTCTGCGGGGGCAGGGCCTGGGATTGGAGAATTGATGCTTGAGTCGGATAAGGCCCTACTGGCCTCTTCTGCCGTCGCCCACGTAGGGACGGTTTCCGGGAGTTGTATGGCGTCGGCGCTCTCCAAGGCGGCGATTGGCCATCAAGGAGTCCAGGAGCCCGGAGGCTTCCGCCTTGTCCATCTGGGACAGGCCGTGACCGAAGAGATCGATCGCGGTCCGTTCCAGTTCGTCGAGATCAAGGTTACGCTCCGCGATGAGCTTCTGGATGAGCTCGTACTGCTTCTCGCTGCACCTCCAGCGTCCGCCGTTGAGCGGGGCATTGCTGTGGGGGGCCGAACCGTTGCGGCCCCCGTTGGTGACGGGCTCGCTCATCCCGTAATCGTGGGGAGGAACAAAACCGGTCTGTTCAATCTGCTCGTCCACGTTGGACTGGAGCATTTCATAGAGCCGCCGGGATTCGGTGGCGATGTCGTCGGTCGCCACCAGCTCGGTCTCCACGGAGACGGAAAACTGGTGGGAGGAGAAGCCCGGGAGGCCCAGGCGCTTGCTGTAATTTGCGATCAATTTGATGGCCATGATTTTGGTGGGGTTGGTGGTTGAGTTATTTGTTGGTGGTTGATCCCCGTACGCACAAACGGCCCCGGCCTCCCCTCCGTGATGGAGGGGAAGCCGGGGCCGCCGCGAGGGCGCGTAGGGGAATTTGGTTGGGTTACGGTTGAATTCTCAGGCAGCCTCGCGGGCCGCCTTGTATTTGTTGGTGTCCGCGATCTCCGCTTCGGCCAGGCGCCATCCCTCTCTCCCGCGCAAGGCATCGCGCAGCAGGAGGGCCAGAAGCTTGGTTATCGGGATCTTCCGATGCCGCGCTTCGTGGTAGAGGACCTTGACCAGAAACCGATCGATCGCGGGCACGTAGTGTGTTTCACGTGGCACGTTTATCGGGTTGGTTTGGTTGACTGCGACGTCATGAAAATGGTCAAAGGCAAAACCTTTGACCAACGTCGGCTCCGGGCACAGCTGTGCTCCTGAGCATTCTCATATAACGCGCAACACGGCCGAATTGCGGCGCTGGAAGGCCTGTCGCACTACCCCTACGGGAAACAAGCCCAGAGCTCACCCTCCATCCGCTGCGTCAAGAGCCTGACACCTGCCTCGACGGCAAGATCACCGGCTTTCAGGAAGCCCCCTATTCTCGATCACCACTTGGGCATCGAGTACACCGGCAAAGTAGGCCTGCTTCTCCTCGGTGGAGGATAGGGCCTCGAAAATCTCGCGGTGCTCAATGGCAATACGCTTGGCATGATCGACCGTGGAAGCATCAATCACCTCCGCGGTCAGCATCGCCGGGGGTTCCGAAAAGAGCAACGGATCGATCAGGGTGAACGCATACCTGAAAACATCTGCAAGCGATAGCGCCCCAGGCTTCGTTGGCAGTTCGCGGACGGCCGGCAGCCCCATGCGCTTGAGGGAGGCATTCAGGTAATAGCGCCCTCGCATCTCCGACCAAGGCACCACCTTGCCCTTGCTGACGAGGTCATGAAAGGTGCTGGTTGGAATGGGACGCTCGAAATAGCGGTCAAAGGCCTCCCGGGAAACGATGAACTCCGGGCCGTCGGGAAGTTTGGATTTGGGGCGGGCAGCTGGCACGGCGTGATCATCGCCGAAAATGCCCGATCTTGCATCTGGAAATCAGCGGGAGACAGAAACTCCCCCCCCACCCTCCTTTGTTCTGAGTGCTCGGCGATGATAGTTATTGCGCCCAAAACAGTTGCCAAATCGGGTGCCCAAAATGCACCGTTGTTCCGGATTTCGGAGGAATTCGACGAACAACTGCGGAATCCCGCCTAGAAGGCCGGAGGAAAATAGCCCCATATAACAGGATTTCTACGGAGGAAAGGCTGGCGCTGCTGGTCGGAATTGAACCGACGACCTTCGCCCTCAACGCCTCTGCCGGAGCCAGTGTCCCCGCGGCGGCAGGTCGATGCCCTGCTTCACACAGTGCTTCTTGAGGGCGACGTCGCTCACGCCGATCTCCTTGGCCGCGTGAACCATCGGCTTCTTCCAAACCAGCTTCCGGAGCCGGGCCTTGGTCGGCCACTCGGTGTCTTGCGCGCCGGGCAGCGTGACTTTGACCTTCGTCTTGGCCAGCGACTGCGGGGTGATCGCCCAGTAGGCCTCGACGACTTTCGGATCGTCGATCACCTCCCGGTAGTGGCGGTCCATCATCGCCTTGGAGGTGCCGTTGTTGAAGGCGGTCAGCGCCTCGTTCTGATCCCGCATGGCTTGGAAGCTAATGGAGGTATGGCGCAGAATGTCCTGGACCCAGTTCTCGGCCTTCGTCGCGGTCCTCAGCACCTTGAGCCGGTAGTCGAAGGCCTCGGGATACCCGGGGAAGGGGTAGGTCTCCAACCACTCGACCAGGTTCGGGGGCACCGGCACGTTCCTATTGGTCTTCCGGCGCATCTTGCCCCCGGAGACCTTGATCAGAGTGGATTTCATGTCCCCCTCCTTCAGGTCCGCGATTTCGCTGGGGCGCAGTCCCCCAAACAAGGCGATCGCGATGGCCGGGACCATGACCCCGTCCTTGTATTCAACGGCAGCCTGGAGGAGGCGGTTCACCTCCTTGATTGACAGGATCGAGATCGGGGACTGGTCGGCGATGATGGTATCCAGGCGATCACAGGGATTCTCAAGGCAGTAGTGGTGGCGCACGGCCCAGTTGAAGAATGCCGAGAAAGCCCGACGATGACTCTTCCGGGTGTTCAGGTTGGCATGCCGTACCAACAACCCCTCGATGTCGGAAACCTCCATCGTATGAAGCATCCGATTCGGATCCGGGATCAGCAATTTTTTCGTAGAGGACTCGTAGGACTGGACGGTTCTGGGTGCCAGGTTTTCTCTCGTTCTGAGAAACTCATCCCTCGCATTTAATATCGAGATATCCTTCACCTCGGACCGGTAGCGGGACTCGGCGAACGCCATCGCTGCGTCCAAAGTCAATCCCTTCGCATGGGCCCGCGCCTCAAGGCCCAGAAACTGACCCACCACCTGTGACAATCGCCGTATCCCGATGGACTGGATGGCTGCCTCCGCGTCGGAAATTTGATCGGAGGTGAGAGAGGTCCGGCGAAGGTGTGGCGCACCCCCTCCCCCTCCGCCCGCAGCTTCAGCTTCGAGCGCACCCAAAGCCTCAATGGCGTCCGATTTACGCTTGAAGTTCCGTCTAACAGGATTGCCGGGGGGCCACGTTCCCGCGACCCTCCAAGACTTGCTGCCTGACGCATTGGTGAACGCCTTGAGAGTGAAGGTCTCGTCCTGACGTCGTCGTGGCATGGAAAATCTATACGCAATTCTTTACGCAACTGCCAGTCCTTTAACGAAAAGGTATCTTTTAAAGCACTAACATAGAGCAATTTATAAATTACATGTAAATGCCTTCTAATCCGTAGGTTACAGGTTCGATTCCTGTCGGGAGCGCCAACCCCTTCCTCCTTCCAGACCCGCCCCCCCGCCGCGACGGGTCTGGGACCTTGACAGGTCCACCCCAAATCCCGGAACCTGTCGCCCTTCGCTGGCCAAACACCTCAACCTCTCAAATCATGAAACCGATCTTCCTCCTCCTCCCCCTCCTCGCCCTCGGTGCCTGCTCGAAAGAGAAGCCCGCCACCTCCGCCACCAGCTCCATTTCCGAGGAAAGCTACGGCAAACTCCCCGACGGACGCGAGGTCGCCCTCTACACCCTCACCAACAAGAATGGCATGACCGCCAAGGTCACCGAATACGGTGCCATCCTCGTCGGCCTCGAAGTCCCCGACAAGGACGGCAAGGTCGCCGATGTCACCCACGGCTACGACACCCTCGCCGGCTGGCTCACCAACACCTCCTACTTCGGCTCCACCGTCGGCCGCTACGGCAACCGCATCGCCCACGGCAAGTTCTCCCTCGACGGCGAAGAATACACCCTCGCCACCAACAACTCCCCCGGCGACATCCCCTGCGCCCTGCACGGCGGCATCAAGGGCTTCGACAAGGTCCTCTGGTCCGGCAAAAAGATCTCCAAGGACGGCGCCAACGGCGTCGAACTTACCTACGTCTCCAAGGACGGCGAGGAAGGCTACCCCGGCGAACTCACCGCCGTGGTCACCTACACCCTCAACGACGACAACGAACTCATCTGGTCCGCCAAGGCCACCGTCACCGGCAAGTCCACCCCCCTCAACATCGTCCACCACTCCTACTGGAACCTCAGTAACGACCAGATGTCCTCCATCAACGACCACCTCCTCACCCTCGACGCCGACCACTACCTCCCCACCGACGCCGGACTCATCCCCACCGGCGAAATCGCCCCCGTCGCCGACACCCCCTTCGACTTCACCAAACCCACCGCCATCGGCGACCGCGTCGAGGTCGAAAACGAGGCCCTCAAACTCGGCGGCGGCTACGACCATTGCTGGGTCCTCACCAAAAAGGACGGCCTGCGCCACGCCGCCACCCTCCACGATCCAAAATCCGGCCGCAGCATGGAGATCCTCACCGACCAACCCGGCATCCAGTTCTACGGAGGCAACTTCCTCGACGGCAAGGCCGTCGGCAAGGGCGGCGACAAATACCCCTTCCGCTCCGCCTGCTGCCTCGAAACCCAGGTCTATCCCGACTCCCCCAACCAGCCCACGTTCCCCTCCTGCATCCTCGCCCCCGGCCAGACCTACTCCCACACCATGGTCCACAAGTTTTCCTGGTAGGCGCGGCGGGAACCCCCAGCTGAACGGCGTTCGTTCGAGCCCGGGCTTGGCGACCTGCCTTATCCGGCAAGCGCACGGGGCGCTCCAACCCGCGTAGCGGCGCCTCTGCGAGGCGTCGGCGGCTCCACCCCTCTCCCCTCCAAGGCCCCTCCCATCCTCGCGCACCGCCTCCCCCGTGGCGGCGGTTTCCAACCGCCCAGCCGTCTCCCCACCCCGTGGCGTGACCGTCCCGGTCGCAAGCCTCCCCTCCTCCGCGTAGCGGCGCCTCTGCGAGGCGTCGGCGGTTCCACCCCTCTCCTCCACCATCGCCCCCCTTCCGCCTATCGCATCCTTTCGCCCGATGGCCGGATCCCCCTCACAACTGCCCAGCCACCCGGAGCCCCCTCCCCTTCACCTTCGTCAAAGAATCCCCCAACTCCCCGCGAATCCCCGCCGCCAACGCCTGCATCCGCGCCACCACCTCCGGGTGCGCCTCCTTCACATCCCTCGTCTCCCCCACATCCCCCTCCAAATCGAACAACGCCAACCCGATCCTCGCCGCCGAGTAATCCGTGGGAATCCCTCCCGTCCCCCCCGGCTTCCCCGCCATCGTCCGGTAAGCGTGCGGGAAATGCAGCTTCCATTTCCCCATCCGCATCGCCTGCAACTCGCTCCCGTAGTAAAAATAGTAAGCCTCCTGCGGACTCTCCGCCCCCTCCGCACCCGCCACAATCGGCCAGATGTCCTTTCCGTCGATCGCATGATCCGGCAGCTCCGCCCCGATCAATCCCGCGAAGGTCGGCAGCAGATCGATCGTCATCGCCGGCACCGCCGTCTTCGTCCCCGCTGGGATCTTCCCCGGCCACCACATCACCGTCGGCTCCCGGCACCCGCCTTCAAACATGGTCCCCTTCCCCTCACGCAACGGCCCCGCCGATCCAGCATGGTCTCCGTAGCTGAGCCAAGGCCCGTTGTCCGATGTGAACGCCACCATCGTATCCTTCTCCAGCCCATGCTTCCTCACCGCCCCGAGGATCTCCCCCACCGACCAGTCCACCTCCATCATCACATCGCCGAACAACCCCTTCCCGCTCTTCCCCTTGAACTTCTCCGACACATAGAGCGGCACGTGAACCATCGAGTGCGGCACATACAGGAAGAACGGCTTCTCCTTGTTCCTCTCAATGAACGAAACCGCCCGCTCCGTATACTGCGTCGTCAGCTGTTCCTGATCCGCCGGTGCCACCTTGGGGTTCACCACCTCGTTTCCATCAATCAGCGGCAGGTGCGGCCAGCGCTTCAAGCGCTCCTCCTCCGGAAGGTGCCGCACCCCCGGGTGGTAAGGCCACATGTCGTTCGAGTACGGCAGCCCGAAGTAGTCGTCGAACCCGTGCTGCTTCGGCAAAAACTTCTCGTGATGCCCCAGGTGCCACTTCCCGTAACACGCCGTCGCATACCCCTTCTGCTTGAACACCTCCGCCATCGTCATCTCCGACGCGTTCAGCCCGTACTTCGCCTCCGGCCCCAGCGCCCCAAGGATCCCCACCCTGACATTGTAACACCCCGTCATCAGCCCAGCCCGGCTCGCCGAGCAGACCGCCTGCGTCACATAGAAATCCGTAAACCCCCGCCCCTCCGCCGCCATCCGGTCCAAATTCGGCGTCTCGTAGCCCTCCGCCCCGAAGGCCCCGATGTCCGCATACCCCATGTCGTCCATGAAGATCACCACCACATTCGGTGCCCGCCCCCCCCCCACGCCCACCACCCCCACCCCCCCCC
>JAQCFL010000062.1 GCA_027619375.1 Verrucomicrobiota bacterium | reverse complement strand
CATCGAACAAGTCATGCGCCTGGCCGACGGAGTCGACTACACTTTCTGGACCTTCGGTGGCTGCGTCCCCGGAAAAATGATCCGCGTCCGCCAGGGTGACTACGTCGAGTTCCACCTCGCCAACCACCCCACCAGCAAGATGCCGCACAACATCGACCTCCACGCCGTGACCGGTCCCGGAGGCGGCGCCACCTCCTCCTTCACCGCCCCCGGACACGAATCCGTCTTCTCTTTCCAAACCCTCAACCCCGGACTCTTCGTCTATCACTGCGCCACCGCACCCGTCGGCATGCACGTCGCCAACGGCATGTATGGCCTGATCCTCGTCGAACCCGAAGGCGGCCTCCCCCCCGTCGATCGCGAATACTACGTCATGCAGGGCGATTTCTACACGAAAGGCAAATACGGCCAACAGGGCCTCCAACCCTTCGACATGGAAAAAGCCATCGATGAACGTCCCGACTACGTCCTCTTCAACGGAGCAGTCGGCACCCTCACCGGCGACAACGCCCTCCAGGCCGAGGTCGGCGAAACTGTCCGCCTCTACTTCGGCGTCGGTGGTCCGAACATCACCTCTTCCTTCCATCTCATCGGCGAAATCTTCGACAAGATTCACATCGAGGGCGGCGACAACGTCAACACCAACGTCCAGACCACCATGGTTCCGTCCGGCGGCGCAGTCGTCTGCGAGTTCAAGGTCGAAGTCCCCGGCACCTTCATCATGGTCGACCACTCCCTCACCCGCGCCTTCAACAAGGGCGCCATCGGCATGCTCAAGGTCAGCGGTGAGGAAAACCGGATCATCTACTCCGGAAAAATGGACGACCGCATCTACCTCCCCGAAGGCTCCAGCCCGCAAACCATGCCCGACGCCGGAAAACCACTCGCTGCGGCAACGAACAAGGAGGAACGCATCGAGCGCGGCAAGAACGTCTACACCACCAACTGCATCGCCTGCCACCAGGCCGAAGGCCAGGGCATCCCCGCCGCCTTCCCGCCCCTTGCCAAATCGGACTACCTCAACAGGGACAAAAGCCGCGCCATCTCCACCGTCATCAATGGACTGACCGGCGAGGTCGGGGTCAACGGCGCGAAATACAACAGCGTCATGCCCAAGCTGATGATGAACGATGAGGACATCGCCAACGTCCTCACCTACGTCTACAGCCAATGGGACAACGACGGCCACGAAATCACTCCCGCCGACGTCAAAAGCGTCCGCGACGCAGCCAACTAACATGCCCCCGTCCCCACCAGCCAACATCCTCCTGATCTTCGCCTTTTCCGCGGGTCTGGCGGGGTTGGCCGGGGCGGACATGGCCCGCATCGAAGGCGGCTCCTACATCCGCCCCCTCGAACGAAATCCACAACCCCGCACCGTCGCCTCCTTCCTCCTGGACCGTCGCCAGGTCACCAACGCCGAGTTCCTGGCCTTCCTCAAAACCAATCCCGATTGGCAGCGCTCCCGCATCAACAGCCTCTTCGCCGATGACGCCTACCTTCGCCACTGGCAGGGCGAACTCGATCCCGGCCCCGCCGCTCCCCCGGAGTCCCCCGTCACGAATGTCTCCTGGTTCGCAGCCCGCGCCTTCCTCCGCACCCAAGGGAAACGACTCCCCACCACCGACGAATGGGAGTTCGCCGCCCGGGCCAGCGCCACCAAAGCCGACGCCAGCAGCGATCCGTCCTTCAAGAAAACCATCCTCGAGTGGTATTCCCAACCCTCCCCCGAGGTCCTCCCTTCCGTCACCACCGGGCAGGCCAACATTCATGGCATTCAGGGACTGCACGGCCTGATCTGGGAATGGACCAGCGACTTCAACTCCGCCCTCGCCACCGGCGAATCTCGCGCCGATGGCTCCCCCAATGCCGGACTCTTCTGCGGCGGCGCCGGACTCAACACCAACTCCGCCACCGAATACGCCGACTTCATGCGCTTCGCCATGCGCTCCTCTCTCCGCGGCAACTATTGCCTCCCAAACCTCGGCTTCCGCGGCGCCCGGGTCTCCACCTCCAATCCAACCACCCCCAACCCATGAAACTCCCCGCCCTCCTCACCCTCGCCCTCCTCAGTCCCCTCGCCCTCGCCGACGAACCCGCCCACCCCACCCCACCTGCCGCAAAGGAAATCCCCGACGGCTCGCTCTATGCCCTCCAATCCACTTGGACCAACCACGATGGCACCAAAGTCGCGTGGGCCGACAGCGCCGGCAAGGCCCGCGTCCTCGCCATGGGCTACAGCACCTGCCAGGGCATCTGCCCCCGCATCATCGCCGACATGCAGCGAATCGAATCCAAACTCTGCATCGCCCACCCCATCCTCTACCAGCGCATCCTCCGCAACAAACGCCACCCGGAGATCGTCGTCATCGATCCCCGGCGCACCGAAACCGCGCAAGCCGCCACCCGCCACGTCGCCCTGAAACCCAAAGGCGACCTCGCCCTCTTCTACGCCCTCGCCTACTGCATCATCCGCGACGGCCGCACCGATCAACACTTCCTCCAGTCCCACACCGAAGGCTACGAAAACTTCGCCTGTTTCGTGCAGGACTACGCCCCGGAGAAAGTCACCGCCAAGACCGGCCTCTCCGTCGAGGAAATCAAATCTCTCGCCCACCTCATCTCCCAACCCGGCAAGCGCACCTCCCTCTGGTGGACCATGGGCATCAACCAAAGCCACGAAGGCGTCCGCACCGCCCAGGCCATCATCAATCTCGCCCTCCTCACCGGCAACATCGGCAAACCAGGCACCGGCGCCAACTCCATCACCGGCCAATGCAACGCGATGGGCTCCCGCCTCTTCTCCAACACCACCAACCTCCTCGGAGGCCACGACTTCACCAATCCCGAGCACCGCGAAAAGATCGCCCGCATCCTCAACATACCCGAGCAGCGCATCCCCACCCAACCCAGCCTCGCCTACGACCAGATCATCGACGGCATTGAACAGGGCACCATCAAGGGTCTCTGGATCATCGCCACCAATCCCGCCCATTCATGGATCCACCAAAAGCGCTTCCACGAGCTCTGCCAGAAACTCGACTTCCTCGTGGTCCAGGACATGTACCACACCACCGAGACGGCCCGCTGCGCCGACCTCCTCCTCCCCGCCGCCTCCTGGGGCGAAAAATCCGGCACGTTCATCAACTCCGAACGCCGCATCGGCACCATCAAACAAGTCCGCCCCGCCCCCGGCATCGCCCTCTCCGATTTCCGCATCATCCAACTCCTCGCCGATCGCTGGGGCTGCGGCCCGATGTTCTCAAAGTGGTCCTCCCCCGTCTTCGATCTTCTCAAACAACTCAGCAAAGGCCAACCCTGCGACATCTCCGGCATCGAGGACTACGCCATGCTCGACTCCCTCGGCGGCATCCAATGGCCCCTCCCCTCCGGCTCCTTCCCCCACTCCCCCGAACGCCGCCTCTTCGAGGACGGCCAGTTCCACCACGAGAACGGCCGCGCCAAATTTCTCTACGATCCCCCCACTCCCCTCCCCGAAACGACCAGCGCCGCCTTCCCCTTCCTCCTCCTCACCGGCCGCGGCAGCTCCGCACAGTGGCATACCGAAACCCGCACCCGCCAGTCTGCCATCCTCCGCCGCCTCCACCCCCAGGAACTCCTCCTCGAAATCCATCCCCACGACGCCGCCACCCTCCACCTCACCGACGGTGCCTCCGTCAACATCACCTCCCCCCGCGCCACCATCACCGCCCTCGCCTCCTTCACCGCCACCGTCCAACCCGGCCAAGTCTTCCTCCCCATGCACAGCCCCCTCACCAACCACCTCACCGCCCCCATCGCCGATCCCCACTCCCGCCAACCCTCCTACAAAGCCACCGCCGTGCGCATTCAACCATCAGTGGCGTGACCGTCCCGGTCGCAAGCCTCCTACCCTCTCGGCGGTTTCCCACCTGTCCCGACGTAGTCCTGCCCATGCGGGACTGCGCCCTGCGCCAGCCAACTCCCAACTCCCCACTCCCCACTCCCCACTCCTCACTCCTCACTTCCCACTCCTCACTTCCCACTCCTCACTCCTCACTTCCCACCACCAACTCCCCCACCCCTTTCCCCAACACCCCACCAACCAAAACCCGCGCCCTCAACCCACCCTTCCCCTTTAAAAATTCCTCCACTCCCTCCGCACACGCCTCATCCATCCAATAACACGGATGCGCTTCCTCCGATCCCTCGAACACCACCCCGCCGATCGCAAACCGCTTCCCGACCAACTCGTTCAATGCCACCCCCCGCACCACCACATTCCGCCGAAAGGCACTCGGCTTCAACTCCGGCAACTCAAACTGCGCCTTCACCGCCTCATAAACCTCAACGCTGAAAAACGTGATCTGCCCCTTGAAGTCCTCCTTGTAATCAAAATACCGATCCCCCCGCACCCCCGACCCCGCCACACACTCGATCTCCTCCGCACTCACCACCCCGTGGTCCAGAGATCCCTTCCCGTGCCGCCCCTTGAAGTCATGCCCCGGCGACACAAACAGATGTGAAATTTCAACATTCATCGTAGCTCCAGCCCCATTAAGCGCCAACCGAAGCATTCGCATTGCACCCGGACCTGTCACCAAGAATCGTGCCCTAACACGAACGAAGCGCCGGCCGACTATGGCCCGTTGACCCGAACGCGCAGGAATCCCTCGGCAGACCCGTCGAAGACCGCTTGCGGCAGCAGAAAGGAAACATACTCATAGCCCGCGGGAAGAGCCGGCAGACCCACAGGCGGCGACGCCTGCAGGGACGTCACGGCCCATCCCACCAAGGTCGTCGAGTATTCAACCGTCATTTCGATCCCGTCAACGTAGTAGATCCCATCAATCGTCACTCCGCCAGCCCGACGGACGAAGGTCATTCCCAAGGACGATCCAACCGACCCACGAAACACCGGAGTGCTTCCTCCCCCATTCGGATTGGTGCCATGGGCAAACTCCTGTCCATTGGTGAACCCGTCACCATCCGCATCGAAATCGAACAGGGCGCTTCCACCGGACAATCCCGCCGCACCCACATAGGCGTCATAGATCGCGTCCGGCTTGAACACCGAGAAATCCTGCACCTCGAGTCCGCCTCCCCATTGGTTGGGATGCCCGAAGGTGCTTCCCGTCAAACTCGGCTCCGCACCTGGGATCGGCACCCCGGGATCCCCCACATCATGGGGAGTCACCGTGGAACGTGGATCGCCAACCAACTCCCAGACGCTTTCCGTGGTCACCCCGTTCAGGAGCCCGATCCCCTCCCCCACCGGTCCATAGACCACGTTTCCAGCGGAATCCCTGATCACGAACTGGGTTCCCACACTGGTGATGTCGAAGTTGGAAACCACCCCGGTTCCCGGCTCGACGGCGTAGCCGTTGACCTCCGGACTGGTGTAGGTGATATACTGCGGGTCTCCAATCCAGACATTGGACCAGCCCCATCCCTCCGATGCGAACTGGTCAACCTCACCGATCGAAGTATCCATTCCCCCTCCAGCCGTTCGGTCCTCCACGAAGGTCAGGATCGTCCCATTGGGCACCGCCGCCCAGTAGGTGTCGTTGGACAACTCGACCACCACCTTTGGAACGAAGGGAAAACCCGCCTCCGCGCTCACCTCCACCTTCCAACCCCGCAGATCGACCACTCCGGGACCATCATCACCCACCACCACCAATTCAAACCAATCCCCGCCGTTCTTCGCAACACGCCCGAAGTGTTCGTCTGAGGCACTGCCTCCGGAACTGTCCAGCGCTGCCGTTCCTCCGTTGAGAAAGCTGCTTGCGGAAACCGCGTTGTACTCGTTCAGAATGACGCTGGCCGGAGTGCCATGCACAAAAATGCTGAAGGTCCGCACCACCGAGTCCACCCCGTCCGAAGCAACAATCGATATCTCCTGAAAACCACTCACCCCTGCCGGCGGCGTCCAGTTCACAAAACCGGCCCCGTTTCCGCTGTCAATCAAGGACACCCACGGGGGAGCGCTCCCCACCGAGAGCGTCACCGAGCCGTTCCCGTTGTAGTCCACCGCAGTGACCGCCTGCGATGTGGCCTTCCCCGGAAGCCCGTAGAGAATCGTCGGCAACTGCGTGAAGGTGGGAATGCTGTTGGTGTCGATGCCACTCACGAAAACCGCAAAGCTCTGCCCCACGGTGATCGTCCCTCCCGCCCCGTTATCCGCTTCCCACTGATTCGGGGCACCGAACGAACTGCTCTCCCAATTGTCGGCATAGTTCGGGAAACCCGGATCCGCGGCGCTGGCCGTGACCCCGGGGAGGGGATCTTTCTCCAGATGAAAAATCTCGTCCACGTTCACGTTTCGGGTGATGCGGGGTTCGCCCACCGGACCGTTCATCACCACACCCGCCGCATTCCGGAGCACGATCTCGGTCTCGTCGGAGGTCACCGCAATCGAACTCCCGAAGTTGCTGGCCGTTTGATCAACAAAATCCCCGTCGCCGATCACGATGTTGGTCCACGCATAGCCAAGATCGCCAAGGCGGTTCACCCGCTGGATCGCCGAATCGAGGCCTCCGGCAATCGTGTCACTCTCCACAAAGGTCAGGATGGTCCCGGCCTGCACCGCGCTGAAATACGGATGCTGGCTCAGGACGATGGTCTCCACCGGACCAAAATTCTCGGAAACGTCAATCCTCCAACCCCGCAGGTCAACCGTGGAACCCGCCGTGCCGTTGCCCACCACCACCAACTCGATCCAATCCCCTCCATTGCCCGGAACACGTCCGTGGAACGCGTCCATCGCCATTCCTCCATCAACATCAAGCGCTGCAGTGCCTCCGTTGAGGTATCGACTGCTGCTCACCGCGTTGTACTCGTTCACGAGAACCGGAGACGTGGCGGGGAGCACCGCCACCGTCACGGAGCGGGTCAGAAACGCCCCGGCCGGATCAGAGACCTTGACCTCGATCTTGTGGATCCCGATCTGACCCGCGTTGGGCGTCCAGGAGAGACTCGCCGTGCCTGCGCCGTTGTTCAGGAGGACCATCCCCGACGGCGGCGAAACGAGGGAGAACACCAAGTTGTTGAGGCCGTGGTCCGGATCCGCTGCCGTGAGGGGTGGTCCGGCCCAGACCGAACCAGGCAGGGTGTTGTTCGTGTCGGGTGGACCCCAAAGATTCGTGAAGTAGGGCGCGCGGCTTGAAGCACCCGTCGCGAAAGCCGCGAACGATTGATACCCGGTCGCCGTACCGGCAGGGAATCCCGAAACAGTTCCGTCGTCTTCGGGCAGCCTGTTGGGATAGCCGAAGGTGCTCGTGCTGGCGTCGCTGTACTGCGGGGTGTAAGGATTACTCCCCGGCGACGGATTGGCGGCCAGGCGGAACACCTCCGCATTGCTCACCGCACCCCCACTGTAGACCCCCTCCCCATAGGGACCGGCCATTGTGGCGGCCAGAGAGTTGAGGATGCTGATGCGGGTATTCTCTCCGGTTATCCCCAACTCGGTGGTGCTCATCCCCTGGTCAATGAGTGTCGCATCCCCCAGATAGACGTTTGACCACGCCCATCCCTCGATCGCCAGCCGGTTTTCCGCAAACAAGCTCGTGTCCCAGCCCCCCCCGGAGGCATTCGACTCGGTGAAGGTGAGAATCATCCCGGCCGGCACGGCCTGCCAGAAGGGATCTGTAGTCAGGACAATCGTCCCGGCTGGCGCCCCGTCCTCGGTCACTTTAACGCGCCATCCCCTCATGTCCACCGTCGATCCCGCCGCGCCGTTCCCCACCACCACCAATTCGATCCAATCGTCACCATTTCCCTGCACCCGTCCGAAACGCTGGTCGAAACTCCATTCCTCCCCCAGCACCTCGGTCGAGGATACCGCATTATACTCGTTCACGATCACAGGAGACGTGGGCGGAATCACGGTAAGAAGAAACACCTGCTGATGAAGACCATCGCCGTTGTCGGCCACCTGCAACCGCACCAAGTAGGTGCCGGCCTCGCCGGGCCCGGCCGTTCCGGAGAGTTGGCCGGTGCCGTTTCCATTGTCCACCAAGGTCAGAAAGCCCGGCCCTTCGAGCATCGCCAGGACCAGGGGATCGCCATCGGCATCAAGGCTCTGGATCGAATAGGAAAATGGCACTCCGGAGAACAGGTCGACATCCGCCTGACTGCTCAAGAACACCGGAGGCGCCGCACCGGGGCGAAACCCCGAGAACGATTGATCAAAGACCTGCCCGGCCACCGACCACCGATTGGGCGCTCCAAAGCTGCTGTAGGCGATGGCGTCCGTTCCGTCGCTGCTGTCCCCATAATGCGAGGTGGCCGTGATCAGGGAACTCGGCGCCTGCAGCAGGGTGAACAACTCCTGATTGCTGATTTCCCCCACGGATGGCCGCACTCCTTCTCCGGCAGGACCAAACACGATCGTCCCACCGCCGTTACGCAATCGGATCTGCGTGTCATCATCACTGACGTTGTAGCCGATCACTCCGTTCACCGGATCGAGTGTGTAACCATTCGTGGTTGCATCAACGTAGGTGATCAGGGTCGGATCACCGATCCACACGTTGCTGTGCGCCCAGCCTTCCGTGGCAAGGTGATTCTCCGCGTTGAGAACGGTATCCATTCCGCCCTCCGCGGTCCTGTCCTGCATGAAGGTCAGGATCGTCCCCGCGGGAACGGCTGCCCAGTAGGCATTGCTGCTCAGAATGATCACGTCCTCCGCCACAAACGGCGTGACCGCCAATCCCTGGGACTCCACCCGCCAGCCACGCAGATCAACCGTCGATCCGGCACCGGTCCCCACCACGACCAACTCCACCCAGTCGCCGCCGTTTCCACTCGCAAATCCGAAGCGATTGTCAACACCGCCACCCGCAAGGGTCTGGCTGCTGCTCACCGCATTGAATTCGTTGACCAGGACCGGTGCGGCGGAAAGGACCGCGCAGGACCACAGAAAAATGCTGAGAACTGGGGATAACGACTGGTTCATGATGATCAAAGCTACGTTTAGAAATCAATGCGAAGGGCGCTGAGCAGGGAAAAGCTGTCCAGATCACCGCCGTCACCTTCCGTGTCCAGCATCTCGGCCCATTCCCCACCGGCCATGAACAGGAGACGATCCTCGATAATCTTGTATCTGAAACCGACATAGAAGGAGTGATACTCCTCTCCCCGGCCACCGTCGAGGAGGTCCGGGACCCGGGTTTCATATCGCTTCCGGAGGCGCAATCCGTCGGCACCGTCACTCTTCGCATAGTGATAGCGGAGGACCAGTTCCAGCTTGTCCTCGATGACCTCCCACGTGGGAGTGGCGATCACCCCCCAGACATCAGCCCTCCCCTCCATCCCTTCGGCGTAGATCATCTCACCATCAAACCGGAATTGATTCTTACGGAGCTTGAGCGCGGCCGATACGGCATGCTCATAGGGCTCCGCTGCATTGTTCGAGGCGTTCCCGTCATTGTAAATGTAGTAAAGGCGCACATCAAAGTCCTTCCAGTAGTCGAAGATCTCGGTGAAATCGTACCCCAGCGAGGCAACGTAAAAGAGGCCTGCGTCAAAGTCTCCGAAACCCCGGTCGACATTCCCCGAAAACACACCCACCTCATAATCGAACTGGTTCCAGTCGCCCTCCACATTGAGGCCAACCGCCTGACTCGGCCGGACCTGCTCTGTCAGGAGGGATCGCTCAATCACCCCGAGGTCAATGGAGGGCGTCGACCACTCCTGCCCGAACGGAGCCACCTGCTTTCCCAGGGTTAGCTTGAAGTGCTTGGACGGACGGTAGCGAAGGGTGGCTGTATTGATCGATCCGTAGGACACCACTTCCTCATCCACAAGGTTGGCCACCACTTTCAACCGCCACTCGTCGAGAAACCTCACCTCCGTTCCCAATCGAAAGCGCCTCAATTCCAACCGATCTGCGCTCCCAAAATCCGAATCGATATACCCGGACTGCAGATCGATGCGGCCGATCAAATCCACCCTCTCGATCGGCCCCTCCTTGTTCTCGTAGAGGCGGGCCCAATCCGCCGAGGCCAAGTCTTTCCAGAAATCGCCATCACGATCCGGGCGATCCTCCGTCCCGGCAACACAGGAACCGGCCATCACCAGCCCCAGCACTGCAAATGCCCCACTCAAAAAAAATGCTCTCATCACGTTCAATTGTCTCCTGTTAACGATGTCTTGCCCTTCAAACTACGAACTCCTATGCGGTGTTCCCCGGCGGCGCCGCGCTCGAACTCTTCCGGATTGCCCACTCCTCCGGTGTCCCGTCGAAGGAAACCTTCCCCTTCTTCTGGAGAAAGATCACCCGGTCAAAGCCGTCGAGGGCCACGGGACGGTCAAGGGCCACGATCACGGTTTGATCCGCTTGCTGCGCCCCAAGGAATGCTGACAACAGCTTCCGGGCGCCACTGGTCGAGGCAACCTCGCTGACCGGATCATCGATCAACTTGAGGGAGTGCCCGCTCATCCTGTAGCGAACGAGGGCCAGGGCCTTGCTTTCCCCGTGGGACACCTCCTCAAAGGAGATCTTGTCGCCTTCCATGACCTGGAGCCGGGAACGGAAGGACTTCAGCCCACCATAACGGAAAATCGCCCCGATCGGGTCCTCCGGATCCGCCTTGTTCACTGATTCAAGCAACTCCGCAGAGTCGAACTGCGGCCAGGACGGCACCTGCCCGACGTAGCCGATCTGTTCATTCAGGAACTCGAAGTGTGTGTCCCGGACCTCGATGCCATCCCACTTAATGCTCCCACGATAGTTCTCCCGACCGGCCAGAACCGCGAGAAGAGTCGACTTCCCCGATCCCGGTGCTCCGAGCAGGGCGATCTTCGCTCCCGCTTCGATCCGCAGGGTGAGCGGCCCGAACCGCCACCGCTTGACCCCGTCCATCAACCAACGAAGGCCCACCCGCTCCAAGGCGATGCCGTCCCGCAGCGGCCTGGACGCAACCATCTCGCCTCCCCGCTCGGCCCTGGTGGAGACCAAAAGCTTCTGCAAGCGGTCCGCGTTGGCGAGAATCTTGCCACTCCGGGCACCCTGACGGGACAACCGGACCATCGGCCCGAGGATCATCAACGCGTACAGCATCACCACAAACAAATCCCCCGGCGTGATCGTCCCATTCTCGACGGAACGGTACCCCTGCCAGAGCGCGGCCGGCATCGCCAAGGCCAGGATGAAGTGCGCCGACCAGGTGGTGAGTCCCTGGATCCGCGTCAGGTTGGCCTCGTGTCTCCCGCTGCTCCTGTTGGCGCCCTGCGAGACGGCCATCATGCCGTCCTCCTCATCCTCATCCTCATCCTCCTCATCCTCGTGCAGGGCCAACCGCTCCGCGATGTTGTGCGCGATCTTGCTCTCCTTCCTCCGGAACTTCAGCGCTAATCGAAAAATCCGGGAGGCTCCGAATCCGGTCACCAGGATCGTCAACAGGCTGGCCGAAAGAAAAATCAGCCCGATGGACCACTCCATCCAGAGCAACACCGCGGAGACCCCGAGAAACAACAATCCATTCGTCGCAACATGCACCAGGAAGCCTTTCATCCCCGCCTTCAGCCTGGCCGAATCCCCGATCAATCTCGTCACCCAGTCACCCGTGGTGCGATTCGGATGGAGTCGCCGCATCTGCCCCAACTCCCGGATCACCCCCGCCCGGATGTCCCGCACCATCCCAATCGCAAAGCGCGCGAAATGCAGGCGCAGGCGATAGTCAGCGAACCCAAGCAGAACCACCAACAGGGCGTAAACAACACCGACCGCCACCGCAGGATGCCATCCAAAAATGTTCGACACGGGAGCCTGCCCCTCCTTCAACCAGGGCTCGATGAGTACGTGTAGGGGCCACGGCATCGCCACCCTTACCCCCACCAGTAGGAGCGCAAAGAGCCCTCCGATCACAAAGCTCCGGATGTGGGCCTTCGCATACACGGAGAGAGCCCTGCCGATCGCAACCGCCCGCCGCAGCAGGAAAAAGGGTTGATCTCTCGCCTTCCCCTTGCCGGAACGCCTCCCATCCTTCGCCGTCGGTGATTCCATCACGTCTGGTAACGATCGGTCAGTGCCAGCCATGGGTCAATCAGCTTGGTTGAAAACTCCGGAAGCACCCGCGCCCAAGGCCACTTGCCCTTCCTCCACCCCGAACTCCTTCCTGATCCACTCGGTCGCGGCTTCCGTGGCACACCCGGGATGATAAAACAGATCCCGCGCCATCGCCTGCCGGACCTCCCCAAAGCGCTCCGGAGAGGCCAGGCTCCTGGCGACCTCCACGCAGGCCTCCTCGGGCGTTCCCGCGACAGGTCCGCAATTGCGGCCCCAGGTATCAAGATCCACCCGCGCTCCATCCTTCCTCCCGGCCCGCTCAATCAATTCCGGCACATCCAGAAACACCATCGGACGATCAAGGAGGGAAAACTCGCTCGATACCGAGGACGCGTCTGTGATGAGCAAATCGGCAAGATGGAGCAACGGTATCACATCCAGATCGGACGCCACCTTGAAATGCGGCCCATCGAATTTCGCCAGTCGCTTCGGCCAATCAATCTCCTTCTTGGGATGATCATGCAGTTTGACGAGAATGTCATACCGATCCTCCTTGAGAAGCCGCTTGATGACATCCTTCCCCATCACTTCCATCGAATTGCCCTTTTGTCCCGTCGGCGCATACAGGAGGACCGGACGCGAACCATCGAACCCGTACTTGGCCAGGAGCGCGGAACGATCAAGCCGCCCGTTGAGCAACCGGTCCGTTTTGAGGAATCCAATCCGGATCGCCCGCGGATCATCCTCTTCCAACAAGCCCGCTTCCACAAAGTTCCGGTGCATGTAGGGCCCGACCAGAAAATAATGATCATAGCCCGAGTTCTCGGCACGGATGGACCTGTTCCGGAACGATATCCCGTGGAAAATCTGCACCACCCGGTCGCACACCTCCGGATGGATCGCATTCGTCTGCGAACTGAATCCGACGTCAAAATGGAGGCCTGGCAATTCCTCAACAGACACCACCTCATCCCGCGGAATCCCGAAGGGGTCGTAGAGCCCCTCAAGGTCATACTTATAAACTCCCGGCGCTCCACCCTCGCTCCGCAGCCCACCGGACAGCTTTACTTCAAACCCCGGAAGCGCACGGAACACGTCGTAGAGGGGCTGGAAGCACACAAAATGAACCGGCGCATATCCAGCGAACAGGATGGTCGTTTTCGAGTTCTGATTCATGTTGAAAATTTGGGATCAAGCGAAGCGCGGGCCACGAATCATCGATGCTTCGGGGAAATAAACTCCGTTCACCTTTTTTGCCTGCCCATCAATGGATGGCCAAACCTTGCGCCGGGCGTGATCCAGATCCTCCGGAAAATCGATCTCCGTCCAGGGCATCCCCTGCACATCCATCCCGCGAATGCCTATTTGCTCCAACACCCCATCGATTGCGGCCGGGACTCACTCCTTGTGGCGCCCTGCCCGGATGATCTGGTCGGCCGCCTCGAGCAAAATGCCCGCCCCGGCCGCATCAAATCTGAGCACTCCCAGGCTCTCTCCGTGGGAAAGTTCGGGACGCAATTCCTTGCTGATGGCCTGCAGTCGGTTGAAGCGAAAACGAACCTTCATTTCCTCCTCCTCGCTCCCGGAACATGAATCGTAGGCCAGCACACTCCCCTCCGCATTCCGAAGCGCAGCAAAGATCTGCGGTGCTGCCAGCACATCCCCGTTGAGGATCATCACATTCCCGCTGATCCACCGCCGCGCCATCCACAATGAGTAGAGGCTGTTGGTCTCCTTATACCGCTCGTTGATCAACACCTCTCCGCGGTCTCCCACCGCCTCGATCACCGCATCGGCGCGATGCCCCGCCACCACAAGAACCCGTTCCACCCCGATCCCACGGAGCGCTTCAAATTGATGCTCCAACAACGACTTGCCGCCGACATCAAGAAGACACTTGGGTCCGTCGCCAGCCACTTCACCCAGGCGGCTCCCCACTCCAGCGGCAAGAATAACCGCCTCTAATCCAGAAGTTTCCATACAAGATTTACACGTTTTCGAAAGCCGGGCTCAAGATGCTTGATGATTACCGCGCCAAAGAACTCGAACAAGTTGAATTGTGACAAATTCGTAACAGAACGGTCAGAACCCAAGAACCCAAGAACCCAAGAACCCGGAAGCCCCTCCCCGGCCCCTCGTTGGCAGGCTCTCGACGACCAGGTGCCGCCTCACTCGCTCCGCGGTGGCCGGCGAGAGGTTCAACTCGATCACCTCCCAGTCGACCGAATCATGGCTCGGAAAGCCCTTCCCTTGCTCGTTCGCCGGCAACCCCCAAGCGTCACCAGCATGGGCCAATCTCTTCGAGCCATTTGCCATCACAACCTGCGCCCAACCGCCGCTGCATTCGCATTGCACCATCGCCTGTCCGCAATAGCCTGTCCTTACCGCACCGATGAATCCCCTGATCACCCCCGCAGAGGCCGACCGTCTCATCCTCGCTCACCTGCCCACCCTCCCCGCCGAGAGCGTCCCGCTCGAGCACGCCGATCAACGCGTCCTTGCCGCCCCCCTCACCGCCGATCGCCCCCTCCCACCCTACCACCGCGTCATGATGGATGGCATCGCCTTCCGTTCCGCCAACGCCTCCGTCTCCGGTGCCCGACTCAAAATTCACGGGCTCCAAGCCGCCGGCGACCCCGCTCCCGGCCCCCTCCCCGATCACTCCTGCTGGGAAATCATGACCGGTGCCCGCCTCCCCGACGACTGCGACACGGTCGTCCCCTACGAGCAGATCGAACGCGACGGCGATCACGCCATCCTCTCCGAAACCCCGCCCGCCCCCGGCACCCACATCCACGCCCTTGGCAGCGACTTCGCCCAAGGGGCCGAACTCGTCCCCACCGGCACCCCCATCAGCTCCCGCGTCGCCGCCGTCGCCGCCACCGTCGGGGCCGCCACCCTCTCCGTCATCCGCAAACCACGCATCACCATCCTCACCACCGGCGACGAACTCGTTCCTCCCGAACAAGTCCCTGCCCCCTATCAAGTCCGCCGCTCCAACGACGCCGCCCTCCGCACCGCCCTCCAAGCCTGGGGTCCCTGCGAAGTCACCACCCGGCACCTCCCCGATTGCCCCGATCAACTCACTGCCGCTCTCCAGTCCGCCCTCCAAACCTCCGACCTCATCCTTTCCTGCGGCGGCATCTCCAAAGGCAAACGAGACCACATGCGCCCCGTCCTCGAGAACCTCCTCGGCGCCCCCCACTTCCACGGCATCGCCCAACGTCCCGGCAAACCGCTCGCCTTCTGGTCTGGCCCACCGCCCCTCTTCGCCCTCCCCGGCAACCCCATGTCCGTCCTCATCT
>JAQCFL010000061.1 GCA_027619375.1 Verrucomicrobiota bacterium | reverse complement strand
AGTTCAGCATTCACCATGCCGAACACTCTTGGTTGGAAACCGCCGCCACTGTTGGGGAGGCTATGACCGGGACTCATCCTTCGCCTCCGGCTACGGAGGGCACGCGGTCAGGCCACGAAGAAGGAAAAAGGGCGCGGGGGGTGTCCCCGCGCCCTTGGTGAGATTGTTGCCGAGGTGGGTGATCAGTCCCAGCCGTGGGCGTCGCGGACTTTGATCATGGCGGCGAGGATGGTGTTCCAGGTCTTGGGATCCTCGAGCATGGCGTTGTCGAACATGCAGCCATCCCAGCAGATGTGCTGCATGCCGCGTTTGGGGGCGTCCTTGAGCCAGTAGCCGGAGCATTTGGTGATATCGAGTTTGCCGTTGGGGTCGTCGGCGGGGCAGTGGCGGCCGGTTTTGTCGTGGGAGCCGGTGCCGTGGACCGAGCCGTCGTTCTGGGCGACGTGGTAATCGATGGTCCAGGGGCGGAGGGCATCGGTCATGGTGGTGTAGGCGGCCCAGAAATCCTCGTCGGAGTAGCCTTCCTTGAGGAGGGCGTTCTCGGGGGAGTTGACGCCGAGGAGGTAGAGGTAGGTGTGGGCGAGGTCGGCCTGGAAGCCGAGGGTCTCGGGCATGCCGACCGCTTCGAGGAGGTTGAGCATGTCGCGCCAGGAGTGCATGCCGCCCCAGCAGACTTCGCCTTCCGCAGCGAGGCGTTCGCCGTGGTCGGCGGCGACCTTGGCAGCCTTCTTGAAGGTTTCCGCGATGCGGGCGGTGTTGGCGGCGGGGTCCTTGGCCCAGTCGCCGACGCCGGAAGCGGAGTCGATGCGGATGGCCCCGTAGCTGCGGACGCCGTGCTCGTTGAAGACCTTGGCGATGCGGCAGGCCTTCTCGACGGCGAGGATGAACTTGCCCTGCGCTTCGTCGTCACCCATGGCGGCGTCCCCGACCGTGCCGGGCCAGATGGGGGCGACGAGGGAGCCGACTTTCAGATTGTGGGAGGCGATGAGATCGGCGATGCGCTTGAGTTCATCGGCCGAGGCGTCGGGATCGGTGTGGGGGTGGAAGAGGAAGTAGTCGACCCCGTCGTATTTCTGGCCATCGACTTCGGCGGCGGCGGTGAGTACGAGCATGCGCTCGAGGCTGATGGGCGGCTGGTCGGAGCCTTCTTCCTTCCCGACGAGGCCGGGCCACATGGCGTTGTGTAGTGCTGGTTTGGTTGGCATGAGTTGAGTGGTGGTTGGTTGGATGTTGTTCAGGTTATCGGTAGGGGCGGGGGGGACAAGGGGAAATGGCTACTCGGATTGGCGCATTCTGGCGAGGTCGGCGAGGTCTTGCGGCCGCCCGGTGGCCTTTTTATTGGCTTCAAGGGCCGCTTTCCCAATAGCCGGGACCGTGAGTCCATCCAGATCGGCTTCGATGCGGGAACTCCAGGCTGTTTCCCAATCCACCCCGGAGATTCCGGTGAGGAGATCGATGCGGTGGGGGGTGCGGCCGAGTTGGATTACTTGATCGGGTTCGAGAAAGTCCGCAGAGGTAATCCCGATACCGCCAAAGCCGAAGTCGTCAAGGACCTTGATGATCCGGTCCGCATTCTGCGGAGAAACCATGACGAAGAGGTCGATGTCCTCGGTGAAGCGGGGCGCGCCGTGGAAGGCGAGGGCATAGCCGCCCACGAGAAGGAACTCAACTTTCTGCGAGAGCAATAATTCGATAAACTCGCGGGAATCCTTGGGCAGGGTTATCTTCATCCGGATAAAGGCTTCGTCCTCTTCTTAAAATTTCCGCGAACACGGCCATCGACTCTTCCCGGTCCTCGTAGAGTGGGGGAATTCCCTCGCTCGCGAGTGGGCGTTTGATGACGATTTTTTCCACGGCACGAGTCTAACATGAGGATCGCCGTTGTCGAGGTTTGGAGCAAGTTTTACGGCTGTTTGGATCGCCGGTACATGCCGAGGGCGATGAGGTAGAGGAGGGCGATGGGGGCGCCGATGTAGAGGCTGTAGCGGGTGAGGTTGGCGGAGTCCTCGGCCATTTGGGCGAGGTCTTCGGAGCTGGCACCGGGTTGGTCCATGATTTCCATGGTGCGGCCGAGTTTTGAAAGGGCGGACCAGAGGCCGGTGATGATGGCGACGACGAGGAGGAGTCCGCAGGCCACGACCGTGAGGAGCCAGGGGCGGGAGCCGGGGCGTTTCTTTGGCGTGGGAGCCTCAGGCATTCTTGTGGGCGCCCATGGCGGGGGCGTCGGGATTCACCTCGGGGCCGAAGTAGCGGAGCATGACCAGCGGTTCGGTGGCGGAGGTGTTTTCGTAGGTGACGCCGGCCTGGGCGGCGGACTCGGTGGCGAAGAACTCGTCTTCGGCGAGTTCGTTGAAGCGGAGAAGTTTGGGGCAGTTGAGGCGGAGCTTGTTGGCTTTGCCTTCGCCCTGCACGACGACGACGGAGTAGGCGCCATTGTCCTTGATGGTGGCTTTCGCGCCGGGATCGACGGTGAGTTCCTTGGCGGTGAAATACTGGAAGCCATCGACCTTGCCATAGACGATCCACTTGTCGTGGTAGCCTTCGCCCTTTTCGGCGGTGACCGGTTCGAGGTAGTGGTTGTCCTTGAAGTTGGGATCGACGTTCTTTTCCCAGTCGAGCTGGTCGATGATGAAGTCGATGTCCTGGTGCTTGTCCTTGGGCATGTCCTTCACGAGGAGGGACCAGGGGACCTCGCGGCCTTCGACGAGGTTTTGATACATGCCGAAGACGTCGGAGCCCCACTGCGGTTCGTAGGTGCAGAGGGAGCCGGGGGCGTGGAGGATGCAGGGATCGATGAGCCAGCCGGTGCCGGGTTGGAGTTTGTAGGCCTTGGAGAGTTCGAGGATCTTGTTGTCGCCCTTTTGCCAGTTGGCGATGCAGTCGTAAACCTGCTGGCGGGTGGTGCCGGGCTCGAAGCCCATGAAGGTGTAGGGGAAGTTGTTGCCGACGTTGTTGTGCTGCGGGGGGAAGTAGTAGGACTCGGGTTTGCCTTCCTGGCCGACGAGGGCGGCCTGCTCGCCGCTCTGGTGCATGTGGTGGGGGATGGGGCCCATGTTGTCGAAGAACTTCGAGTAGACCGGCCACTTGCTGTATTTGTCCCACATGGCGGAGCCGATAATGGTGGCCCCGCAGGCGTCGATGGCGTCGCGGAGGGTGAAGCGTTCCTTGCCGACCACGACGTAGGAGAGGCCTTCGTCCTCGGCGCGGCCTTCGTTGGCGGTGACGGTGGTGGAGCCGAACCAGCGCTCGTCGATGCCGCCGCGGCTGAGGCCGTAGGCGTAGGTGTCGTCGGGGTGCAGTTTGATGCGCAGACCGGGTTGGAGAAAGGAGCGGGGGACCCAGGTGGGGGAGAGACGCAGGAGTCCGCCGGTGGCTTCCAGATGGGCCTCGGTGGCTTCCTTGATGTTGGCGGAGAGGGTGGTGAGTTCGTTAGTGGTACGCGGATGGCTCATGGAATTGGGTTCTGTTGGGAAAATGTGGGAAATGTTGAAGTTGGGGGAGAAATAGGGAGATTTCGGAGGGGTGGCAAGGGGGTTTTTGGGGGGGACCGTTATCGGTTATCCGTTATCCGTTATCCGTTATCGGGGGAGGCAAGTCGAATGGGAGGTGGTTAAGGCCGGCTACAGCACCGTCAGGTAGGGGACGGTCGCGCCACGCCGTCCGGTGGCGACACCGCCACGATGCACCAAGCCACCCGATTTGCCTCAAAGAGTCCGTCTCCGGAGCCCAGCAACGAATGGATCAACCCGGAAGGTCACCGTGGCTCCTGCCAGCACACGCCAAACCGCCAGCGGGAATAGATGGCCCGTCCCCAACCGCTTACCCAACCGCTTACCCTAACGAGACGGACCCCGCTGAGATGCCGAGTCTGGTTTTGGCGTGGTGGGGCGAGCTGATTGGGGAGGTGTTTTGGGTGGTGTTTTTTCGGGCATTTGGCCAAAATCGGAGGATGGGAGGCGATGGGATGGACCGATCAGATTTGGATGCGCTTTATGCGAAGGAGGGGCGGGTTGTTCGACGGAAGATCTTCTGGATACAGGTTGTGGCGGTGGGGCTGTGTTTGTCCGGAGTGGTGCTCGTCTTGTCAGTCGACCGGTCGCCGCTGCGATATGCGTTGTTGTTCTCCATGGCGATCTCGGGATGGATGGGGGCCATGGATCGGGACTGGTTGGTTCAGCGGCAGAAATTTTCGATTGGATTGATTCTGGTGGTGCTGGGGGCGGCGATCTTACGATTGGCGTTGGCGATGGTTGTTTCGTTGGAGAGCTGATTTTTCCATTGGTGGGTGTAGATGGTCCGTCCTCCGACCGCGAAGCGTGATGAAGCAGTTCTACAACAAGGTTGGCGACGATGCGGAGGACCACACCGAACCAGGGCGGCGGAATCTTTGGTGGGTGCTGCTGTTTGGTGTTCTGGTGCCGTTGGTGATTGGTTGGTATGGGGTGGAATCCTGGACGACGAGAACGGCGGTGTTGTGGGGGGACGACGGAGAGGATGTGAAGTTGGCCGGGGATGCGGCGCGGGCCATGGCGGTGGCGTATGGGGGGTTGGCGGTGTTTTTACTCGGGAGGAATTGTTGGGGGGCGATGGGGTTTGATCGGACGCACAAGGTGCTGTCGGTGCTGGGGTGTCTGGCGTTTGTGGGCGGGGTGTTTGGGGCATTGGTGTGGGGGTTTGCCGGGGCGTGAGGGGAGGGGTGGACGTGCGGTCCTTGGTGATGACTAATGTGACCGACGATTAATTCTGGCGATGGGGTTTCCGGCGCCCCTCCGGGGAGCTTGGTCCGAGCCGATGCCGATCCGGTGGCGCGGCCACCGGCTACCGTATGTGGTCCCTCCGGGACGGGCGAAGATACAGAGACAGAGTGCGGGTGGGTGGGTTTGGCTTTAATAGGAGCGGCGACGGGACGCCGACGGGACGGCCTGCGGCAGGATGCCGCAGCTACGGGGGGAGGCGGTGGTTACGGTTGTTTGGGGGCGGGCTTCTCGGTCTTCTTTTCCTTTTTGTCCTCGAGTTCCTTTTGGCGTTCGAGGTAGGAGGTGCCGTCGGTGATCCACTTTTTGGGTTCGTCCTTTTGCAGGTAGTGGCCGAACCATTCGAGGATGCGGTAGTGGTAGTCGACCATGTTTTCCTCCTTGCGGAGGCCGTGGTTTTCGCCGGGGTAGACGAGCATGATGAAGTCGTCCTTGGCGGCCCAGCGGGCGGCGTTGTACATCTGGACTCCCTGGTCGAAATCGACTGCGCCATCATCGTCGCCGAAGGCGATGAGGAGGGGGGTTTTGAGTTGGTCGAGGGAGTGGATGGGGGAGTTGCGGATGTAGTTTTCGGGGTCGCGCCAGAAGGGGGTGTTCATGCGGCCCTGGGACTGGGTGAAGATGGCGGCGTTGGTCTCGCCGGAGTTCCAGTAAACGCTGACCGACATGCTCATCATGTCGGTGAGGGGGGCGCCGGCCACGCCGGCCGCGAAGAGGTCGGTCTGGGTGACGATGAAGGCGGTTTGGTAGGCGCCCCAGGAGTGGCCGACGAGGCCGACGCGTTTCTTGTCGATCATGCCGGTCTTGAGGACCTCCTGCACGGCGGGGACGACGCATTCCACGGCGGAGAGGCCGGGTTCCTGGGGGCGGTAGATGATGTCGGGTTGGAAGACGAAGTAGCCTTCCGCAGAGAAGACGGCGGGGTTGTAGGGGTGCGTTTCGCTGGGGGTCGGGTAGCGGTGGAGGTCCTGGGAGCGCTTTTCGTAGATGTAAACGATCATGGGATACTTCCGGCCCGGCTTGTAGTCGGCGGGGTAGGTGAGGGTCCCCTGGAGTTTGACTCCGTTGGCGTTGGTGTAGTTGATCAGCTCGGAGTGTCCCCAGAGGTAGTTTTTCTGGAAGGCGTTGTTGTGGGTGATCCGGCGGGTTTTGGCGAGGGTGGGGCCGGCCAGGAAGAGGTCGGGGGAGTCCTTGTAGCTTTGTCGGGTGAAGAGGAAGGTGTCGGCATCCCTGGCGCGTTGGAGGGAGGCGACTTGTTTGTCTTCCCAGAGGAGGACCTTCAGGGAGCCGGGCTTCTGTTTGCCCCCGCGCAGGGCGATGCTGCCGTAGCCGGACTTCTTGGTGAGGTCGCCGTAGAGGGCGACAAAGAGTGGTTTGTCAGGGTCGAGGAGGCCGTCGTCCTTTTCGTGGTAGGTGGCCTGGGAGAGGCGGTGGCGGATTTGTTGTTTGCTGCCGTTGGTGAGCTTGATGGCGTCGGTGCCGTCGGGGGCGACGGACCAGATGTCGTAGCGGTCGAAGAGGAGGACGCGGGAGCTGTCTGCAAACCAGGCGGCATTTTCGTAGGGTGGTTTTTCCTCGGCGAGGGTGTCATCCTCCTGGTCCGTGAAGTCGGGGCCGAGAGCTATGGTGAGGTTTCGTTGGGTGCCGTTTTTGGCGTCGTGGGACCAGATGTGGCCGTTGTGCTGGTAGAGGATGTAGCGGCCGTTGGGGCTGGTGCTGAGTTGGTATTTGGCGGCTTCGACGATGCGCTTGCGTTTGCCGTTTTTGGTATTGATGAGGTAGATGTCGTGGAGGTCTGGTCCGAACATGCCGGTGCGTTCGTGGGGGGTGCGGTCGCTGCCGACGGCGTGGGATCCGGTGCGGGGGAGGTGGACCCGTTCGGTGAGTTCGGTGGCGAGTGGGACGAATTTTCCCGAGTCCAGCCACCAGACGGCGCGGCGGTTGGGGTTCTTCAAGGCCCCCGCCATCTTCTTCTGCTTGGGCATGATAAGGGTGTCCTTGGAGTGCCAGACCTCCACGTTGGAGTCGGCGTCGAGGCTTTCGCGGAGGGTTTTCTTTTCGGGGGTCTTGGGCTCGGACTTTTTCTCGGGTTGTTCCTTTTCGGGGGCGTCCTCTTTCTTGGATTCCTCCTCGGGCTTCTCTTCGGCCTTTGGCTTCTCCCCGGCTGGCTTCTTCTCCCATTCCTTCAGGTCGCAGTAGAGGGCCTTGCCGTTTTTGGACCACTCCACGCCCTCGGCGGTGATGAACATCTCTTCCGGGAATTTTTTGTGCCTGGCGTGTTCGAAGAGGAGTTTGGCGGGGTCCGGCTGATCGAGCTGGCGCCAGGCGAGGAGGACGTGGGAGACGTCTTCTTTTTCGGCGTGCTTCATTTCGCACAGGGCGGCGAGGTCGAAGGAATCCTTTCGCCAGGTGAGGAGGGCGTAGTCCTCATCGCTGGTGTCCAGAACGCGCAGGACGCCGGTGGCGGGATCGAAGAGTTGGAGGGCGTTGCTGATGCTGGGGGAATCGACGACCATGGCGAGGAGGGCGCCTTGTTCGCTCCAGCTGTGTTTGACGACATTGCCGAAGGTGGTGTCGGTCTGGTCGTGGAGGTTGCGGACGAGGAGGGCACCGGCTTGGTTGGGGGTTTCCTTTTTTGGGGGAGAGGAAGCCGGTTTGGGGGCGAGTTCGATGGTGGAAAACTGGCTGTCCGCGCTGAAGCGGAGGCTTTTGACGTTCTCGAAGCTGGTGGTGGTGCCGTCGGGGAGGTGTCGGAGTTTGATCGTCGCTCCGGAGGGGGGCGGGGTCTTTTCGTCTGGTTTTTTGGCCTTCTTGAGTTCGGCGGGGGACTTGCCGATGGTCACGGCCAGCCATTGGCTGTCGTCGGAGAATTTGGGTTGCGCTCCGTATTTGTAGGAGGCGGCGGGCTTCTTGTTCCCCGCCTTGGTGTTGTGGAGGAAGAGGGTGCGTTCCTTGTCGACGCGTTGGACAGTGTAGAGGAGCCATTGGCCGTTGGTGGAGAGTTGCTCACCACCAAGTTGTTCCCATTGGGCGTAGTCGAGCGCGGTGAGGGGTTGTTTTTCGGGTTCTTTTTTGGCCATGGCCTTTTTGCGGGGGGCCTTTTTGGCGGGCTGTTCGGCTTCGGCTTTTTCGCGGGAACGAAAGGGAGCGTCCTGGGCGAGGCTGTGGCCGAGGAAGCCGAGGGCGGCGGCGAGAAGGGTGAGGGGAATGGAGGTGGGTCGGATTCTCATGAATCACGGGGGTAAGGGTGAGCGTCTCCCATACCTGCGTTTTGAGGATCCAAGAAGCCTACATTTCGGAAATCGACGTTGAAGGTCGGGGATTCTGAAGGGGGGTGGGCTGTGATTGGATGGGGAGACCCATCCTCGTTGCCGGGGGGCCGTCCTACCGGTTCGGGACCATGGAGTAGAGTCCGGTGGTCATGCACCAGGCGTTGCCGGCGGGCATCTTCTTCATGGCATGGCCCTCGCCCCAGGAGTCGGTGTAGATGATCTCACTCTTGGCGTCGTTGTAGCCGATGATGAGGCGCATGTGGCCGCCGAAGGATTGGGGGAGGTCGCCTTCCTTGAACATGCCGAGGTAGAGGGTCCAGGCCAGAGGGATGCCCTGGTCGACATATTCGTGGATCTTGCGATTGAAGAGGGCGTACTGGGCCTGTTCCACCTTCATGTCTCGGAAGACCTCCTTGTCGGCCTTCATCCAGAAGAAGCGGGGGTCGAGATACCATTCGTCGAAGTCGCGTTCGTCGTACCAGACGCCTTCACGTTTTGCGATGCGGTTGTAGGACTTGAAATCCTTTTCGAACTGCCGGTCGTCGAAGTCGAGGTGCTTGAGGGTGCGGACGTGGATCTTGCCGGTGAGCTTTTTGAAGGCATCCTGCATGTCATCGGCATCGGTGCCGTTGTCGTCGGTGTTGGCGAGTTGGGCGAGTTCGTGTTGATCCACGTCCTGGCCGAAGTAGCGGGCCACCCGCTCGACGGAGGCGACCACGCAGTAGCCCTTGTCTCCCTGATCGACCATGGGGATGCCCTTGATGTAGACATCGCCCTCCTCGCCCTTGGTGACATTTTCTCCGAGGGAGGAGCGGCGGGCGGTGGTTCCGGAGTCGCGGGTGCCGGAGGCGTTGAGGGGGGCGATCCGCAGGCGGATGAATTCGGCCCGGTTTTCGCGACGGGACTTGCTGCCCTCCAGCAGCCAGGCCACGTTGTCCTTTTTCCACATTCATCCGGTTGTCTCGACCGCGCCATTGGAATTGCGCGATTCGGGGCGTGCGCCGAGTTTTTCGGTGAGGATCTGCTGCCACTCGACGAGGAGTGCGTCGTGTTCACTGAGACGCATGAGTCCGTCGTCGCCGCGGTTGAACATGAGGATGGTGATGTCGGAGGGGTTTGTCCCGTCCTTTGTGCGGATGACAACTTCGCCGATGGTTTTTTCGCTGATTGTGAATTGATTGCGGGGGGCGCGGATGCCGTCCTTTTCGGCGGAGAGCCATTGGAAGGCGCCTTCCTCGTCATCGTCGCCGATGACAACATCGAAGCCCTTCTCCTTCAGTTTTCTCTGAAGCTCCTTTTTAATCTCGTCGTCGCCTTCATCCTTCTTTTCCGGTTCAGGGTCGTATTTGGCCTTGAGGTCGGCAAGGGAAGTGGTCCAGAGAGGATTGCCAAAGAGGACCTCGTCGAGGGCCTGGGTTTTACTTTTTTCCGCGGCTTGGACCAAGGGTGCGCACGCCAGGAGCGTGGCGGCGGCGATGGAATAGTTCATAACACCTTTTATAACGGCAGCAGACCCGGGGGCTGTCAAGGTCCCCGGTTCGTCCTTGGAGGGTTCATTTTGCCGGAGCCAGGCGACGGAAGACCCTGATCTAAAGGCAAGCCGTTCCAGCATAGTGGGTTAGAGGGGTGGGGAGGACGCGGGGCGGACGCGGTGGTTGCGAGGGGACAAGGTGGGTTGGTATTCCGCCCGGGATGAGGACGTTTCCGAGACCCGGACTCCCTTGGGGTGGACGGAGGGCAGCGACGGCCGGGGATGGGTGCTAGGTGCCGGGAGTATTTCCGAAGAGCTCGATGTGCAGGCGATTGCAGTAGCGATAGCCGAACTGTTTGCAGAGGTCGATGAGGGTCTCGTCCCGACCCCGGATGGCGGTGGCCTCGACGCCTTCGGGCATGAGGAGGATCTTGGCGGGAGGGATCTTCTTGGCGAGGAGGCCGATGAGTGCGGCAAGCTCGGTGACATCCTCCGCGGTGGCGACGACGAATTTGAACTGGAACGGGTAGTTTTCGGTCCAGCGATTGAGGGCATCAAGGTTGATGCGGGTGGCGTCGTGGCGTGCGATCCAGGCGTCGGTTATTTCACCGGGGAGCGGGGTGGAGTTGGAAAGTTTGGGGCTGATGGAGGCGAGGTCGCAGGTGATGCCCCCGGGAGGGACGGTGCCGGCGGTTTCGATGGTGATGTGATGGTGGTGAGCTTTGAGTTGGGCGAGGAGTTCGGGCAGGCCCTTGGCGACCATGGGTTCGCCACCGGTCACGACGACGTGTTCGGCGCCGTGCCGGTTGACCTCGGTGACGATGTCCTCGATGGACCTGTTGGTGCCGATGGGATCCCAGGAGGCGTATTTGGTGTCGCACCAGCGACAGCGGAGGTTGCACCCGGAGGTGCGGATGAAGACGGAGGGAAGGCCGGTGAGTTCGCCCTCGCCCTGGATCGAGTAGAATATTTCCGAGATGAGCATCGAGGTGGGACTCAGGCGGCCGCGGTTGGTTTTGCGGGGAGGGGCCCGGTTTCGAGATACTCGGTCGGGTCGAGGAGGCCGGCGAGGATGAAGGCTTCCCGTCTTTCGACACAGGTGCTGCATTTGCCGCAGTGGATGTCGCCGCCCTTGTAGCAGGACCAGGTCTGTGCGAAGTCGACCCCCAGTTCGTGACCGCGGGCGGCGATCTCTTCCTTGCGCATGGCGATGAAGGGACGGAGGAGTTCGACGGCGGGGTTGTCCCCGGAGGCCATGGGATCGGTGCCGAGGCGCATGGCATCGCCGATGGCGGTCATGAATTTTTCGCGGCAATCGGGGTAAACAGCGTGGTCTCCGGCGTGGGCTGCGATGAGGAGTCCGTTGGCTCCGTGGCTGTTGGCGAGGCCGGTGGCGACGGCGAGCATGATGCCATTGCGGAAGGGGACCACGGTGGCCTTCATATTGGCCGCTTCGTAATGTCCCTCGGGGATCTCTCCGCCCGATTGGAGGAGGTCGGATTTGAAGAGTTGGTTGATGAAATCGAGTTTGATCGTCTGGTGGGGGACGCCGAGTGACCTGCAGTGATGTTCGGCAAAGGGGATCTCCTTGTGATTGTGTTTGGAGCCGTAGTCGAAGCTCAGGCCGGCGACGACATCGCAATGTTGGTCGGCGTGGTAGAGAGCGGCGACGGAGTCCATCCCGCCGCTGATCAGAACGACGACTTGTTTGCGCTCACTCATGCGGGAACCTTAGGAAGCCCGCCCCAAATCGTCGAGAGGGGAAGAGGCGCTCAGGATTTTTGTGAGTAACTCGCCTCGGCGGTGAGGCTGATGCCTCCGCGGGGAGAGAAGGAGCCACGGACGTGCATGGTGCGCGGTTTACATGCGGCGACGAGGTCGTCGAGGAGGCGATTGACGATTTCTTCGTTGAAGGCGGGAGAGTTTCGGTAGGAGGCCAGGTAGAGTTTGATGGACTTGGTCTCGAGGCAGTAGGCGTCGGGGACGTATTCGATGATGATTCGCGCGGTGTCGGGCTGGCCGGTGACGGGGCAGAGAGAGCTGAACTCCGGGCAATCGAGGGTGATGGTGTAGTCGCGCTGAGGACTTTGGTTTGCGAAGACCTCGATGGTGGCGTCTTCGGGGGAGGCGGGGAGGGGGGTCTTGGAGGTGCCAAGAAGGCTGAGGCCGCGGTCTTTCTGGGGGTCGGTCATGGTGGGGTCGAGAGCCTTGAGTAGCGTGCCGGGGGACGGTCGGCAAGGACGGTGGATGCGATTTCCAGGGATTTGATTGTTCGGGGAAGCGGTGGCGGCTGGGCTGTTGGGGCCGGGGGCAGACTGGTGGCGCTCACGTTGGGGAGGGGCCGGATGGGAGGGGCGATCCGGAGGCTGGCGGTCCCGGGGGGGGCTTTGCGCGGCTGGCGATTAGGAAATGGTGGGGACGGTGAGGAAGGGCCAGTTGAGGGGGGTGGTGACTTCCCGGCCGGTGGTGGAGGTGAGGAGGGCGGCGTCGTTGCCGTGGGGGGTGATGGATTGGAGGGGGCCGAAGTCGGCGGGGACTTCGGCGACGGCTTGGATGAGGCGGAGGGAGGTTTCCTGATCAGGATGGAACTCGCGGGTGGTGGGGATGTTTTTGTCGGCGAGGCGGTCTTCGCGGGAGACATCGATGCTGTCGCAGAAGTGGGAGCAGACCTCCTCGAGGCCGAGGCGTTTGGTGTGGCGGCTGTTCCAGGGGGCGCCTTCGCGGCCCCCGTTGGAGATCCAGAAGAGGGTGGCGGGGAAGTCGGCGGGGTCCTTCAGGCAGAACCAGACATAGCCATCGAGGAGCACGGCGGTCCAGGCGAAGGGTTGGGCGTCGGAGGCGGGTTCGTTGACGAGCATGACGAGGTCGTCGAAGCCGGGGCGGGCTGGGTAGCGGGTGAGGTCGGTGGTGCCGCCGTTGGCGAGGGGGACGGCGGTGAGGTCGGTGAAGACGGCGTCGGGGGCGAGGGCTTGGTTTTCGTGGTTGGCCGGGTCGGAGAAGAGGCCGGGATAGGTGGAGGCCCAGCGGAAGGGGGAGACGGTGAGGCGGCCGGCGCCGTCGGGGAGGGCGGAGAGGTCGAGGATGGGGTGGGATCCATAGGACCAGCGGCCGGAGAGGCCGGTGATGCGGTGGCTGAGGTAGAGGGCGCGGTGGTCAGGGTGGATGGTGAGGACTTTGGAGACCTGTGCGCTGGTGTCGGTGGTGGTGAGGGCAAAGGTGTTGGTGTGCACGGTGGCCTGCCAGTCGGCATTGGCGGTGTCCCCGTGTGGTGGGCCGTCGGTTTGCGGACCGAAGGGGAGGCAGAAGAAGTCGCCGCGGAGGTGGGTGAGGAGGACGGGAAGGTCGGAGTCAACCTCCTCGGGGGTCCAGGGGGCGAGGGCATAGGGGGAGACGTTGCGGCCGCTGGGGAGGGTGAAGGTGGCGGTGAGGTGACCGCCGGTTTGGGTGAGGGCGAGGGAGGTGAGGCCTTCGGTGATGGTGAAGGAGGCGGCGCCGTGGATGGTGTCCATGGGGGAGGAATGTCCAATATTCAGCAAGGAATGTCCAACTTCCAAGTAGGGGGAGAGGGTGGGACCGACCTCCGGGCGGTCCGGTGGTTGAGACGGAACGAGTGCAGCAGGAGCGGTTGCAGGCCTTGTGCGGAGGCTTTGGCCTCACTGCGGCTGGTTCCTTCGCACCGCGATGCGGGTCTGGAGCGGGAGAGAGGTTGAAGGACTGCGGGCGTGAGGGTGGGGAGAGAGGGGGAGGAAGGGGCGGGTAGTGGAGGAGGGGCGGGAGGTTTTAACCGCCGGACCGCCCGGAGGTCGGTCCCACCCTTTGGGGGGAGATGGGTTCTAGGCCTGGAGGGCGGAGGTCGGTCCCCCCCTTGGAGGGGGGCCTTGGCTACCGCTTTTTTCCGGGGAGGCGTTTGCCTTCGAGGCGGGCTTGGATGAGGTTTCTACAGTGGCCTTTGGAGCGGAGGGATTCGCAGCAGGCTTCGATGCGGAGGGAGTGTTTGACGGGGCGGAAGCCGAGGCGGCGGGTGATGCAGTCGTTGAGGACGTCGATGCCGTGGTCCTGGAACTCGACGACTTTGCCGCAGTCGATGCAGACGAGGTGGTTGTGGGAGGGGTGGTCGAGGAAGTTGGGGTCGTAGGTGGTTTGGCCGTCGCCGAGGTCGATTTCCTGGAGGAGGCCGGCTTCGGTGAGGAGGCCGAGGGTGCGGTAGAGGGTGGCGCGGGAGCTGCGGGCCTCCTTGCCGCGGAGGCGGTCCCAGAGTTCGTCGGCGGTGAAGTGCTCGTCGGAGGCGAAGATGGCCTGCACGAGGGCCTCGCGCTGGGGAGTGTTGCGCAGGCCCTTGTGCTTGATAAAGGCATCCAGTCGGTCTCGCACCTCGGGGGTCATGGGGGGACTATGAACAGGGAATGCGGACTATTGAATATCGAACTTTGCCTGAAGGGGAGGAACTGCTAGCAGAGGGGCATGCTTAGGTGGATTTGTGGCTTGGCGGTCCTCGGGATGGTGTCCTGCGGGGGGCGGCAGGAGGGGCTGGAAGTGAAGGCCTTTCGTTTGCGGAGTGCGGAAGAAGTGAAGGAGGAGAACCCCGTGGTGCGGGGGGAGCGGCTGAAGCGACTGCATGGGGCGGTATCGATGGCGGATCGGCGGGAACGGCTGGGAGACTACTATACAGTGCATTGGGATGGTCCGGCGGGGACCGAGGGGCAGGAGGTGCGGATTGTCTTTGACTATCGGCAGGCGGCGACAGGGGCGAAGATCCTGAGCATGACCGAGGAGCGACCTGGGACGGCCACGGGCACGGTGGAGTTTACAGTGACGGGGCCGGCCTACCAGAAGGGGGGGCGTGTATTGGCATGGCGAATACGGCTCTATCGCGGTGGCGAGTTGGTGGATACGAAACGTTCTTATTTGTGGAATTGATTGCGCCTTGGGTGGTTGACGGGTGGAAAATCGAGGCGTAAGGTCTCGCTCTACCGACCGGCCGCTTGAAGCATGGAAAGGACCGGCTGATCTTCACCCCGCTGTGACAGGAAACGATACGATCGATGTCGGTGACGCCGACGGATATCAATGGGTTCGCGTGAAAGGGAAGGGTTCCTTCCTGACCAGTCCGCAGCTCAAGGGGTTTGTAGAAGAGCGCATCGAGGATGGGCAGGCGCGGTTTGTGATCGATTTGGAGGCCTGTCCGGCGATGGATTCGACGTTCATGGGGACATTGGCGGGTCTGGCGATCCGCCTGGCGAAGGTAAAGGAGGGGCAGTTGGAGTTGGCGGATGTGTCGGAGCGGAACCGGCAGTCGCTGGAGGATCTGGGGCTGGATGTGCTCATCAAGATCGACCCGGCGGAGGCGACCTGGCGGGGGGGGATGGCGGGGATTCGGAGTCGACTGGAGCCGTTGAAGGGGGAGAGCGAGGAGTCGGACGCCATGCATGTATTGGAGGCCCACCGGAAACTGTGTGTGGCCAACGCGAAGAACGTGGAGAAATTTTCGACGGTGCTGGACGTGTTGGAGCGTCAGGCCGGGGAGAAATAAGCGCTCCTGAACCATCTGCTGCTGAAGGAACGGGCTGATGGTGGACGAAGGACAAATGGGATTGGCGGTGGTGGTGCCGCAGTGGGTGGCGCTGGTGTGGGTGGGGTTGGTGGTGGCGATGGTGGGAGGATTCGGGTTTGGGCTGGTGCGGTTGCGGCGGCGCTTGCGGGAGGTGGCGGAGGAGCGGGATGCGATCGAGGGCGGGGAGCGGCGGATGTTCGATTTCCTGCATGCGCTGGGGATCATGATCGAGGAGGACTGTCGTCCGCGGAAGCTCTACAAGGTGATCGTGGAGGGGGT
>JAQCFL010000466.1 GCA_027619375.1 Verrucomicrobiota bacterium | reverse complement strand
GGGGGAGCCCTTTTCGACCAGCGGGGGAGTGAGTGATGTTCACTACGTGTTGGCTGCCGAATGGACGGCGACAGACGACACCCTTAATCTTGCTATCGATTCGTCCAAAGCAAAGATTCACGGCTATACGCTGCACTCCATCATCCCCGAACCGGGGACGCCACTTCTCCTTGGCTGCATCGGCCTGCTCGCTCCCCTTCGCCGCGCGCGCCGCGCGTAGTTAAACTGCCAAAGGCGACTTGTCGGAGTGCCGCCGGGGCCGGTCGGCGGGTGGCCCGTGCTTTCTAGACACCGCCCCGCAACGCCCGAGCGCCGATTCACGCCCCCGCTTTTCTGGCAGCCCCACCGCACTCCACCCTACGACAACCACGACAACCAACCACACCATCATGAAATCCACCAGACTTGTCCGGGCTCTTTCGGCCCTCGCCGCGATCGCCGCCCTCGCCCCTGCCGCCAGCGCCGAGGTGATTTTTTCCGAAGCGCTATTGAGCCAGCACGATGCTACAACTGCGTTGAATATCCAGAATGACGGGACGCTCTTGCGTGCCATTTATTATGGCAATAACAATCTCGGTGGCGCAGGTTGGAGATGGGGAGGGGATCCAGCCGAGCTTCCAGGCGCCGCCCAGGTTACGGTGAATGAGATCACCTTCGATCGAGGTACTGACGGCACTGCCATCACGGATCCTTACTTGACTTCTGTTGCCGGGGCGCCTTTGGCCCTCTTGATGGAGCAAGACGGTCCCGCGAATGACTATGGGATGCTCATTGCGGCCATTGCTTTCGGCGCTGGCGTCCAGGACTGGACCCCGAACCTCGACATCCCCGGTCTGACCGTAGGCACTACCTATCGGCTCCAGTTGTTGACCCAGGTGGGCGGCGACGCGGGGGGAGCGTACACCGGAACGGTCGAGGGGGAGCCCTTTTCGACCAGCGGGGGAGTGAGTGACGTTCACTACGTGTTGGCTGCCGAATGGACGGCGACAGACGACACCCTTAATCTTGCTATCGATTCGTCGAAAGCAAAGATTCACGGCTATACGCTGCACGCCATGGGGGCGGCATCATTCTTCGCCCTGACCATCGCGCCGGACGGCTCGGACCTCGACTTCGGGTGGGCCAGCCAGGCCGGCATGCTCTACCGCTTGAAGAGCAGCGCGGACCTTGGCATCGACTTCTCGAGCTGGGACTTGGTGGCCGAGGACCTTCCCGCCACCGCGCCGCTCGGCACCACGACGATCCCCAAACCGGGCGACGCCCGCCTCTTCTATCGGATGGAGGAATACCCCGCGCCCCCGGTGACGGTCTTTTCGGAGAACTTCGATTTAGCGAGCGCTCCGACCCTTCCGGCCGGCTGGGACAGCGGGGCCTATGCCGGCGATGCCGGGACCACGGCCTGGATCCTCGGGATCCCGACCGGGGCCGCGACCGGCCCGTCGGCGGCCTTCAGTCCCGACAACTGCGTCGGCACCAACATCGCGGGCGACTACCTGATTGATGCCAACATCTGGCTGCGGACTCCCGCCATCGATCTCACCGGCGAGACCGGCGCGCAGGTGGTCTTCAAAGAGTGGGTGGACATCGATGATTTCAACCTCTTGGACATCGGGACGGTTCGTGTCCTCGATGCCGACGACCTGCCGACCGTGAACGTATTGGCGGTCGTCGCGGCAAACATCCAGGGACTGGATCCCGCCGGATGGGTGGAATTGTCGGCTGATATTCCTAATGCGCTTGGCAACATCGTGGTGGAATTCCTCTTTGAGAGTGACAGCGACCCGACTGAGGACTCCTCCGGTTGGTACATCGACGACGTCGCGGTCACAGTGGACCCCTAGCGCTCTGCCCATTCCTTTCGCAGGCAATCCAATCGAGACGGCGGCTTCCCCCGGGAGGCCGCCGTCTCATTTTCGTAGGAGAGGATTCCAGTAGGACAGGTTTCCAACCTGTCCCTGACGAGGTGGAGCCGCAAGACCCGTCACCGAGGATTCTGATTGGCGACATCGATGGGAAGACGGGCCAAAGGCCCAAGATCACCGTAGCCTGGGGCAAGCCCGGGGTCGGCTTCCTCCGGGAGCTGCGGGTCATCAGGGCGATGCGGCGATGCCCCAGCTCGATGAGCCGGCGCGTGGCGGCCTCATAGGCGGGCGCCTTATCCGGGACCGGTGCGCGCGAGCGGCAGCCCGCCGGTGCGTCCACAGTAGGCCATGCAGGGCACCGGCTGCCCGGAGAACCACTCCAGCACTTCGCGTGAACCGGCGGCCACGATCCCGGCATCGGCAGGGGTTTTGGCGACCATGGTCTTGATGCGCCAAAGATTGTGCCCGAGCTCGATCTGGGATTTCCTGGTGAAAAACGCCAGGTGGCCCGCCGTTCCAAGGTCGTGCTGGATCTGCTGGACCAGGCCGTCCTGGGCCAGGGCAGTCAGCGGCACATCGTGTGCGGAAAGTCGGGAGATGTGTGACATCCGGATCAACTAGTCAGGATCCTTGCCCAGTTGTCGAGA
>JAQCFL010000465.1 GCA_027619375.1 Verrucomicrobiota bacterium | reverse complement strand
CACCCCAAAAGGCCCTACCCTACCAAGCCCGACTCTTCACCCCCCCACGGGTCAAGCCCCGCCCTCCAGGCGGTGTCAAGCCACCGCACTCCGGTGTCCCGGCGCTCTTGCCTTCGCGACAGGAGCGCGTAGAATCCCAACGTGCCGAGGATCTCCGCCCTCCTGTTCTGTCTTCTCTCTTCTTGGGCCCTGGCTCACGAAGAGATCTTCCTTGCCGCCGGTGACTCCCCGCCAACCATCGAAGACGCCCCCCCTCCAGCCGAGCAACTCCCCGAAGACGACGGCTCCCGCGTCGCCATCCTCGGCTACCATGAGTTCTCTGCGGTCACGGATCCCACCGCGATGCGCATTCGCACCTCCACCTTCGAAACCCAGATGGAGGCGCTCAAGACCCTCAACCTTCCCGTCATCTCCCTGGAACAGTTCCTCCTCTGGAAACGCGGCGAGGCCAACATCCCGCCCCGCTCCGTCCTCATCACCATCGATGACGGCTGGAAGTCGGTTTACACCGACGCCTATCCCGTCCTGAAAAAATACGGCTACCCGTTCACCGTCTACCTCTACAAGAACTACGTCGATGGCGGGGGCCGGGCCCTCACCACCCCCATGATCAAGGAAATGCAGCAGAACGGATGCACCATCGGCAGTCATTCCGTCTCCCATCCCTTCCCCAGCACCGTCAAAAGCCACGCCAAAAAGGGTCCGGATGACTACAACGCCTTTCTCCGCACCGAACTGGGCGAGTCCCGGCGATTCTTGAAGGACAAATTCGGCGAGGAGGTCACCACCTACGCATATGCCGGCGGATACTACACCGACGAAATGTTCGCGATCGGAAACGAGGCTGGCTACGAACTTTTTCTCACTGTGAAACCCGGCAAAGTCCGCCGCGATTCCCCCCGCCACACCATCCCCCGCTACATCGTCCGCGGCGTGCTCGACAAACAATTCGAATCCGCCACCCAGTTCCAGGCCACCGGCACTGCGGGATCCGCCATCGGCTACCAAACCACCCCCCATCCCGTTTTCCCGAAGGCCGGCGGCATGGTCGAATCCCGCCTCCCCGATATCTGGGCCGACCTCTCCGCCGTCGAAAACCTCGATCCAGCCAAACTCGCCATGCGCGTCTCCGGATTCGGCCTCGTCCCCGCCACCTTCGATCCCGCCACCAAGAAACTCCGTTGGACCGTCAACCGCCGCCTCCGTCAGGAGGTCACCGAGGTCGCCGTGCAGTGGTCCCTCCTCGAAAAATCCAAGCCGGAACCCCCCATGGAGTGGAGCTTTCTCATCGATCGCGAGGCCGCCTACCAGTCCGGAGCCGGAGAATAGGCCTCTTCTCCCGATTGTCGGCTTGTCCGCCCCACTCCCTGTGGCATCCTCCCGCCAGCCAAAGTCCTCATGTTTTCCTCCCTCTCCGACAGCCTCGACAAGACCTTCCGAAACCTCCGCGGGGTCGGCAGAATCTCCGAAAAAAACATCTCCGACGCCCTCCGCGAGGTTCGCATGGCCCTCCTGGAAGCCGATGTGGAATACGCCGTCGCCGTCGGCTTCCTCGACCGCGTCAAGGAACAGGCCCTCGGAGCCGATGTCCTCAAGTCGATCAAACCGGGCGAGCAGATCGTCAAAATCTTCCACGACGAACTCGTTGCCCTCCTCGGCGGCGACCAGTCCACGCTGGACCTCAACCCTCCGGCCCGCATCCTCCTCTGCGGCCTCAACGGCGCGGGTAAAACCACCACCGCCGCCAAGCTTGCCCTCCGCCTGAAGAAGGACGGCCGCCGGCCCCTCCTCATCCCCTGCGACCTCTATCGTCCCGCCGCCATCGAACAGCTCGCCAAACTCGCCGAGCAGGTCGATGTTCCCTGCTTCATTCCCGAGGCCGGCGAAAAGGATGTCGTCAAGGTCGCCAAGGCCGCCCTGAAATGGGCCGAACAACAGAACGGCTCCGTCCTCATCTTCGACACCGCCGGCCGCCAGGAGCTCGACACCGCCCTCGTCGAGGAACTCAAGGAACTCCACAAGTTCCTCCACCCCCGCGAAACCCTTCTCGTCGCCGACGCCGCCACCGGTCAACAGGCCGTCTCCGTCGCCAAGACCTTCGACGCCGCCGTCGGCATCAGCGGCATCATCCTCACCAAACTCGATGGCGACGCCCGTGGTGGTGCGGCCCTCTCCATGCGCTCCGTCACCGGCAAGCCCATCAAGTTCGTCGGCGAGGGCGAGAAGGTCGAGAACCTCTCTATCTTCCACCCCGACCGCATGGCCGGCCGCATTCTCAACATGGGCGACACCGTCTCCATGGTCGAACACGTCGCCGGACAGATCGACGAGGAGAAGGCCATGAAGGCCGCCAAGCGGATGGAGAAAGGCCGCTTCGACTTCAACGATTTCCTGGAGCAGATGAAGATGCTCCAGAACCTCGGCCCCCTCGAAGGACTCCTCGGCATGCTCCCCGGCGGCGCCAAACTGAAGAAATCCCTCCCCGGCGGCGCCCTCGACCCCAAGCGCATCAAG
>JAQCFL010000464.1 GCA_027619375.1 Verrucomicrobiota bacterium | reverse complement strand
AGGGTCTCGGCCTTGTGATATTCCAGAGGCTTTTCGCAGACTCGCTGAAGGATGCCGAGTAAGCGCTCGTAAAAGGGGTCAGTCCTTGAAATCGAGCATTCGACCCCAGGCATTCACTGCTCATCGGCAAAAACCCTCTCCCTCTGAAACCGTTCCACGTGCTGGCGACAGAGCCTCTCAACACCGAACGCCAAACGCAGACGGATGGCCCGGAGGGACAGGTCAAATTGGTCCGAAGGGACGCGACTTGAATCAGCTCTGCTTGGATGCTCGAAGGTCGGAGCCGCCCGAGGGGATAGAACATCAATCTGGCTGACCATCGATCTGGCTTGCCTTCAACCGGGAATTAATTACTGTTCGTAAGAGCACTTGTTAAAATGCCCGCCAAGAAGCATCAGAAGCAGATCCGCAACTCGACCGTCGAGTTTCTCATCTTCTCCGCCCAATCTCATGTGGAACAGCCCTAGCAAAGAATCAGAAATCGGAAAACGGTATCGCCTGGAGGACCTCCCCGCGCTCGTGCTGCCTCTCGGCGTGATCCTTCCGAACAGCAAAGTGCTGCCCATGGACGAGGTCGTTGAGCAACCGATTCTCCAACGACTCGAAAGGGATGAGCTCGTGTTTGCCCTCTATCAAGTGTTCGACGCCTTGCTGGAGGAGACGGCGATTCCCGGGAATGGTCATCCTGGGATCCAGGAAGCCCTCGTCGCCGAACTCCTGAGCCAGGCCCACGCCATGGTCTGTGGCGAACTGGACCTTCCTGAACTCGGAGACGAGGCCAGGAGGACCGCGTGGAGGAGCATCGACCGACTCCTGATCCGCCACGGGCAGGATTCGCCCGACTTTCCCTCGTTTCTGGAGGACGCCGGTGTGGATCTCCAGTCACCCGAGCCATATCTTGCCGAGCAAATGGACCACGAACAATGGGAAAACATTCTCTTGGGTGGGGGCGGACTCTTCGATGAATTTCTTTGGGATACCGATTGGATGATGGACAATCTCATGGACCTCCCTTCAGCCGCGACCAAGCCGGTGACCGAGGCCATGGGTCTGAATCTTGGTGTCGTTCAATCACTCCCCCACACTCCGAGCCCAGCCGAGTTGGAAATGGCTGAGCACTACCTTTCCTACGTGATTTGGAAAAACGAAACCCTCGATCAACAAAATGCGAAAAGGGACAGGTAGATCATCAGGTTCGACAACTACTTCCCCTTCCCCCACAGCGGCCTCTCCATCCGCTTCAGCTTCTTCGCAAAGTCCCTTTCCGCCGCCTCCTCCCCGTGCCGGTCCTCCTCTTGCGGCGGCCACGCCGCCGGTTTGCCGTAGGCCCGCGCCAGTCCCGCCTCCAGAAGGAGCTCGTGGAGCCACCGCGGCTTGCCGTCGTCGTCAAGGACCTCCACCAAAGCGTAGCGGCGTTGCGGACGGCCGGCCTGCTTTGGCACCTCCTGCCCGAGCACGCCCCGTGTGAGAATCCGCACCTTCCCGCGCTTCAGCAGCTTCGCGGTGAATTTCGACGCTTCCTTCCCGGCGGCGAGCACCGCGTCGCGGTCCGCCTTCCAGTGCTTGGCCTGCTCCTCGATCCGCTTCTTGATCCGCCCGTCGTCCCCATCGGACTCCGGGCAGTCCACCCCGTAGAGCCGATAGGTGCGCTCCGTCTTGCCCCCCTTCTCATCCTTCCATTCGAGCACGAAGCTGTCTCCGTCCTGAAACTTCCCCTGCATCAGTTTGCAATCCTCATGCTCGAACCATTTGTCCCCGGCTTTGCCCCCGCCCCACGCCTCGGCCCCGAGCGCGGCGGCGGCCAGGATCACAACAACCCACTGCTTTCCAACGTCGATCATGCGCCCACCTTGAGCGCTGACTTCCCGGCTGGCAAGGATGCCTCTCCGCGAGATGCCATCCGACTAGATCCGAATCCTGAGGCATGGGCTGATCGCGCTCAGGGGGGAATCGACCCGCGGTTCTAACGACTCGCCCTCAGCAACATACGAAGTGCTTGATGGTCTCACCGGTTGGTTGTTGGTAATGAAGAGAAGATTCTTCAGCGCACCCCTTGCCAGGCGGTCTTGAACGCATCTTGAATTTCGACCGCAGCAGTCGGTGACCGATCATGTGCACGACGAGAGTCGTTACTCCATTCCTTGCACCTCCGTTTTCGATCAGTCAACAATCACGGACATCAAGTCGGCAGACGCGCTTCGGAGGACCAAGCAACACAAACCCTCCAGCGCCCTATTTCGCGCGTATCATCTCCGCGCCCCGCTTCTGAAACTGCTCCAGCCAGTCTGCGGTGATCACGTCGGAGAGGGTGGGACTGGGACCGCGGTATTCCTCGATAGTCCGCCCCCAGTAAAAGCTGAACCAACCGTCCACGGTGGCGGCGGAGCGCACAATGAAGTCATCCAGTTCCTCCTTGCTGCATTTCAGCGGAAACATCTCCTCCACCACGAGAGGCTTGCCGAGTTCGTAGGCGGCCAGGGCAGTGAGAGCCTTGTCCACTCCGCCTGCTTCTGG
>JAQCFL010000060.1 GCA_027619375.1 Verrucomicrobiota bacterium | reverse complement strand
GACTGCAGGTAGACGGTGATGCGGGTTTGCTCGCCCTTCACGAGAAAGGAGGAGTCGAGGGCGGCCTTGATGCTCGCTTCCGCCGCGGCGGGGAGGGCAAGGAGGAGGAGGGTGAGGAGGATGGAGGAGAGGAGCTTCACGTGATTACCAGTCTTTCTCGGGGCGTTTGGAGCGCTTGGGCTCGCGCATGAGGGGGGTCATTTGGAAATCGGCGTTTTCGGCGAGGATGCGACGGGCGTGTTCTTCGGGTGTTTCGTCGGGGCGGCCCTCCCGGGGTTGGGGTTCACCCTCTTGTTTGCCGGAGTCGTTGGCATTGCGGGGATCCCCCTGGGGCTGGCCTTGGTTGCCTTGATTTTCCTGGCCCTCCCGATCGGATTTGCCCTGCTCGTTTTCGGATTGATCGCCCTGCGAGTCTTCGGGGTTCTCGCCGTCCTTGGGCTCGCCCTCTTCTCCCTCTGCGCCTTCCTGGTCGCCCTTTTGTTGGTCCTTTTGTTGATCCTGTTGTTGGTCGCCGTCCTCGCCCTGCTCGTCCTTGTTCTCTTCGTCGTCCTTTTGTTGATCGCCGTCCTGCTTTTGCTGGTCCTCTTGGTCCTCCTGCTCCTGCTCCTGCTTCTGCTTTTGCTGTTCCTGCTGCAGTTCGTCGAGGCGGCGTTTGACGAAGGCGTGGTTGTCCTTGGCTTCCTGGTGGTCGGGGGTGAGTTGGAGGCAGTCCTCGTAATGTTGGAGGGCGTTGGTCCACCCGCTGATGGTCTCCTTCATGACGGAGGCTTTCGTCTTTTCGTCGGCGGACTGAAGGGCGTGATCGCCGCGTTTGAAGAGGGCGTTGCCGAGGGCGTAGTGGGCGTCGGATTGGAGGCGGGGGTCTGCGGAGAGGAGGGCGGCGGAGTAGGCGGAGGCGGCGCGGTCGAAGTCCTGAAGGCGGTAGGCGGCGGCCCCGGCCCCGAGTTGGAGGCGGGCGAGGCGATCGCCGGAGGAGCGGACTATTTCGACATCGAAGTGTTCGAGGGCCAGTTCGAACTCGCCGCGTTCGAAGGCTTTTTCGGCCGGGGTGGGGGGGAGGAGGCGGGCTTTGGCGCTCTGGGGGAGGCAGAGGAGGGCGAGGATCACGGCTGCGGCGCGGCCGAGGGATTGCCATGGAGTGTTGATGAGCATGCTGAGAATGAAGAGGACGATAGCGGGGAGAAGGAACCATTGAAAGCGGGGGATGGCCACCCGATGTTTTCGGCCCTCAAGTTCATAGCGTTCCAGGCGTTCCACGGCCGTCTCCAGATTGCCGGCAAAATGGCGTCCGGAGCCGCTGGTATAGAATCCGTCGGTTTTCCGCGCGAGGAGGCGGAGGCCGTCGGTGTTGAGGCGGGAGAAGACGAGGTTGCCCTTGCTGTCGCGGAAGCGGCCGTCGGTTTGCTGGGGATCGGGGAGGAAGGCGCCCTCGTTGCTGCCGAAGCCGGCGGTGAAGATGGTGAGGCCCTGCTCCGCGGCTGCTTCGGCGGCCTCCTCGTAGCCACCCTCGTGGTGTTCGCCGTCGCTGAAGATGATGAGGGCGTTGTTTTTCTGGCCCGTTTCCTTGAAGGTGTCGATGGCGAGGTGGACGGCCTGGCTGACATCGGAGCCGCCGCGTGGCATCCAGTCGGCGTCGAGTTGCTGGAGCATGACGGGGTCGAGTTGTTGGATGGATTCGCGGACCGCGCCGTGATCGACAGTGAGGGGGGCCTGGAGGAAGGCGCTGCCGGAGAAGGCGATGAGTCCGATGCGGTCGTTGGGGAAGTGGTCGAGGACCTCAAGGGAGGCGGCGAGGGCGGCGGCGAGGCGGTTGGGGCTTTCGTCATCGGCCAGCATGGAGCGGGATATGTCGATGGCAAGGAGGAGGTTGCGGCCGCGGATCGTTTCGTTTTCCTCCTCGTAGCCGGCGTTGGGCGCGGCGAGGGCGGTGATGAGGAGGGCGAAGGCGAGGAGGGCAAGGGCGAAGGAGATCCAGCGGGGGACGGCGCTGCCGGAGCGGACGAGGATGGATTCGAGGCGGGTGGCGACGAGTTTTTTCCAGGCCTGGCCGCGTTTGCGCGAGGCGAGGATGGTGCCGACGAGGATGAGCGGCACGAGGAGGAGGAGGAAGAAGACTTCTGGATAGGCGAAGCTCATTTCACGACGGCATGGGTGGCGGGTTGAGTCCGTTGAAGCTGAGGGAGAGGAAGGCGAGGAGGAAGCTGGCGCCGAGGAACCAGAGGAACCATTCGTCGGCATCGACGACGGTGTGGGTTTTGGACTCGGTTTTTTCGAGTTCGTTGATGCTGTCGAAGGTGGTGCGCAGCGAGGCGGTGTCGCGGCAGCGGAAGAACTCGGCGTGGGTGAGGCCGGCTATTTCGCGGAGGGTGGATTCGTCGAACTCTTGGGCGGGATAGGTTTGGCGCATGCGGGAGACGCGGCCGGTTTCGGTGCCGATGGCGATGGTGTAGATGCGGATACCGAGGTCGGCGGCGAGTTTGGCGGCTTCGACGGGATCGAGTTTGCCGGAGTTGTTGGCACCGTCGGTGACGAGGACGACGACCTTGCTTTTGGCGTCGCGTTTGGTGAGGCGGGTGGAGGAGGCGGCGATGGCGGAGCCGATGGCGGTGCCGTCCTCCTTGATGTCGCCGAGTTGGATGCGCTTGAGGTTGGAGATGAGCCAGTCGTGGTCCATGGTGATGGGGCTGACGGCGTAGGGGCGGCCGGAGAAGGCGACGAGGCCGATGCGGTCGTCGGGGCGGCGGTCGATGAACTCGCGGATGACCTCCTTGGCGACATCGATGCGTCGTTGGGGGGCGAGGCGGCGGTCGTCGTTGGGGTAGAAGTCGGGAATTTCCATGGAGTAGGAGGTGTCGAGGGCGACAAGGATGTCGATGCCGCTGGCGGTGCGGGCGACGTATTCATTTCTCCACTGGGGGCGGGCCAGGGCGATGATGGCGGCGATGATGGCGAAGATGAGGAGGGAGGCGGAGAGGGCGCCGGGGCGTTGGTGGGTGCGGCGTCCGACGGAGCCGAGGATGGAGAGGGAGGAGAAGCCGATGGAAGCGGTGGCTCCGATGCGTCGACGCAGGAAGAACAGCGGGGGGGCCAGCAGGAGGAGCAGGAGCCAGGCTGGGTCGTTGAAGGCGAAGTGTTGGAAGAAGGTGGGCAAGTTATCAGTTGTCGGTTATCGGTTATCAGTTATCAGGAGTTGGGAGTTGGGAGTTGGGAGGGTAGGGGGGGAGTGTGGGCGTTTGGGGGCCGACTTTGGGTGGTGCGGCTTGACGGCGGTGATGGGAGAGGAGTTCGGGGGAGGAGTATGGGGGAGGAGTTCGGGAGAGGAGTTCGGGGGAGGAGTATGGCTGGGTGATTAAAGGGTTGGGCTCTGCTCCTCCACGCGAGTCAAGCCTCGCCCCTCCCGGGCGGTGTCCCGTCGTCGCCTGCGGCTCTGCCGGGGCACGGCAAGCCACCGCACTCCGGGGGGGAGGCGAAGTGGTGCTGGGGAGGCGGCGGAGTTGCTGTGGTCATGTGATTTGTCTGGCGCGGGTGGATTCGAGGCCTTGGAGGGTGTTGAGGGATTTTTTGAGGATGGTTTCGGCGGTGGCGGGGTCGGATTGGGAGGGGCTGTATTTGAGGGTGGCGAGTTGTTCGAGGAGGGGGTTGAGGTGGTCGCGGGAGCCGGCGGGGAGGCGGTTGAGGGCGTCCTCGCGGAGGGTGAATTCCTCGTGGGTTTCGTAGAGGGCGGGCTCGGAGAGGCAGGCGGCGAGGTAGCGGCGGACGGCGAAGGAGGCTTCGGTGGCGATGTGGGCGAGGGGGTGGTCGGCGACGGCGGAGAGGAGGGCTTCGAGTTGTTTGCGGGAGTCCTCGTAGGCGCTGGCGATGACGGCGTTGGAGGATGGTTTGCGGCGGGCGAAGACGAGGAAGAGGATGAGGGCGAGGAGGGCGAGGGCGACAAAGCCGAGGATGACCCAGAAGTACCAGGAGACATACATCCCCGGGAGGAGCGGGGAGGGGTCGGGGATGTCGTGGAGTTCTTCGTTCATGCCCCGGAAATCAGTGGTTTTTGCGCAGGGCGTGACGCTTGAGGAGTTGGTGGAGGGCGGGGAGGTAGTCGCTGCTGGTGGAGATGGAGGCGTGATCGATGCCGTAGCGTTTGAAGATGGCGCGGACGCCCTGGCGGTGGCGGCGGGTGAGCTTTTGGTAGGCCATGCGGACGTTGCTGTTGCTGGTGTTCACGACGCGTTCGTAGCCGTGTTCGTTATCGCGGAGGACGACCTTGCCGACATCGGGGATCTGTTCCTCGGCGGGGTCGAAGAGGCGGAGGGCGATGGTTTCGTGTTTGCGGGAGAGGGTGCCGAGCGGCTTGCGGATTTCGGTATCGAGGAAATCGGAGAGGAGGAAGACGAGGGCCTTGCGGCGGAGGGTGGTGAGGAGGAAGTCGCAGGCGGAGGCGATGTCGGTGCCGGGCTTTTCGGGGACGGCGGTGAGGATTTCGCGGACGCTGCGGAGGATTTGTTTGGAGCCCTTGGCGGGGGGGAGGAAGAGGATCGGTTCGGCGGCGAAGAGGAGGAGGCCGACCTTGTCGCCGTTGTCGCGGGCGCTGAAGGCGAGGACGGCGGCGATTTCGGCGGCGAGTTCGCGTTTGGATCGGTGTTGGCTGCCGTAAACGGTGGAGCGGGAGACATCGACGGCGAGGATGACGGAGAGTTCGCGTTCCTCGCGGAACTTGCGGATGAAGGGGGTGCCCATGCGGGCGGTGACATTCCAGTCGATGAGGCGGATTTCGTCGCCGTGCTGGTATTCGCGGAATTCGTCGAAGTCGAGGCCTTGGCCCTTGAAGGAGGAGTGGTATTCGCCGGCGAAGGATTCATTGACGAGCCGCTTGGCGCGGATCTCGAGGCGCCGGACGCGCTGCATGACTTCCTCGATGGCTTGTTGGGAGAGCATTGCTGGAATTCGGAGTGCGGAATGCGGAATGGTTCAGAGAGGGAATGATCGAAGTGGCGAGGGGCTTAGGGGACGGGGACTTTGGAGAGGATGCGTTCGACGATGATGTCGGGGGTGAGGTCCTCGGCTTCGGCCTCGTAGGAGAGGAGGACGCGGTGGCGGAGGACGTCGCGGGCGAGGATTTTGACATCCTGGGGGGTGACGAAGGAGCGGCCGTCCATGAAGGCGCGGGCCCGGGAGACGAGGGCGAGGTTGATGGTGGCGCGGGGGGAGGCACCGGCGCGGATGAGGGACTTGAGGCTGGTGTCGAGTTTGGCGGGGTAGCGGGTGGCGGCGACGAGGTCGACGATGTATTCGCGCACGGCGGGGTCCATGTAGATGAGGTTGACGAGGTCGCGGCTGCGTTGGACCGTTTCATGGTCGACGATGGGGGAGGTTGAGGGATGGGCGGCGGTGCTGGCCATGCGGTCCATGATTTCGAGTTCCTCGGCCTTGCTGGGGTAGCCGACGGTGACCTTGAGGAGGAAGCGGTCGAGTTGTGCTTCGGGGAGTTGGTAGGTGCCCTCCTGATCGATGGGGTTCTGGGTGGCGAGGACGAGGAAGGGTTCGGGGAGGGCGTAGGTTTTGTCGCCGAGGGTGACCTGGCGTTCCTGCATGGCCTCGAGGAGGGCGGACTGGACCTTGGCGGGGGCGCGGTTGATTTCGTCGGCGAGGATGATGTTGGCGAAGACGGGGCCGAGTTTGGGTTCGAAGGTGCGGGCCTCGGGGTTGTAGATCATGGTGCCGACGAGGTCGGCGGGGAGGAGGTCGGGGGTGAACTGGAGGCGGGAGAAGCCGAGTTTCATGGTGCCGGCGAGGGCCTTGACGGCGAGGGTCTTGGCGAGGCCGGGCATGCCTTCGAGGAGGATGTGTCCGTTGCAGAGCATACCGATGAGGAGGCGGTCGACGAGTTCGTCCTGTCCGACGAGGACGCGGCCGATTTCCGCTTTGACCTTGGCGATCCAGGGGCTGGCGGCGGCGATTTTGGCGGAGAGTTGCTGGGGGTCGGTGGTGGCGGTTTCCATGGGACGTTGGGGCTTACAATCGCCACAAGACGGGGGCTTGCAACGCTGAATTCGAGGTTGGTGGGGGATGGGAGGCGCTGTTGTTCCGGCTCGAACGTGATTCCGGGCGGCACGAAGGTCTCCTCAAAAGGATCAAACGCTTGAGGCGGCGGTCTCCCGGGTGGTCTGCCCGAAGCACGGGAATTTGGGAAAGTGGAGGGGGATGATTGCTGGGCCCGTCCCCAGCCGGAACAGCGGCAGGCGGGGCGGGGGCGGGTTTGCCCGCCATTTTTTTTATCGATCCTCATTCCAGAGCATTGAGGGGGGCTGCCGGGACTTCCCGGGAGGCTATCTACTCTCCAATCCCGACGGCGCGGTAATAGCGAAGTGCCGCTTCCCGAGGATGGATGCTGGTCCGGGGTGGGCCCTGATCCAGCCATTGCACGCGGTTCCCGCCTGCCGTCACCGTCGTCGGGGAATCGTGCCAGGTGCTCATGTCGTTGCTGTATTGAATCCGGTAGGCAACGCCGGGGATGGCATCAAACTCGAAGAGAATTGCTCCGCCGGGCATCCGGTAGAGGCCTGCTCCGATCATGGTGGGAGGTAAGACGGGTCCGGGTGGGTCCGGGGCGAAGAGGGTCAGCTCAAAGCCGGGGCTGGGGAGTTGGCTGAGAGTGGGGGAGTAATACTCCAGTTGTAGGACCACCGCTTCTCCCACGGCGACGGGGCTGGCATAATGAATGGTCCCGTCCTCAATGCCGTAAACGGAATAATCCCCGCCAAGACCGGTGACCCGGAGGTAGAACCCGCCCAGCGGACGCACTCCGTTGTTCGCGATGGTGACGGACTGCTCATAGAGGCTGGTCTGCAAATTGAGATTGATCGGGCCCTCCCGCGTGATGACGGGCAATGACAGGGCGGGAACGTTGATGGTGATCGTCCAAGTTGCCGCTTCCCCCGCCTCATCTGTGACGCGCAAGGTCACCTCGCTGCTGCCGGCCACATACGGGGCGACCTCCAGCCTGAAAATTCCGTCCATGAGTCCAATTTCAAAGGCGGAGAAAAGATCGGGATTGGTGAGGGACTCGATTGCGTAGAATTGTCGGTCCGGCGTGTTCGGGTCGGAGACATACGGCGTGAGGTCGAGTATCAGGGGATCACCTGCGGCATTCGCGCTCATCACGGTGGGCGTGTGGGCGGCAAAGACCGGGGGAAGATTCTCGACGCGTTGGCCGAAGAGGCAAAAATGGTCGATCGCCCACGTATCGAAGGCAGGACCACTGTTGGATTCCTGGATGAGTCGGAATCGCGTCGCCATCGACCGGGCCTCCCAGGGGATTTCCAGCGAGTGGTCCGCCCAGCCCTTTTCGACCATGGGGTCCAGCGTGGCCATGGTGGACCACAAAACGCCGTTTCCGGAATATTGCACGTGGACGCGTTCCCCGGGCTCGGCGTCATCCCAGTAGTCGTATCCATCGACGGCGGCATTGCCTCCGCGAAATCTCAGTTGGAGGAAGCCACCCCGATCCACATCAAGCGGTGCGGTGGTGAAGGAACGGATTCCGATCCCGCCGAACCAGAGGACGCCGCCGGAGGGGAAGCCCTTGCCGCCATCCATGATGACCTGCCCGCCGGCGATCGTGGTCCAGGGCGACGGCAGTCCGTTGTTGAAGTCTCCCTCGAGGAGGCATTCGCCATCGATGACGGTGATGGAATCCGTGACGTGGCCGGAGGCACCTGCGGCGTTGAGGGCACTCAGGCGATAGTCGTACTTGTAGTCGGCAAGAACTCCCTGATCGAGAAACATGCTGGGGGCGTTCGCCGGGACTGTGGCAACCGCAGTCCAACCCGCAGGACCATCCGTCCGCCGCTCGACGAGGACCGCGTCCGTGATGAAAAATACCTCCCAGGCGATCAGGACCCCTCCTCCCTCGATGTTTCGGAGGACGAGGCCGCTTGGCGGGTCGGGTGCGTGAAGGTCCGGGAGCAGGACCTCGAAAGCCGAGGAGCTCTCAGACCGGCCCCGCCCGTTCTCGGCATGGGCACGATACTCGTAGAGCTGTCCGGCGGTAACGGTTTGGTCCAGAAACCGACTCTCCTCTCCGGTGTAGATGGTTGACCACTCTCCGGCGGGAAGGCGCCGCTCGAGGAAAAACGTATCGAAGGAACTTCCTTCCCAGTCGATCAAAGCCTGAAAGGCCCGCAATTCACCAGCCGCTAAGGTGTGTGGAACGACGGGAAGAGGGATCAGGGTTGTGGCGGAGCCTGTGGCCCAGGCGGATTCGCCAAGCGGGTTTGCGGCGCTGAGGCGAAAGGCATAGGTGGTGGCAGGATCCAAGCCATCGACGATGAGGGAGGTTTGGCCGGCTCCTGCAGTTTGCTTGGTCAACCACGGGTTTGAGATGCTGGTGCGCATCTGCACGCGGTAGCTTCGGGCGTTTGGGATCTCGATCCAGGACACCTCGACCCTGTCGTCATCGAGTGCGACGAATGCAACACCCGATGGGGTGATCGGGGCGACGAAGGGCACGAGGAGGGATGGGCTGGGCGGAGATTCCAAGGTTCCGTTCACAGCAAGGATCCGGTATTCGTAGGTGGTCCCGGGAGTCACGTTTCCCTCCACAAAAGTGGTGATGCTCGTTCCCGTCGAACCCACCTCTTCCCATGAGCCGGACGGAGTCACTCTTCGCTCGATCCGGAAGGTGGATTCTCCGACCACATCGTCCCAGCCGAGGGTGATTTCGACCTCGCCGGGGGGCGGGATAGCTCCATCACCCCAGTCGGGGTGGGTGAGAGCAAAGGTCGGGTTGGCCGGTGCGGCGAGGGTGGGTGGGGGGATGATGTTGAATTCGGTGTCCATGCGATAGAAGACCGGTATTCCCTTGTCGTTCAGTAGAATCGCAAGCAGCGTATTGTCGTTGAGAGTGAGGAGGCGATGAGGGTCTCCGGGAAGATCCCTGGTTGCCCCCGCAGTCAGGCCAGGGCCGTTCCAGGATTCCAATCGTGTGCCGTTGGCGGTGGCCCGCATGGTCCTCAGATCGTTTCCGGAGGTCCAGGTCAGGTCAGTCTGGCCTCCGGGAATGGAGGCCTGTTCGAGCGCAAAGGTGAAACCGTCAAAGACGGCCCCCGTCGTCGCCGCGATTCTGGCACCGTCCCGCGAAACTTGAAACACACTGTTGTTCCCCACCAGTCCTGTTGCGCTTGGTCCTTCCGGAGTAATGGTCCCGTCGGTCCCGATCGTATAGGTCTTCCAACGGCCGTCATGACGAATTGTTGCAATCAGTCGCTTCGTGGCCGGATTCCATTGGGATGTTCCAACATTGAGAGAATCCGAGGAGCTATACGAATCAACCAATGAGCCTGAAGAATTCAGTGTTCTTGCGGAAGAAAGCGTTCCCGTAGCAAGGTACGGGCCTGTCGCGTTTATCCAGGAATAGGGGTTGAATAGGCCTGTATTCTCGAAAAAAGGAACCTCGATCGGGGGTGTCCCGAGGGCCAGGGAGGCCTTCGTAATCTTGGTGTCGGAGTAGAGGGTGTAAACCTCGTTCCCGAAGACACTTGCCGACACCGGGTTCCTTTGAAATTGGAATCCGGGTAGATACAATTGGGATTCAGGGTTCCATCGAAACAAGCTCTCATGATCCCGGGACTGCAGATGAATATCTCCACCGCCGTCGATGAAGACCTTCTCAGGGGTATAAGGGGTGATGGAGAGGTCGGGGGGGGAGCCCGGAGCAGGTGCATTCAGATCGGAAAGAGGAACGGCGGTTGTCAGCGGTCTGGCAGAAGGGTCGTCGTTGGCACCAAAGACAATGACTTCGTTCCCTTTCACAAAGATTCTTTTGGCTGCAGCGGAAAGCTCCAGTGAGCCCGCCTCCACATAAGTGTTCGTGTAAGCTCTCAAGGTCCGATGGTTTCCACTGAGAGTAATCGGCACGTCCTCACCCAGGAACGCGACGTCAGCGAAGGGGGCGCCGGAACGCATAGCGCTTGGAAATCCGAACTCCCGACCTTCAATCGCGTCGACAAGTCGGCCGTTTCGTGAGAAGATCAACGTGTTGCGGGCAGGTAGTTTCCATAGGCGGTCCTCTGTGGTGTAGGGGCTGGGTAAATATCCGCGGCCTAGTTCCATGTTGCCTGCGGCATCGAAGCGGACCGCGCCCTCGATTCCAGCGATCAAGGCTTCGGATTCGATGAGAATCGGGGAAATGACCTCCCGAAATTCGATATCCACGAATGCGTTGGACGCTTTGGAAAGAGAGGTCATGTTCCCGCCTCCGCCAGGACCGAATCCCTCTGTCCCCGCAATGAAGATCGTGTTGTCGTTCGTGATGATCGCGGTGGCTTTGAGGATGAGGGAGTGAAGGAACACTTCGTTTGCCGCGTTCAGATCATAACGATAGGCTTCCGTGCCGTAAGCGATATGGAACCCATCGGCGTCCACGTGGGCCGCAGTGGGGGTTCCGCGGTTCGTTGGCAGGGAGAGGTTGGGCAGCCAATCCCCGGTGGCCAGGGAGTAGATCTCGATCTTTGGCCCGGCGTCGTCGAAGAAGCAATAGACGAGGTCTCCATGGCGTTTGGTTTCGAACCATTCCGCTTGCAAGGGGCCGTGGAGGAGAACGAGGCAAAAGAGGAAAAAAAGTGATTTCAAGGCATTCACCATTCCCCAGTTACTGATTCCCCGGGGTCAATGTCATGCAAAATGCTTGAGTTGGGTGGAAAATATTTGTGGAGTCATGACACTTGAGCGATGGTCCGCGATTGGACCGATTGTTCGGATTATCCTTACCTTTATCATGAGCGTTAGATTCTGGATGATTCTTGTCGGGTTGCTTCCGGGAATGGTTCGTGGGGGAGAGGTTGGACGGGATGCAGTTGATGATCCGGCTCCTTCGGCCAAGGCGGTTGATTCCGTCGTCATGGCACCAGCCCGGGATCGGCGTTGGGTGCTCGGGGGAGGTCTCCAATGGCGGAGGATCGGGCGGATTGATTTCGATACCGAGGTCACTGCGCTCGCCCTTCCGGGTCTGTTCGGAGGCAATGTCTTCACGCCGCCATCCGGCATCGGGGCGGACAGCGGGTATGAGTCGCGGACCTACGACGATGGGTTTGTCAGTCCGGACGGTCGCACACCGAATGTCGGGCGCACCACCGACTATGGCTACCGGAATGGCGGCCAGTTGAAGGACGACAGTCTGGTCTATACGGCAAGAGGCGGGGAGCGCCGGGAGGTGACGACTCTGTCCTCCTCGGCAGCCACGGACTGGCATGAGGACCGGGATTGGGAGGTCTCTCCGTATCTTCGATTCAGCCGCTTGACCGACCTTGGAAACGGGTGGAGCAGCGGACCCGCTTTTCAATGTTCCTTTACCGGGATCGATGGCGGGCGTCGCGGTCTCGGGACGCTGCTTGGTCGTGAACAGCTCGATGTCTTTGAGGTCACCGCGACGGACATCTACGATACGACCGGCCTCCTCATGCCGCAGGCCCCATACACGGGCGGTCCGAATCTTGTGGCACCCCTTCTGCCTGCCGTTCCGGGCAGTCGCAACTTTTCGGAAAGCTTGGAGAGCGTGGAGGTGGCGGTCTGGAATGACTCGATCGCCCAGTCGCTTGATCTTGATCTATGGGCGTTTTCCTTCGGGGGCGAGATGGTTTATCAAGATGGCGGCAAGTTCGTCGCCGCGCTGGGTGGAGGGGTTGTCGGAACCATCGCGAATTGGGACGCCAAGCGGAGCGATGTTCTCCAATAGAGTATCAACGGTGGCCCATCGGTCTCGGTTGACACCACGAGATCCAGTCAATCCGGCACGGACTTCCTGACCGGGATATACGCGGAAGCTGCGCTGGGTTATCGGATGACGGAATCGTTCTCGGTCGAAGTGAATTTCCGTTATGACTGGACCGAGTCACTCAGTGGCACCTCCTTCGACGTGGATCTTTCCGGCTTCAGTGTCGGGATCGGAGCGAGATACACGTTCTGGTAGGGGCCCTTGGTGGCCATGATTGTTGTTATTGAGCGTGGCTGCAGGTGGGTCTAGTTGAGGTATTTGTAGCCATCGAGGACGGCGCGGACATCGCCGATGAAGGCATCGACGCGGAACTCCATGGGGAGCCGCTCGGGGTCGTCGCTGACCCAGAGGGAGGCGGTCTTCATCTTTTTGTAGGTTTTGAGGACGAGGGTTTTGTCGTCGATCTTGTTGAGCTTGAGGTCGAGTTTGATGCATTTGCGGTCGTTGTGCATTTCTCGGCCGAGGACGGTGATGCGGGCGAGGTAGGGATCGCCGGAGGGGTACATGACCATGACCGTCTTGTCGCCATCATCGAGGGGGAGGCTGCGGATGTAGAGGATGGAGGAGAGGAGATCGTAAACGGTGTGGTCGGCGTAGGTGAAGCTGTGCCTTTTGGTGGTGGGGACGGCGCCCTTTTTGTGGGGAGTGGTGACTTCGACGCTGGTGACGGTTTTGCCGTAGCGGTTGGTGGTGTCATTGGTTTCCTCGGAGTCGCGGTCGCGGGAGACGAAGAGGGAGGGGGTGTAGTCGCTTTTCTTGAGGAAGGATGTGTATTCGAAGCTGTAGGGATAGAGTCCGGAGGCGACGCCGGTACTTTTGCCGTAGGCCTGGGCGATGAAGTTGTTGGGGTAGCGCTTGTCCTCGCGGCCGAAGACCAGGTTGATGCGGCCGGAGTTGACGGCGCCGTTCCAGCTGAGTTCATAGGAGAGGGAGACGGGGCGGATCTTGAGGTGGGGGCCGGGTTTGCCGGTGTTGACCTCCTTCTGCCAGGCGGCGGCGGGAAGGGCGAGGAGGAGGGCGGTGGCGAGGGTGGCGAGGGAGCGCATGGTGTGAGGTGGGACGGTGGGAAAGCGAGGGAGATTCAATGGTTTGTTTGCGGGATGGGGGTTGAGCGGCTTGAATGAGGGGAGATTGGACAGAATTAACGGAATGAACAGAATTGGTAAAGAAGGGGAGGAGGATGTTGGGTTTGCGGTGGTGGAGCCCACGACGGGGCAGAAGATGGCGGGGTGGATTTTGAAGTTGTTTGGGCTGATGGTGTTGGTGGTGGCGGCGGGATATTTCCTCACGGCAGTGTGGGTGCTGTTGACGACGCCGGCGGAATTCAATCCCGGGCGCGATTGGATACTTTCGGCCTCGCTCATCGCTCTGGGGGGAGTGGTGGGGATAGTCGTGGGCAGTGCGATGAGGGCGTTGGGGGTACTGCTCTGGGGGGTGGTGAGGTTTGGGGACGGGAAGGCGATGAGGAAGTGGGGACTGTTGTTTATATTACGGGATTGTTTCGTCGTGGTGGGCGTTTACCTCTTGATCGGATTTCTGGTGACGGGGGCAATGGGAGCATGGAATGAGGAGGATGCACTGTATTTTGGGGTGGGGACGGCGGCGCTTTTTGTGGGGGTGAAGTTGAATGGGGTGATGGGTGGGGTGGCGCGGAGAGGAGGTGAGGGGACTCGGTGATTTCTGGTTGGAAGGCGGAATTTGGGTGGGAAGGGGAGTAGAATTTGGGGAGAGTTTGGGGATGGCGGAGGGGCATGGGGAGATCAAGGCGAACGCCGGAGTCGGGGAGGCTTCGGGTGGACAGAAGACGGCGGGGCGCTTGTTATCGCTCGTGGGATTGGTCATGTTCATCGGCGCGGGAGCCGCACTGAGTGTCAATATCGTCTGGTTTATCGTTTTGTCGGCGAAAGAAGGCTCCTTGGAGTGGGGAGAGCTCTGGCGTTGGCTCGGCTATGTTGCGGCTATCGGAGTGGTCATGTTGGTGGCTTCACTCATGCGGACTGCGGGATGGGTGATGGCGGGGACGGGGCAGCAGCTTCAGTTAAAGAGATGGCTGATCGGGGCGATCGGGCGGGATCCTGCGGTGGTGATGGGGGCTGTTCTACTTTTCGCGACGTTGCAGATCGGCGTCATGTTTGATGATTGGAGAGCTGCGGTGATCGTTGGAGGGATCGGTTTTGTCTTTGGAATGATCGCGCTGGTGTGTCATTGGTGGATGAGGTCTCATGAAGAGCGGACGTGAGAGTGGGGGGGGAGTGGACGCTTTGGAACCGACCCGTGGGCAAAAGTTGGCGGGGTTGATGCTGCGGGTGTTTGGGTTGTTGATTCTGTTTATTGCGACAGGTGTGTTCGGGATTGTGGTGATCGTTTGTTTGGCGATGGAGAACGATTGGAGCGATGGGGGATGGATCGCGGTCCTCTTGATCGCGTGTGGGAGTCTGCTGGCGATGGGTTTGGGTGGGTTGATGGATGGGCTGGGATCGTTGCTTTGCGGGGTGGTTAGGCTTCGAACGGCGGAGCACCGATGGAAGTGGTGCTTGGTTCGGTGCTTTAGAGATCCGCTGATTTTGACAGGCGGATACTTCCTGTCGGGAGCCGGGGTGTTCGGAGGGGTGCAGGCATGGGCGCCGGCCGGGACGATGTTTGTTATTGCTGTTCCGGCGCTTGTTGGCGGTGTTGTGCTGACGCGGCTGTTGCGGAGGATAGTGAGGGCCGGGAGGAGGGATGTGGCGGGGATGGGGTGAGGATGGGGGGGAAGGTGGTTGAAGGAGGGGCGTGAGGTGGAACAGCCGACCGCTCGCGGAGGGACGGTTGCTGAGGGTGGAGAGGAGGTTGTTTCGTGGGGCTGGGGGGGAGGCGCATGAGGCGTCCCGTTGGGACGCGGTAAGATTGGACGGGATTTACCCCGGACTGCGTCCGGGGCTGGTATGGGCCGTCCCGTTGGGACGAGGGCGGGGGCGCCTTTGTTGGGTGGAGGCCAGCACTACGGTTGGGAGAGCCGGGGTATGCGGCGTCGCCAGGAAGGCTATGCCGGGACTGGGTTGGGCCCGGGCTGGAAGCCCACGAACCTTTTGCAGGCTGGAAGCATGCACCACGTTGGGGGAGTCGGGGTATCCGGCGTCGCCAGGAAGGTTATGCCGGGACAGGGGTGGGCCGGGACGGATTCGTGGGAGCCATTTGCAGGTTGGAGGCCAGCACTACGTTGGGGCTAATCGAGGAACTTTAGGGTGGTGGGGGCGCCGGGGGTGAGTTGGCGGTAGAAGCAGGAGCGGCGGTTGGTGTGGCAGGCACCGGCACCTTTTTGGTCGACGTAGAGGATGAGGGCGTCCTGGTCGCAGTCGGTGCGAATCTCACGGATGGTCTGGGTGTGGCCGGAGGTGGCGCCCTTGTGCCAGAGTTCCTGACGACTGCGGGAGAAGTAAACGGCTTGGCCGAGTTCGAGGGTGCGGCGGAGGGATTCCTCGTTCATCCAGGCGAGCATGAGGGGTTCCTTGGTGGTGGCGTCGATGGCGACGGCGGCGAGGAGGCCGTTGGCGTCGAATTTGGGGCAGAAGACGGCGGTCTCGTCGGTTTTCTCGCCGTCTGGTTTGGGGCCGAAGATGATGGAGTCGGATGCGCTCATGACGGCGGGAGGGTGGGTTGGGAAGGGGAGGGTGTCGAATGCGGAATGTAGAATGGGGAGGGGAATTTAACCGCGAATGGACGCGAATGGGGAAGGAATGAGGAAAGCGGATTTCGGAAATCGGAATGGGGAGTTCGGAATGGGGAATGGGGAAATCGGAAC
>JAQCFL010000463.1 GCA_027619375.1 Verrucomicrobiota bacterium | reverse complement strand
CGATTCCCAAGCCCCCGGCCTCCCGCTATCCCCGTCCCCCCATCATGAAGCGCATCAAGGCAGCCATTCTCGGAGCCAGCGGATACACCGGCAGCAACCTGGTCCGCCTCCTCCTCGCGCACCCCCAGGTCGACCTCGTCGCCATCACCTCCCGCAGCAACGCCGGCACGCCCGTCGCCAAGGTCTTCCCGCGCTTCGCCGGTCTCCCCGGGGCCGATCTCCACTTCATCGACGCCGATATGGAGGCCGTCGTCGCCAGCGGTGCGGAAATCGCCTTCCTCGCCCTCCCCCACGGCACCGCCGCCGCCTACGCCACCGCCCTCCTCGAGAAGGGCCTCAAGGTCATCGATCTCAGCGCCGATTTCCGCGTCCACGACCCCGCCATCTACAAGGAATTCTACGGCGAAACCCACCCCGCTCCCGAACTCCTCCCCGAGGCCGTCTTCGGACTCCCCGAAGTCCACGGCGCGGCCATCGCCTCCGCCCGTCTCGTCGCCTCCCCGGGCTGTTACCCCACCTCCATCATTCTCCCCCTCCTCCCCCTCCTCCGCAACAAGCTCATCGACCCGGCCACCATCATCGCCAACTCCACCAGCGGCGTCAGCGGCGCGGGACGGAAGGCCGACCTCTCCCTCCTCTACGTCGAGTGCAACGAAAGCGTCCGCGCTTACGGCCTCCCCAAACACCGCCACCTCTCCGAAGTCGAACAGGAACTGTCCCTCGCCAACGGCGCGCCGGTCATCATCACCTTCATCCCCCACCTCGTCCCCGTCAACGCCGGCATCCACACCAGCACCACCGCCACCCTCCGCGGCTCCCTCGACGAGGTCACCGCCGCCATGGAGCATACTTATGCACAGTGCCCCTTCGTCCGCCTCCTCGGCCCCGGCGGCTGTCCCGACACCAAGAATGTCACCGGTACCAACTTTATTGACATCGGCTGGCACCACGACCCCCGCACCGGTCGCCTCCTTGTGCTCAGCGCCGAAGACAACCTCGGCAAAGGCGCGGCGAGCCAAGCGCTACAGAGTATGAACCTCATGGCCGGCTTTCCCGAAACTAGCGGGTTGCAAATGGTCTGACCCCTATCCACACTCCGCATCCGTTCGTCCCGCTTCATGCCTTACAAGAAGATCAAAGGGGGGGTGTGTGCCCCCAAAGCGTTCCTCGCCGCCGCCATCGCGGCCGGCATCAAGAACCCCGATGCCACCCGCACCGACCTCACCGTCATTTACTCCGAGCAACCCTGCGTTTCCGCCGGCACCTTCACCACCAACAAGGTCAAGGCCGCTCCCGTCCGGGTCACCCAGGCCCACCTCCGCGCCCAGGAACTCCGCGCCATCATCGCCAACAGCGGCAACGCCAACGCCTGCACCGGCGTCATGGGCATCAATGACACCCGCACCATGGCCGACGCCACCGCCAAGGCCCTCGGCCTCAACCGTCGGGAAATAGGCGTCTGCTCCACCGGCGTCATCGGCCTGCCCCTGCCCATGGACCGCATCACCCCGAAGATCGCCCCCCTCTGCGCCGCGATCAGCGCGAAGAACGGCACTTCCGTCGCCGAAGCGATCATGACCAGCGATACCACCAAAAAGGAAATCGCCATCATCGTCGACCTCGACGGCCAAAAGGTCCGCATCGGTGCCTGCACCAAGGGTGCCGGCATGATCTGCCCCAGCATGGCCACCATGCTCTGTTTCGTCACCACCGACGCCAACCTCAGCAAGGTCTGCCTCCAAAAATCCCTCCTCGAAGCCGTCGAAAGTTCCTTCAACCGCATTTGCATCGACGGCGACATGAGCACCAACGACACGGTCCTCGTCCTCGCCAACGGCGCCGCCGGCGGCCCCCGCATCGCCCGCGGCAGCAAGGCCTGCCGACAGTTTCGCGACGCCCTCCAATCCGTCCTTCTCACCCTCGCCAAAAAAATCGTCCGCGATGGCGAGCGCGTCACCAAGTTCGTCACCCTCGACGTCAAGGGCGCCCCCACCTACGCCGACGCCAAAAAGGTCGCCGAGGCGGTCTCCAAATCCGCCCTCGTCAAGGCTTCCTGGAACGGCGGCGACCCAAACTGGGGCCGCATCATCCACGCCGTCGGCTACTCCCGCGCCCGCATCCGCGAGGAACTCATCGACATTTCCTACGACGACAAACCAGCCTGCGAAGGCGGCCTCGTCGCCAAGACCCCCATCGACGAACTCCGCGCCATCGCCGACCTGGACGCCTTCACCATCACCATCAATCTCCACCTCGGCCGCGCCGATTACACCATCTACACCTCCGACATCTCCCCGGAGTACATTGACTTCAATCGAAGCGAATACGCCTACTGGAAGAACGCCCGGATCTAGTCACTCAACAGCGCATTCCCCGCCGGAAGCCCCATTCCTCCGGGCTTTCCTCTCCCTTGTCAGCCGCTGCTCGGTTTGATACACTTCCCCTGAAGGTCACCCCCTTCAAACCAACTGCTTCACCCCAGATGGACGACTCCCTCATATTCCGGGGCGGGGAATCTCCCGCCTCCC
>JAQCFL010000462.1 GCA_027619375.1 Verrucomicrobiota bacterium | reverse complement strand
CCCCGCCACAATCACCATCCCCCCGGCCAACCACGACTTCCATGGAGTACGTTCCTTCATCCTGAAGAACCAACGCACGAACGCCTCTCTTTACTAGGCCCTATTTCCTCTCCCCCTCTGGGCGGGAGCTCAAAACCGCGAATGAACACGAATGGGCGCGAATCAACGTTCCACGAAGCCTTCTTTTGATGAGCTCGAAATCGAGCGCTTCGTGATCGAATCCAATCCCACCTCTCCAAATATTCGCGCCCATTGGCGTCCATTCGCGGTTAAAATTCCCCAACCCGTCCCGGCATAGCCCCAACACGACGCCGGATCCGCATTCCCCAAGCCCCATTCCGCATTCCGAACTCCCCATTCCGAACTCCGCATTCCGCATTCCGCATTCTTCCTACCCCCCAAACTCCCCGATCACCCCCAAAAACGGCTCCAGATACTTCTCCGCCTTCGTCGGCCCCACCCCCTTGATCCGCAACCCCGCCTCCACCGATCGCGGCCGCAGCCGCGCAAAGGCCTCCAGCGTCTTGTTCGAAAACACCACATAGGCCGGCACCCCGTCCCGCTCCGCCAAATCGTTCCGCAGATCCTTCAACTGCGAATAGAGCATCCCGTCAAACGGCGCCAACTCCTCCAACGTCTCCCCGTTCACCCCACCGCTCCCGCCGTCCTTCACCATCGATTCCTTCCGCGCCTGCGGCCACACGATCCGATACCGCCCCTTCCCCTTCATCACGTCCTCCCCCCGTTTCGTCAACGTCACCAGCGGAAACTCCCCCCGCTGCGTCACCAGCAACCCCGCGTCATGCAACGCATGCATCAGCTCATTCAAAAACGCCGTCCCCGCCTCGCTCAAAATCCCGTAGGTCGTCAATTCGTGCAGCCGCGCCTTCATCACCTCCTGCGATTTGCTCCCCGTCAACATCTGCACGATCCGCCCCCGCCCAAAGCGTCCCTCCCAGTCCTTCCCCCGCTTCCAACTCATCCGCGCCACCCCGGCCAGCACCTTGCGCACGATCACGTCCTCGCTGTCATTCGTATCCCGCGACTCGGTCCCGTAGTCGCTGCAACACACATCGCAGGTCCCGCAGTCCGCCGCCTCCATCTCCCCGAAATACTCCAGGATGGCCCGCTGCCGACAGCCCGCCCCATAACACATCTGCACCATCGCCTGCAGCTTGGCCCGATCCCGCCGCTCCTTCTCCTCCAGCGCCTCCTCATCCAGATCCAACTTGCTCGCCAGCACATCAGGCCGCTTTAACCGCGTCCCCCGCTGCCGCTGACCCTTCACATCAAATCGCTCGATATACCCGCTCCGCGACAGCGTCGCAATGGCACTGCTCACCGCCATCCCGTTCTTCGCCCCCACCGCACCCTTCACCTCATCGATCGATACATGCACCTCGTGATTCGCCCCCGCCGCGTTCAGGAAATACTGATACACGTCGCGGATCATCCCCGTCCCCGGATTCGCTCCATCGATGAAAAACTCCTGCGTCCGCGTGTCCGCATAGTTGAACAACAACTCGCACCACGCCGCCTCCCCGTCCCGCCCGGCCCGCCCCGCCTCCTGATAAAACGCCTCCACGCTCCCCGGCATCTCGAAATGCACCACGAAACGCACGTCCGAACGATCGATCCCCATTCCAAAGGCATTCGTCGCCACCGCCACGTCCGCCTGCTTGCGGATGAACTTGTTCTGCGTCGCCTCCCGCTGCTCTTCGCTCATCCCTCCATGATACGCGATGCACTTCACCCCCCAACTGTTCAGCGTCTCCGCCACCTCCTCCACCTTCTTCCGCGTCGCACAATAAATGATTCCCGTCTTGTGCTCCTCCACCACTTCCTTCACCCGCTTGTACTTCGCCGGGGCCTTCTCCACCGCAGTGATGTTGAAACTCAAATTCGGCCGCGCAAATCCCGTCACCGTCTGGAACGGCTCGCGCAGCTCCAGCACCCCGATGATGTCCTTGCGCACCTCCGCCGTCGCCGTCGCCGTGAAGGCCACACACTGCGGATCCCCCAACAGCTTCCGCGCCTTCCCCAACCGCATGTAGTCCGGCCGGAAATCATGCCCCCATTGGCTCAAACAATGCGCCTCATCAATCGCCAAAAACGACACCTCCAACTCCCGCACCGCCTCGCAAAACCCCGCCGCCCGAAAGCGCTCCGGCGCCACATAGACCAACTTGTATTCCCCCGCCTTCATCCGCGAAATCCGATCGTTCTGCTCCGCAAAGGACAACGTCGAGTTGATCAAGGTCGCCGCCACCCCTTTCGCCAGCAGCGCATCCACCTGATCCTTCATCAGCGCGATCAGCGGACTCACCACCAGCGTCACCCCGGGCAAACACAGAGCCGGCAACTGATAGCACAGCGACTTCCCGCCCCCCGTCGGCATCACCGCCAGCCCATCCTTCCCATTCAGGATCTCCGTGATGATATCCTCCTGGCCCTCGAGGAACTCCTCGAAGCCAAAATACTTCCGCAACGCCGCTTTCGCCTCCACGCCCCGACCATCGCCAGCCCCCCC
>JAQCFL010000059.1 GCA_027619375.1 Verrucomicrobiota bacterium | reverse complement strand
CCTATCGAATGTCCATCAGCCAGCCCGCTGAGATTCTAACGGATTAACGGAAAGAAAAATTTCCCCGTTTGCCGATGGAGAAGCACTATCACATTTCCTTTGAAGAGACCTTCGAGGTGTCCGCCCACCTCATGATGATCGTCTCAAGCTTTCTGGCCTGGAAGTTGTTTGCTCCGCGCGGGAAGGGCGGGTCGCTGACTGCGGGTAACGGGTAACGGGGTCGTGCGGGTGCGCGCGGCGGGGCTTCGTGCAGCGGAGCGGGAGCAGTCGTGCGCTCCGAGTGGTGGCTTGACGTTCCGGCACCGCCGGATGCGATGCGGCAGGTGCGTTGGAGCCGATCAACTGGTCCATCCCTTCTCGAATTCATGATTTCGACTATCTCGCCGGGTTTCAAGGTCACTCGACCGTAGTCTGCGGGTGGGACCTTCACTGCTCCTTGCCCGCCTTCGCTCGGAACAAAGGACTGCCCTCGCACAAACGTAATACCAATCGACGCATCCTCCTTGAAGTAATTTACATCGACATTGAAAAATCTCGTAGCGACATCAAATGCTTTTGGGCTCTTGTTCGTTAGGTAAAAATTCGCCCTGCGCGTATCGCGTTCTGCAGTATAGGGACCAGCCGAAGATATTGTCACCGTAAGGACTAGAGCCGATTCAACCGCTACTTCGCCCTCGTCCTTCTGATCAGCACCAACCAATCCGGCTGCCAACAAGCTGACGAGCCAACAAATTTTCCATTCTCTCATTATTTTTTCCTACTTCGTTTGTTTCTCCAGGATCTGGTGATGCTCTCATTGTCTTCGTAATTTATTCGGGCGTCGCCTTCGCGGCTCAATCCATCGTGGAGAAGAGGCGGGTCGCGGCGTCGCGGAGGGTGTTGGGGAGGGCGTCGGGGAGGGGGATGAGGTTGGAGGGCGGTTGATAGACGGAGCCTTCCTCGCCGGGGCGACGGTAGGCGAGGTCGTAGTGGTCGAGGAGGATGGAGCGGACGAAGCCGGGCCAGTCGCCTTGTTGGATTTGTTCCTGCCAGGCCTCGACCTGTTCGTTGCCACGGATGCGGCGGAGGACGTTGAGGAGATTGGTGAGGTGGTCGGGGGCGAGGGGGAAGTGTTGGTAGTCCTCGAGGAGGTAGGCGGCGCGGGCTTCGAGGGGCATGGTGACCTCGTGGACGCGGCCTTCGGGGAGGCGTTGCCAGAGGGCGGAGGGGATGTGGACGGTGCCGATGCGATTGGACTCGGCCTCGAGGAAGATGGGTTTGGAGAGGTCGCAGGCTTGGAGGGCTTGGTAGATGCCGGACTCGAAGCGTTTCTGGGAGGGTTGCTCTCCGACGACGCCGAGGAGGGAGCCGCGGTGGTTGGCGAGGCCTTCGAGATCGAGGACCTGGGCACCGGCCTGTTGGAGGGCGTGGAGGAGGCGGGTTTTGCCGGATCCGGTGAGGCCGCCGAGGACGTGGAAGTGGAGCTTGGGGGTGCTGAGGAGGCGGGCGAGGTCGGCGCGGAGGAAGTTGCGCCAGGCCTTGTAGCCGCCCTCGAGGACGCGGGCCCGCCAGCCGATGGAGCGGAGGATGACGGCCATGGAGCGGGAGCGCATGCCGCCACGCCAGCAGTAGATGAGGGGGGCCCAGGAGCGATCGCGGTCGGCGAGTTGGTGATCGAGGTAGGTGGCGACGTTGTGACTGATGTAGGCGGCACCGAGGCGGCGGGCCTGGAACTGGTCGGAGGTGTAGAGGGTGCCGACTTCGATGCGTTCGGGGTCGGAGAGGACGGGGAGGTTGAGGGCACCGGGGAGGTGATCCTCCTCGAACTCGCCGGGAGAGCGGACATCGATGATTTCGCTAAAGTCGGAAAAATCCAACGGAAGCGTCACGGTTTCAATGCCATCCTTGATCATGAGTTTCCGTGGTTGAGATTTGGTTTTGGATTTGAAATTTATTTGGAAATTGGTTCGTGGAAATTTGGCAACGATTACCTCGTCAAGAAGTGGTCACTCTTTCGTTGCGGGCCATTGCCGGTGCGGCATTCACGATGTCGCACACGTTTGTGGGGAGGAACCGGCTGGCTGGAAGGGTGGGAGGAGCGGGGTGCTTGAAGGTTGATGGGGGGCTTGTAGGGTTGGGTAGGCGGGTTGCAAACCCGCTCTCCATATTGGGAGAGTCGGGGTTGTGAAGCGGGTTGCAAACCCGCGCTCCCCATTGGGGGGTCATTCGACTTCGACGATGAGGCTGATTTCGACGGCGGCGTTGAGGGGGAGGGCGGCGGCGCCGAGGGCGAGGCGGGAGTGTTTTCCGGCCTCGCCGAAGATTTGGAGGAGGAGATCGGAGGCGCCGTTGATGACCTTGGGGTGGTCGAAGAAGTCGGGGGCGGAGTTGACGAAGCCCTGGAGGTTGACGATGCGGCGGACCTTGTCGAGGGAGCCGACTTCCTGGCGGATCACGGCGAGGCGGTTGAGGATGCTGAGGCGGGCGGCCTCGTTGGCCTCCTCGGGGCTGATTGTATCGGGGACCTTGCCGGTGATGAGTTGGCCGTCGCGGGCGGGGAGTCCTCCGGAGAGGAAGAGGAGGTTGCCGGAGCGGACGCAGTTGACGTAGGAGGCGACGGGGGTGGGACCTTCGGGGAGGGTGAGGCCCAGTTCCTGGAGGCGGGATTCGGCGGACATCGCTTATTGTGGTTTGGTGGAATCGGGGAAGTCCCCGGTGACGAGGGAGAGGTGCTGCAGGCCGCGGGCGGTGAGGGAGGCGCGGCGTCCGGTGCCGGTGACGCGGGAGCTGGTGTGGTGCTCGTGGCGGGACTGGGTGGTGCGGACGTAGGTGATGAGGGGCTTGGAGACGTTGCGATTGCTGGGGGCCACGGCGAGGGGGATGCCCGAGGCGCTGAAGCTGATTTCCCAGGAGGGGCTGGGTCGGCTGTGGTCGCCGCGTTTCAGCCACGGGTAGCGTTCGACGAGTTCGAGGGGACCACGACGGGCGACGGTGACCTTGTAGTAAATCGGTTCGCGGCTGAGGAAGGCGGGGATGCTGAGATCGGGGTTTTCCTGAAGGGCGAGGTAGAGGGAGGCGATATCGAGGCCGGCGAGATTCATGCCGTTGTGGATGCCGTGGAGGTTCTGGCTGCCGTAGAGGTTTTGGTTCCAATGGTCGAAGCGGAGGGAGAGGAGGAGGGCCAGTTCGAGGTGGACGTGGGCGCGGGTGCGGTTGATGCCGGCACCGGTGAATCCCATTCTGCCGAGCTTGGCTCCGCCGAGGACGCGTTGACCGGCCTCCACGGAGGTTTCGGAGAGGTGGGCGTAGAGGCTGAAGATCGGGCCGTCGCCGAAGTTGTGTTCGACGACGATGTATTTGCCGTAGTTGCTGTTGCCGGCGGCGGAATTGACGTAGGCGACCACGCCGGTGGCGATGGATTTGACCTCGTCGAGGGGGTTCTGGGAGGAGTCTCGCTCGAGGGGTTGGATGTCGATGCCTTCGTGGAAGCGGATGCCGAGAACCCCTTCGGAGGTGCGGAGCATGGTGCGGACGTAGCCGTATTGTCCGCCGGACCAGGGCTTGGTGACCTCGCCCTCGAAGTTGCGATCGACATACATGTAGAAGTCCTCGGGCTTTCCGTGCAGGAGGGCGTCGTTGGCGGTGGGGAGTTGAAGGCGCAACGGTTCCGCTGGGAGAGGGGCGGAGGAGGCAAGGAGGACGATGGCCAGGCAGGCGGGCAGGAAGGATCGCATCAGGGCTACTTTTTCTTCTTCAGATTTTTCTTCCACTCCTTGGGGTCCTGCCCGATGCGGGGCATGGCGGCATCGGCCTGGCGGACTTCGGCAATACTGATGCGCTGCCAAATGACGAGCACGCCGTCATCGACGGCCCGGTCGATGAGAACGGCGTCGCGCACCTGGCCATTGACGATGGCGAGCAGGTATTGTCCGCGGTTGTCGGCGGTGATGCTGGTGAGGCGGGTGGCCGCTCCGGTGTTCAACTTCACCATGACGCCGTAGCTGCCGCCGTCATCGGCGGGGAAGGGGACGAAGGAGATGAAATCCTTGGAGCTGAAGGTGGGGGCGAGTTGGAAGTAGACCTCCTGTCCGGCCGTCAGCTGGGCGAAGACGCGATTCGGTCCGTCGTTGCGGTTGCCTTGGAGGTGGAAGTTCACCGAGAGGCCTTCCGGCTTCTTTCCCCCGGCAAAAACGGAGGGGAGAAGGAGGCCGGAGAGGAGGGCGGCGGCGAGGAGGCGGAACACGGTTTTGAGTGGTTAGCCCAGCATGGACCGGACGAGCGTTTCGAGTTTGACGATGTCGGCGGCGAACTTGCGGATGCCTTCCGCGGTTTTTTCGGTGGCCATGGCGTCGTCGTTGAGGGCGTAGCGGAAGCTTTTCTCATCCACCTGGACCTTGGCGATGTCGCTGGCCTTGGCGGCCTCGGGATCGAGTTTGCGGACGAGGGGGGCGGTGGAGTTCTGGAGTTCCTTGAGGAGGTTGGGGGAGATGGTGAGGAGGTCGCAGCCGGCGAGTTCGATGATCTGGCCGACGTTGCGGAAGGAGGCGCCCATGATTTCGGTGGGGTGACCGAAGTTCTTGTAGTAGGAATAGATCTGTTGGACGGACTGCACACCGGGATCTTCCGCGCCCTTGTAGTCGATTCCGGTGTCCTTCTTGTACCAATCGTAGATCCGGCCGACGAAGGGGGAGATGAGTTGGACTTTGGCCTCGGCGCAGGCGACGGCCTGGACGAGAGAGAAGAGGAGGGTCAGGTTGCAGTGGATGCCTTCCTTTTCGAGGATCTCGGCGGCCCGAATGCCCTCCCAGGTGGAGGCGATCTTGATGAGGATGCGGTCGCGGGAGATGCCGTTCTTTTCGTAGAGTTCGATCAGTTGACGACCCTTGGCGACGGAGCCCTCGACATCGAAGGAGAGGCGGGCATCGGTTTCGGTGGAGACGCGGCCGGGGATGATCTGGAGGATTTCCTTGCCGAAGAGGATGAGGATCTGGTCGATGATCGACTCGACGAGGGTGTCCCCGGTGAGGGGGGAGGCGGCGTGGTCCTGGACGGCTTTTTCGACGAGGTGGCGGTATTCCTCCTGCTGGGCGGCGTTGAGGATGAGGGAAGGGTTGGTGGTGGCGTCCTGGGGGGCGTACTCCTTCATGGCCTGGAAGTCGCCGGTATCGGCGACGACCGTGGTCAAATCCTTGAGTTGATCGAGTTGGTTGGCTGTAGCAGTGGAAGATGCGCTCATCGCGGGGAGACTATGGGCCAGAAAGCGGCCGCTGCGAAGGGAAAATACGCGTAGAAGCAGCCCTGCGGCGGGGAGGCTGGCGGGGCGGGATGCGGGAGGTCTTGCGAGGCGAGAACTCCGTGATTCTAGGAAGTGCCGGGGAGGAAGCGGTAGTAGACCTCCAGCATGAGGGTGCAGAGGGCGGTGTTGTAAGTGGCCGACCCGCTGCTTCCGGCAGCCCCTTTTCCGCCCGGAACGGGCCAAGAGCCGTCCTTGTTCTGGGCAGCGAGGAGATTGTCGCGGAAGAGCGCGTTGTATTTTTTCCAGGAATTTCCGCCGTCGTTGATCATGGCCTGGGTGCTGTAGTAGTGCTCGTAGAGGTTGCAGTCGGTCTTGTAATCGAACTTGGATTCCTTCTCGAGAAACTTGGCTCCCTTGCGGGCGGAGGAATTGGAGGCTCCCTTGTGCTGCTGGAGACAGAGCGCACCTGCTCCGGTGAGACTGATTCTTCCGGAGTTGCCGGTGTAGGCGAAGGACCCGTTGGAGTCCTGCCTTTCCTCGACGTAAGCGACGGCTTTTCGGATGCAGCTTTCGTAGTTGCGGAAGTCGAGGCCGGTGGCTCTCCCTGCCTTCAGGGCCTGCATTTGCCAGGCGACGATGGAAAGGTCTCCGCCCCGCGGAGCGTCTTCGGCATAGGCGTATTCCCAACCGCCGGACTTGTGTTGGTTGTTGATGATCCACTGGACGCTGTTCTGGACGGCGTCCTGGAGGTTGGGGATGTTCACGTTGAGCTGGTTGCAGAACGTGTAGGCCTCGGAGATGGCGTAAGTGGCGATGCCGTGTTCGTAGCACCAGTGCTTGTTTCCGAAGTCATTGGCCATTTTGCCGTTGTTCTTGGTGGCGACGTTGACGAGGAAGGTGATGGCGGCGGTGACCGTTTCGCCGAACTCCTCGGAGAGGGGGGTCTCGCAGTGGCCGAGGTAGGCGAGGAGGGCGAGGCCGGTCATGGCGACATTGGAATTGTCCCAGCTGCCGTCCTTGCCCTGGCTCTTCTGGAGAAAGCGCAGGGCGTTGACCACGGCTTCCTCGCACTCGGGGGTGCCGCCGTTTTCGGCGAGGCGTTGGAGGCGGTCTTCCTTGGAGCAGCGTTTGCGCATGTTGGCCGGGATGTTGCCGAAGCCGCCGCCGCCGCCGTCGCCACCGCTGCCCCAGCCGTCGCCGAAGTCGTCGCCGCTGCCGAAGTCGGTGGAAGGATCCGGAACATCCACCTCGGGAACTGGAATGGCGGTGGGGGAGGGGGTGGTGGAGGCGATGACCTTGGCCATCGAGGAAGAGGGTGCGGAGGGTTTGCGCTGGACCTGGTTGTTGATCTCCTTCTTCTGCAGATCTTCCTGGTCGGGTGCGCCGGCGTTGTAGGTGACGATGGTGGGGGACTCGAAGAAGAGGCTGGGGAGGAGGATGAAGGCGAGGATGAGTCCGATGAGCACGATGGCCAGCAGGCTGATGAAGATGCTGGAAATGGTGGAGTTGCGGCGTTGGGCGCGGAGGCGCTCCTCGGCTTCGGGGCTAAGTTGGGCGTGAAGGCTCATTCAGGTGGGATGTATTGGTTCGGGGGCACTGCCTTTTTGATGCCGATAGCGGCCTCGGGAAAGCGAAAAACCCCCGTTTCGAGGCGCCCCCGATGGGGAGACAACGAATCAGGGGGGAATTGCTTAGGAAAAATGTCACGAAAGTCAATTTTTCTAGGAGGTGCCGGGGAGGAAGCGGTAATAGACCTCGAGCATGAGGGTGCAGAGGGCGGTGCGGTAGATGACGGATTCGGTGTTGTGCCCGCCGTCGGCCGGTTGGGGCCATGAGCCGTCCTTGTTCTGGGTGTTGAGGAGTTGGTCGCGGAAGAGGGCGTTGTATTTCCTCCAGCTTTGTCCGCCGTGATTGATCATGGCTTGGGAGTTGTAATAGTGCTCGTAGAGGTTGGCCCCCTTACTGAAGTCGAAGCGGGCCTCCTGGTCGAGGTATCGGATTCCCTTTCGAGCCGAGGAAGTGGCCGCGTTCCTGTGTTGTTGGACGCAGAGGGTGCCTGCGCCGGTGAGGGTGAAGATGTTTCCGTCCCCTGCCGGTGCTTTGGTGGTGTGGTAGTAGCCGAAGCCGCCGTTGGAGTTCTGGCATTTTTCGACGTAGTTGATGCCGTTGGTGATGCACTTCTGATAGTTGTGGAAGTCGAGACGGGTGGCGTGGCCGGCCTTGAGGGCCTGCAGTTGCCAGGCGGTGACGGAGAGGTCGCCGCCGCGGCCGGAGTTCTCCGCGTAGCCGTAGTCCCATCCGCCGGATTTGTGCTGATTGTTGATGATCCATTGGATGCTGTCGGCCACCGCCTTTTCGAGGTTTGGGAAATTGATGCCGAGTTGTTTGCAGAAGGTCAGTGACTCGGCGAGGGCGTAGGCGGCGATGGCGTGTTCGTAGGGCCATTTATCGGTTTGGAACGAGGAGGCCATCCTGCCCTTGTTCTGGATGTTGACATTGACGAGGTAAGCGATGGCGGAGGTGACGTTGTCGCCGAACTCCTCGGAGAGCGGAGTTTCGCAGTGGCCGAGGTAGGCGAGGAGGACGAGTCCGGTCATGCCGACCTGATTGCCGCCATCCCAGCTGCCGTTCTTGTGCTGGGTTTTTTTGAAGTAGCGGAGGGCGGCCATGACGGAGTCCTCGCATTTCCGGGTGCCGCCGTTGGTGGCGAGGCGTGCCAGGCGGTCTTGTTCCGAGCAGCGTTTGCGCATGCTGGCGGGAATGTTGCCGAAGCCGCCGCCGCCGCCGTCGCCGCCATCGCCCCAACCGTCTCCGAAGTCATCGCCGCTGCCGAAATCGGTGGAGGGGGCGGGGACGGCGTCGTCGGGAACCGGAATGGCGACAGGGGAAGGGGTGCTGGAGGCGATGACCTTGGCCACCGAGGAGGAGGGGGCGGATGGCTTGCGCTGGATCTGGTTGTTGATTTGCTTTTCCTGGAGGGATTCCACGTCTTCGACGATGGCGTTGTAAGTGACGATGGTGGAGACCTCGACGGAGAGGCTGGGGAGGAGGATGAAGGCGAGGATGAGGCCGAGGAGGAGCGTGACGAGCAGGCTGATGACCACACTGGAGATGCTGGCATTACGCTGTTGGACACGAAGTCGCTCTTCGGCTTCGGGGCTGAGGTGGGCGTGGATGCTCATGGGTGATCGGCGGCTCCGGTCGTGATACCCGAATTCGGGTGGTAATACAAGGATGCTGTCCTGGGAGGCCTGTGCCGGGATGGGCGGGGATTCCCCGGAGGGGGTGGTGTGAGGCTTGCAGGGTCCTTCGGGATTTGCCACGACTGGGCCATGTCAATCAGGGTCGGGGTGGCGGGAGCGGGATCAATGGGGCGAAACCATGCGCGGGTTTACGGCCTGTTGGAGGATGTGGAGTTGACCGCGGTCTATGATCAGGACCGCGGTCGTGCGGAAGCGGTGGTGGCGGAGTTTGGTGGAACGGTGGTGGGGACCCTGGAAGAGCTGGCGGCGTGCTGCGATGCGGTGAGCGTGGTGGTGCCGACCGAGGCGCATCTGGCGGTGGGTGGGGAGCTGCTGGACCGGGGGGTGAGTGTGTTGGTGGAGAAGCCGATCGCCTTCACCGAGAAGGAGGCCGAGGCGCTGGTGCTGAAGGCCACGGAGACGGGGCGCATTCTGCAGGTGGGGCACATCGAGCGCTTCAATCCGGTTCTGCGGGAACTGGAGAAGCAGTTGACGCATCCGAAATTCATCGAGGCGCACCGGCTTTCGCCCTTTCCGAACCGGAGCATGGACATCGGGGTGGTGTTGGATCTGATGATTCATGATCTGGAGGTGATCCTGCACCTGGTGCGTTCGCCGATCGCCAGCATCGATGCGGTGGGGGTGGCGGTCCTGACGCGGCATGAGGACATCGCGAATGCGCGGATACGTTTTGAGAACGGCTGTGTGGCAAACATCACGGCGAGCAGGATCAGTCCGGACCGCATGCGGAAGATCCGTGTGTTTCAGGAAGAGTGTTATCTGTCGCTCGACTACCAGGAGCAGAAGGGGAAGATTTACTATCGGGAGGGGGCGCAGATCAGCTGCAAGGAAGTGGAGGTGGAGAAGGATGAGCCGCTGAAGTTGGAGTTGGGGGCCTTTGTGGAGAGTGTGCGGGAGAAGAAGACCCCCACCGTGACGGGTCAGCAGGGAGCGGCGGCGTTGGAGGTGGCGTTGGAAATCACGCGGTTGATTCAAGCGGGGAATGCGGCGGGGTGAACTTTTTTTGCGCTAGCAGTGAGCGGCGATAGTGTGCAACAAGGCTGCTGTGATGACACCCGACTCTCCACGGACCAACTGTTCACCAATACCGACGCGACGCACCTTGCCCGCGCCCGGTGCAGCCGCCGCCGACCGGCCGGTGGGTGGGTATGGCGGTCCGCAACATTCCATGATGAAACTGATCTGCTCCGCCCTCCTGCTTTTCTCAGTCAACGCCCAGGTGATCGCGGAAGACGCGACCAGTGAGAACCGGGCCACCCCGGTGGAGCGCATTCGCGTGGCGAAGGGGTTCAAGGTGGAGCTGCTGTATTCCGTGCCGGCGGAAACGCAGGGCTCGTGGGTGAATCTTTGCGCGGACGACAAGGGGCGCATCTACACGAGCGACCAGTTTGGCGCGCTGTATCGCTTCACCGCGCCGCCTGCCGGGGAGCCGCTCGATCCCGTGAAGGTCGAGAAGGTCCCCGCCGAAATTCGCGCGGCCAACGGGATGTTGTTTGCCTTCGGCGCCCTTTATGTGGCGGTGAATGATTACGCGGGGAAGATGCAGAACGGGCTCTACCGCGTCACCGACAGCGACGGCGATGATCAGCTCGACAAGGTGGAGCTCCTGCGTGCGATCGAATCGAGACGCGATCACGGCATCCACGCGCTGGTGCTCGCGCCGGACAAACAATCGATCTTTCTGATCAGCGGCAACGGCGCGAAGCCGGTGGCCACGGACACGTCGAGCGTGCCGCGCATCTGGGGGGAGGATCACCTGTTGCCGCGCATGCCGGACGGGCGCGGTTTCATGCGCGACGTGCTGGCGCCCGGCGGCAGCATCTACCGCGTCTCGCCAGACGGCAAAACGTGGGATCTTTACGCGTGCGGCTTCCGCAACATATTTGACGCCGGCTTCAACCGGGACGGCGAGCTGTTCACCTACGATGCGGACATGGAGTGGGATTTCAACACGCCATGGTACCGGCCCACGCGCATTTGCCATGTGGTGAGCGGCGCGGATTACGGCTGGCGCAACGGGGCGGGCAAGCGGCAGGAGTGGTATCCCGACACGCTGCCGCCGGTCATCAACATCGGCCCCGGCTCGCCGACCGGGGTGACCTTCGGCTACGGGGCGAAGTTCCCGGCAAGGTATCAGGAGGCGATGTTCGCCTGTGACTGGAGCTGGGGAAAGCTCTACGCCATCACGCTCCAGCCGAAGGGGGCGAGCTACGCGGCGGTGAAGGAGGAGTTTCTCTCCGGCACGCCGCTGCCGATCGCCGATGTGATCATCCATCCGCAGGACGGGGCGATGTATTTCGTCATGGGCGGGCGCAAGGTGCAGTCGGGGTTGTATCGCGTGACGTATGAGGGAAGCGAGGACACCGGGCCGCCTGACGACAAGGCGATTGACAATGGCGATCCGACGAACCGGAAGGAGCGCGGGACCCGCAAGCAACTCGAAGCCTTCCATGGCAAACAAGACCCGAAAGCGGTCGAAGCCGCCTGGCCGCACCTCGGCGCGGCCGATCCCTTCATCCGTTGGGCGGCCCGCACCGCCATCGAGCATCAACCGTTCGCGGAATGGGCTGACAAGGCATGGTCGGAGAAGGATCCGGGGATGCAGGTCGAGGCGCTGCTCGCGCTGGCGCGCACGGCCGGGATCGATGCGCAGCACCGCCAGCCGACCGACCCGCCGGTGGACAAGGCGATGCAGGGGAAGCTGCTGGACGCGCTCGGCAAACTTGACTGGGAGAAGCTCAACGAGGAACAGCGTCGCACGCTGGTCCGGACCATCCAGATCGTCTGCGTCCGCTTCGGAGCGCCCGACGCCGCGCAGACGGAGCGGCTCGTCGCGCAGTTCGACCCGCATTTTCCGGCGCCGACCCGCGAGCTGAACTGGCTGCTCTGTGAGACGCTGGCCTATCTGCAGGCGCCGAACACCGCGGCGAAAGCGGTGGCGCTCATCGAGCGCGCCCCCACCCAGGAGGAAGAGATGGAATACGTGCGCGACATCCGCCTGCTGCAGTCCGGCTGGACCACTGAACTGCGGACGCGCTACTTCGGCTGGTTTCTGAAGGCCGCGAGCTACCGGGGCGGGGCGAGCTTCGACAGGTTCGTCGAGTTCATCCGCAAGGACGCCGTGGCCAGCCTGAGCGAGGCCGAGAAGACCGCGCTTGCCGATTTGCTCGCGAAGAAGCCCGAACGCAAATCCGCCCTCGAAGCGGCCGCCAGCGTCCTCGTGGGCCGCACGAAGACAACCGCGTGGACGCTGGACGAACTCGCCGCCGCCGCGACCGACGGCATGAAGAACCGCAATTTCGAGACGGGCCGCAAGATGTTCGGTGCGGTCGGCTGCTTTGCCTGCCACCGTTTCGGCAACGAAGGCGGCATGACCGGCCCCGACCTCACCACCGCCGGCAGCCGCTACTCGCCGCGCGACCTGCTTGACCAGATCATCAATCCCAACAAGGAGATCAACGAACAGTTTGTCCCCACCGTCCTCACGAAAATGGACGGCACGCAGATCATCGGGACCATTGTCAACCTCAACAACGACAACGTGACCATCAACACCGACCCCTCCGACCCCGGGCAGGGAATCGAGTTGAACCGAGCCACGGTCAAAAGCATCGAGCCCGCAAATTTCTCACTGATGCCACCGGGGCTGCTGAACATCCTCACGAAAGACGAGATTTTCGACCTCCTTGCCTACGTTCTCAGCGGCGGCGACCACGGCGACGCGATGTTCCAGCAGTGAGGGCCCCCTTTTATTGGTGAAAGGAATAGGCGGGGGGGGAGTATTCTGGAAATGTCCAATGCCAGCAACACTCCGACCCCGCGGGTTTCCCGCCGGGCCTTCATCGTCACCTCCGCCGCGGCGGCGGCTTCCCTCAGTGCCACCGGCCGCCTCGGGGCGGCCCCCGGGCAGGGTGGTCCGCTGCGGATCGCCCAGATCGGCTGCGGCGGGCAGGGTGCCAGTGATCTCAACAGCATGCTGGGGGCGGGCGCCAAGCTGATCGCGATGTGCGATGTGGATCCGGGGCGCGCCGCGGGCAACTTCAAGAATTTCGCCGACTTGCCGCGGTATTCCGACTTCCGCGAGATGCTTGCGAAGCACGCGGATGAGATTGACGCGGTGGTCGTTTCGACGCCCGATCACGTGCATGCGGTGGCGGCCCTGGCGGCGATGAAGCTGGGCAAGCACGTTTACGTCCAGAAGCCCCTCGCGCGCACCTACAGCGAGAACATGACGCTCCTCGACGCGGCGAGGAAATACAAGGTTGTCACGCAGATGGGGAACCAGGGGCACGCCGGTGCGGGGCTCAAGCTCTGGAAGAAGATGATGGATGACAAGGCCTTCGGTGACGTCCTGGAGCTGCATTCCTGGTCTAACCGTCCGGTCTGGCCGCAGGGGATGACGGAGGTTCCTAAGGAGGATGCGGTGCCGGAGGGGCTCGACTGGGACTCGTGGCTCGGGCCGATGGCGGAGCGCCCGTATTCGAAGGCCTATCTTCCGTTCGTGTGGCGCGGCTGGTGGGATTTCGGGGTGGGTGCGATCGGCGACATGGCGTGCCACAACATGGATCCGGCCTTCTGGACCTGCAAGCTGGGCCTCCCGGAATCGATCACGGCGGAGTGCTCGGCACCGGCGGGGATCGCCTATCCGTCCTGGTCGATCGTCACTTTCAAGTTTCCGGCCACGGAGATCTGCCCGAAGGGGATCAAGATGACCTGGTATGATGGGAAGAAGACTCCCAAGCCGCCCGCGGGGGCCGATCCGAACCTGAATGTTGGCGGCAACGGCTGCATCATCGTGGGGTCGAAGATGTCGGCGATGGGCGGATCGCATGCGGGGGCGCCGCGTCCCATCGCGATCGGTAGCACGCACGACCAGGAGGCGATCGGGAAGGCCGAGGCGCATTGGAAGGCGGAACTCGGAAAGCTGCCGAATGGCAATCACTACAGCGAGTGGGTGGAGTCGTCCTTGAAGGGGGACGTCAAGGCTCCCGGCAGCAACTTCGAGTATGCCGCCCCGATGTCCGCCTCGCTTGCTCTGGCTGCCATCGCGCTCCGCTTCCCGGGCAAGGAGCTACTCTGGGATGACAAGGCCCGCAAGTTCACCAATCACGAGGAAGCCAACAAGTGGATCCACATCGATCCGCGCAAGGGCTATGATCTGACCGTGTAACGGCGGCGTTCCCCACACGCAACACGCACCGCGGAGGACCTGCATCTGTTGGGGAAGCCAGATCGACCGTAGGGGCAAGCTGTTGGGGACCCGCGCCCTGGGGCGGTTGCTCACATCGTCCGGTATGTGAGCGACCGGAACCGCGGTGCTACGGACCCGGATGGCCGGGGGGGGGGAAGTTCCCTGATCGTTAGACACATTGCACCGATGATGATCAGCAGCGGACGATGCGCCCTCAAGCTCTCGCGGCGGCTGCGACCCTTGCCAGAGTCGGAAGCATGTGGGCCGGCTGACCGGTGGTGTCGTCGCGTTGCTCCTCAACCACCGGCTAATTCTCGCCGGGTTCGTTTCCGAAGAGCAGGCCTTCGACCGTCTTGCCCACGTCCGCGTAGACAGAATCCAGTTGCTTCATGTAGGTTGGGTCGTCCCTCTTCAGGCGGTCATAAAGAGCGCGAGCCAACTCTCGGGATGTGAATCCAAATGCCTGTTTCTCGTAGTCCGCTACGATCCTTCCCTCTGCGTCTCGATGGGCTCCGTTGATGTCGCAGAGACACTGGAAATTGAGAATCGAGATCATTCCCAGGATTTTTTGATCCTTATCGACCATCACAAGATGGCAGAGGTGGCCGACAAAGGGCCCTTGACCCGCCTCTACAGCCACAGAATCTTGAATCGCCTTGCACAGTTTGGAAACTTCAGCGGGTTGTGCGAACTGGGTCTTCAGTGGTTCAAAATACTGTGTGTCACCATCCTCGCCGCCGTCATGCTCATCAACGGCAATGAGAGCGGCTACTTTGGATAGGGCGTAATGCCTGCCAATTGTATCCGCCGCGGCATCCGCCCGAAAGACCCGGGTGACGGCGAGCAAGAAAATTGCCAGGGCGATAAGCTTCATACTTTGGCGTCAAAGTGAGCTTGTGGCCGCCAGATGGCCAGCGCAAACCTGATGCGCTAGCAGCCTGTTGAGCAACACATCAGAACAACGCCCCATGAACGACGGATCTGAATCGCCGGAGAGCCTCTCGGGGAGCCCAAAGTCTCAATTCGATCATAGGAGCTTGAGCGATTGTGATTGATGACATGGACTCCGCTTAGGTTGGCCCTTGGGCCTGGGAATTGTTTGGCGGGAGGTGGAGCAACCGGACGGCGCGGGGCGACCGTCCCTGCCGGGGGTGGCGGGAGGTGTTTGCGGGGAGCGGAGCGCCGGGACCCCTACGCGACGGTCTTGCGGATGTGTTCGAGGAGGTTGGTGCAGCCGTCTTCCATGAGATCGGCGACCAGTTCGAAGCCTTCGTCGCCACCATAGTAGGGATCGGGGACTTCGGGGAGGTCGTGTTCGGAGCAAAATTCGGCGAAGGGTTTGACTTTGTGCTCGTCGGCGGGGGAGTCGGCGAGGGAGAGGACGTTGCGGCGGTTGTCCTCGTCCATGGTGAGGATGAGGTCGAAGTCCTGGAAGTCGGCCTTCTTGAAATGGCGGGCCCGGCCTTCGACGGGGATGCCGCGGCGGCGGAGGACGGCGCTCATGCGGGGGTCGGGGGACTTGCCGACGTGGTAGTCGAGGGTGCCGGCGGAGTCGCAGGAAATGCGGTCGGCGAGGCCGGCTTCGCGGACGAGGTGGCGGAAGACGTTGTCGCCGGCGGGGGAGCGGCAGATGTTGCCCATGCAGACGAAGAGGACTTTATACATGAAACAAGGGGTTTAGCGTTGTCGATTGTGCAGAATGTGCCATGGTGGACGCGATGGACAGGCACAATTCAGGCACAAAGTCGGGGGTGGGTGTGTTCATCTAGCCGAGCAATACCATGTATAGAGTCCACAAGCGCAAGGGGAGCCCTTATTACTGGGCAGACATCAGCGTGCCGGATCCTGTCGGAGATGAACCGACGCGGATCCGCCAATCGACGAAGAAGACTAGGAAGGGGGAGGCGCTCGTTGCTGCCGCCACGATGGAGGAGGCCGCGATGCGGAGGGTGGGAGCCGACAAGGACACGAGCGATGCCGTCCTAGCTGCTCTGGAGGACGC
>JAQCFL010000461.1 GCA_027619375.1 Verrucomicrobiota bacterium | reverse complement strand
TGGGTGGCGCTTAGGGTTTTGTGATGAGACTGTGTGCTATTGCGGCTTTGGGGTGGTTGGGGCTGGGTGGGTTGGTGGTGGGTGATCCGATCGTGGAAGACGGGTTGGCGGAGCGGTTAAGGGTGGCGGGAGAGAATGCGGGGGAGATTCGAGGGTTTGTGGAGGCGGCGCGGGAGGAGCACGGGGCGTTTGGAGAGAAGGCGGCGGTGGCCTTGGTGGAGGGGATGCCGGCGGGGGATTTGCAGGGGTTGACGAAGGCATATTTGGTGGAGAATCTGAACCTGGCGTTGAAGGCGCGAGAGGAGTTTCCATGGGCGAAGGAGGTGCCGGAGGAGGTGTTTCTGAATGATGTGCTGCCGTATGCCTCGCTGGATGAAACGCGGGAGGGATGGCGGCCGGAATTTTATGAGAAGGCGGGGGCGATGGTGAAGGAGTGCCAGACGGCGACGGAGGCGGTGCAGGCGCTGAACCGGGAGTTTTTCAAGCAGTATGGGGTGCACTACAACAAGGGGCGGAAGCGGCCGAATCAGAGTCCCTTGGAGTCGAAGGAACTGGGGATGGCGACGTGCACGGGCTTGTCGATCATCCTGGTGGATGCGTGTCGGGCGGTGGGGGTGCCGGCGCGGGTGGCGGGGACGCCGCTGTGGGCCAACAAGCGGGGAAACCACACCTGGGTGGAGATCTATGACGGGGGAGAGTGGCATTTCACGGGGGCGGATGAGTATAAGGCGCAGGGCTTGAACCGGGCGTGGTTCACGAGGGATGCCTCGAAGGCGATCGCGGAGGATTGGCGGCATGCGATCTGGGCGACGTCCTGGAAGAAGGAGGCGGCGCACTTTCCGATGGTGTGGGACCTGGAGAACAAGTCGGTGGGCGGGGTGAATGTGACGGGGCGTTATGCGCAGGCGGTGGAGAAGGTCGCGGAGGAGTTGGTGCCGGTGCACGTGCGGGTCTTTGACAAGGCGGGCGGGGAGCGGATGGTGGTGGAGGTTGAATTGTTAGGTGCGGATGCCGCGGTGCGGCGGACCGTGACGACGAAGGCGGGGACGGCGGACCTGAATGACATGGCGACCATCGAGGTGGCGAAGGGGAGGGAGTTTCAGGTGCGGTTGAGGCACGGCGAGGAGGTCAAGACGGCGACGGGCACGGCGGAGGGGGAGATGACGTGGGATTTGAGCTGGGCCGGGTTGGAGAAGGAGGCGGGTTTGCCGGAGGCGCGGGAATGGCTGGCGTTGTTGCCGGAAGAGCGGCATTTGTCGGTGCCGGAGCGGGAGTTGACGAAGGAGGAGGCGGCGGCGGTGACGCGGTTGGTGATTGCGAAGCTGAAGGAGGAGGAGCGGGAGGCGCGGAAGGAGGAACTGGCGCGGCGTGATGCGACGGCGGACGGGTCGATCCAGTTCGGGGTGGTGAAGGCGGCGGGGAAGGAGATGAAGGTGTTGGAGCGGAGCTTCGGGGATGCGCCCGAGGGCGGGCACAGCCTGTGGATTTCGATGCACGGGGGGGGAGGCGCGCCGGCGGAGGTGAATGACGGGCAGTGGAAAAACCAGATTATGCTGTATGAGCCGGCGGAGGGGATCTATGTGGCGCCGCGGGCTCCGACGGATTCGTGGAGGCTGTGGCACGAGGGGCACATGGATGATTTGATCGACCGAACGATTGAGAACTATGTGATCGGTCGGGGGGTGAATCCGGACCGGGTGTATTTGATGGGGTATTCGGCGGGAGGGGACGGGGTGTATCAACTGGCGCCGCGGATGGCGGATCGGTTTGCGGCGGCCTCGATGATGGCGGGGCATCCGAACGGGGCGTCGCCGCTGGGGCTGCGGAATCTGCCGTTCATGATTTGGATGGGGGCCAATGACGGGGCCTACAAGCGGAACAAGGTGGCGGCGGACTGGGGGAAGAAGCTGGATGTGTTGGAGCAGGAGGATGCGGGGGGCTATGTGCATGAGACGCATTTGGTGGAGGGGAAGGGGCATTGGATGGATCGGGAGGACCGGGCGGCGGTGCCGTGGATGGCGAAGTACGTGAGGCAGGCCTGGCCGAAGAAGGTGGTGTGGTATCAGAGTGGGCGGACGCATGAGCGCTTTTATTGGTTGGCGGTCGAAGAGGAGGCGGCGAAGAGGGGCGCGACGGTACGCGGCGAGGTGGAGGGGCAGAAAATTTCGCTGCAGGCGGAGGGAGTGGGGAGGATGACGCTGCGCTTGAGTGATGCGCTGGTGGATTTGGACGGGGAAGTGGTGGTGGAGTTAAACGGGGCGGAGGTGTTTCGGGGGAAGGTGCCGCGGACGACTGGGGCGATTTATGGGTCGTTGTTGGAGCGGTTCGATGTGGGGACGGTGGCGACGGGGAGTTTGGTTATTGGGGGGTAGTTATTGGTTATTAGGGAGATTGGTTATTGGGTGATTGGTGGGATTGGGGAATTGGTTATTTAAGGGAGGCGGAGGTTGATTGGGGAGCGGGAGGGGAGGGATAGGCGGGGGTGGAACCGCCGACGTCCCGCAGGGACGCCGCTACGCGGGGAGGGGGGCAGGGGCTGGACAGGG
>JAQCFL010000460.1 GCA_027619375.1 Verrucomicrobiota bacterium | reverse complement strand
CGCCCCTTGGGGTGAACACTGGGCCTTCCAACCCCCCAAACGCCCCGCCATCCCCCCAGTCAAAAACACCGCCTGGCCCCAAAACCCCATCGACCACTTCGTCCTCGCCCGCCTCGAAGCCGAACACCTCGCCCCCTCCCCTCCCGCTCCCGCCAACACCCTCCTTCGCCGCCTCTCCCTCGACCTCACCGGCCTCCCTCCGACCGCCTTCCCCGATGCCGATTTCCGCGATCCGCAATCCGCAATCCAGTCCCTCCTCGCCTCTCCACACTTCGGCGAACGCTGGGCCCGCGAATGGCTCGACGCGGCCCGCTACGCCGATTCCTCCGGCTACGAAAAGGACCTCCCCCGCGAAATGCACTTCTACCGCGACTGGGTCGTGCAGGCCATGAACAACAACATGCCCTACAACGACTTCATCATCCGCCAGATCGCCGGCGACCTCCTTCCCAACCCCACCCAGGACGACCACATCGCCACCGGCTTCCTCCGCCATTCCATGACCAACGAGGAGGGCGGTGCAAATCCCGAACAATTCCGCATCGAAGGCATCATCGACCGCATCGACGCCATCGGCAAATCCATCCTCGGCCTCACCATGCAGTGCGCCCAGTGCCACGCCCACAAATACGACCCCCTCACCCAGGAGGAATACTACGGCATGTTCGCTTTCCTCAACAGCACCCGCGAAACCTCCTACCCCGCCCACACCCCCGACGAACAACGCAAAATCGCCGAACTGAAACAACAGATCGCCACCCTCGAACGCGCACTCCCCGACGCCCGGTCCGCCTACCAAACCTGGCAGGACACCCTCCTCGCCCTCCCCCACACCGAGTGGCACACCATGCAACTCTCCCAACTCGGCGACCCCGGCCAGAGATACCAACGCCTCGAGGACGACTCCATGATCAACATGGGCTACGCCGCCACGAGGAGCACCGAGAATTTCTCCTTCTCCACCGAGCTCCCCGAGATCCGCTCTGTCCGCCTCAAACTCCTCAACGATCCCTACCTCTCCCTCCAGGGCCCCGGCCGATCCGGCAAGGGCACCGGCGCCCTCAGCGAATTCAAACTTCTGGGCGGACCCGAAACCTCCAAACTCGCCGAGCTCAAGTTCACCGACCCCGTGGCCTCCGTCAACCCACCCCACACCGCTCTCGACCCCGCCCGTTACCCGAAGGACGCCAGCCGCAAACCCGATGACCGCGTCACCGGACCCGCCGCCTACGCCCTCGACGGCGATGAAAAAACCGCCTGGTGCACCGACCTCGGCCCCGGCCGTTCCAACGACCCCCAACTCATCACCTTCAACCTCGCCGAACCCCTCCTTAACCCCGGCACTCTCCACTTCAAGTTCCCCCTCATCCAAAAACACGGCGGCTACAACTCCGACGATGTGCAGAGCTACAACCTCGGCCGCTTCCTCTTCCAGTTCGCCTCCACCCTCCCCAACGCCCTCGATCACCTCCCCCCCCTCGTCCGCGAAGCCCTCGAAACACCAAAGGACCGGCGCAGCCCCGAACAGGCCACCCGACTCTTCTCCCACTGGCGCGAAAGCAACCCCGCCTTCGCCGAAACCAACGCGAAAATCGAAGCCCTCTGGCAACAACACCCCGTCCCCGCCACCGCCCTCGTCGCCGGCGCCGTCGGAAAACCCCGCACCACCCACCTCTTCGAGCGCGGCGAACAAACCCACCCCAAACAGGAGATCCAGCCACACGTCCCCGCCTTCCTCCACCCCCTCCCCCCAGGCGATCCCACCTCCCGCCTCACCTTCGCCAAGTGGCTCGCCGATCCTCACTCGCCCACCACCGCCCGCTATCAGGTCAACCGCATCTGGCAGGCCTACTTCGGCCTCGGCCTCCTCGAAACCTCCGAGGACTTCGGCGTGCAATCCGCCCAACCCTCCCACCCCGCCCTCCTCGACTGGCTCGCCGTGGAGTTCATGGAATCCGGCTGGGACCTCAAACACATCCACCAACTCATCACCACCAGCGCCACCTACCAACAGGACTCCAACCTCGACTCCAACCTCCGCGAACGCGACCCCCGCAACCGCCTCCTCGCCCGCGGCCCCCGCCTCCGCGTCCCCGCCGAAACGGTGCGCGACATCCAACTCGCCGCCAGCGGCCTCCTCAACCCCGCCCTCGGCGGCCGCAGCGTCTTTCCTCCCGCCCCCGCCTATCTCTTCGAGAAACCCGTCTCCTACGGCCCGAAAACCTGGTTCGTCGAACAGGACGACCAACGCTACCGCCGCGCCCTCTACACCTTCCGCTTCCGCTCCGTCACCTACCCCATGCTCCTCACCTTCGACGCCCCCACCGGGGAAATCGCCTGCGTCCGCCGCACCACCTCCACCACCCCCCTCCAGGCCCTCGTCACCCTCAACGAACAGGTCTCCGTGGAGTGCGCCCTCGGCCTCGCCCACCTCATGCTCACCCAGGAAGCCCCCCTCGAAGACCGCATCACCACCGCCTTCCAACGCTGCCCCTCCCGCACCCCCGCCCCCGACGAACTCGCCATCCTCGCCGACCTCTACCACGCC
>JAQCFL010000459.1 GCA_027619375.1 Verrucomicrobiota bacterium | reverse complement strand
ACGCGGCGGGACGCCGCGGGAACGGCCTGCGCCGGGACGCCGACAGCCACGGGGGAGGCGGTTGACCTTGGCGCGGGAGGGGGAAGGCTGGGCGGTGGTGGAACCGCCGACGCCCCGCAGGGGCGCCGCTACGCGGAAAAGGGAGGCGACCGGGACGGTCACGCCACTGGGCACTCGGCTGGGCGGTTGGAAACCGCCGCCACGGTCAGGAGAGGGCGATGCGGTCGTCTTCCTCGATGAGTTGGGCGAGGTTTTCCCAGCCGGAGAGGGTCTGCTTGTTGAAGACGTGCAGGTAGAGGGAGACGAGCTTGGGATTGTATTTGCCGAGGAGGGTTTCGATGGTGGCCTTGAGTTTGGCGTCGTCGAGGGTTTCGGGGAGGTCCTCCTCCACGGAGCCTTCGCCATTGTGGGCGATGCCCATGCCGTCGCAGAAGTCGATGAGGAGGGGTTGCTGGCCTTTCATGAACCAGACCTGGAGGAGGTGTTCGCCGACGACGTCCTGGTTGCGGAGTTGGAGGGTCTTGTGGAGCCAGGCGATCTGGTCGGGGACGGATTTTTTCTGGATGAAGACGGGGCGCAGCTTGCGGTTTTGGGCGAGGCTGGCGATGGAGGTCTTGTAGAGATCCCGTTCCTCCTCGCGGAAGTAGAGAAACATTTCCTGCACGAGGGCAGGGTCGAGTTTTTGGTAGAGCTCGTGGACGGTCACTGGGGGAGATTGGAGAGTCGAGATTAAAGAAGCAAGAGGGGATTAGGGGGAGGCGGTGAGGTTGAGGAACTGCTGGAGCATTTCGGAGGGGTCGTGGGCCCGCATGAGGGTTTCGCCGACGAGGATGGCGTTGGCGCCGGCGTCGAGGACGCGTTGGGCGTCGTGCACGGACTTGATGCCGGACTCGGAGATGAGGAGGACGGACTCGGGGACCTCCTCGGCGAGTCGTTCGGTGGTGGCGAGATCGACGGTGAAGGATTTGAGGTTGCGGTTGTTGACGCCGATGAGGTCGGCGCCGAGTTCGAGGGCGCGTTCCATTTCGGGGAGGTCGTGTACCTCGACAAGGACGTCGAGTTGGAGGGCCTTGGCGACGTCGTAGAGGTGGCGGAGGGTGTCGTCGTCGAGGCAGGCGACGATGAGGAGGATGGCGTCGGCTCCGGCGACGACGGCTTCGTCGATCTGGACCTTGTGGATGATGAAGTCCTTGCGCAGGAGCGGGACGGTGGGGCCCTGGGCGATGCGGGTGAGGTAGGCGAGGGAGCCCTGGAAGAATTGTTCGTCGGTGAGGACGGAGATGGCGCAAGCGCCGCCGTCGATGTACATGCGGGCCTGTTTGAAGGGATCGAAGTTGGGATCGATGATGCCGGCGGAGGGGGAGGCCTTTTTGATTTCGGCGATGACGCCGAGTTGGTCGGGTCCGCGGTCGAGGGCGGAGCGGAAGCCGCGGAACTCGTTGCGCTGGAGGGCGGCGGCGCGGAGTTTCGCGGCGCGGGGGAGGAGGGCTTCCACCTCGGTGCGTTTGTGGGCGATGATTTCGGCGAGTTTGTCCATGGGGCGGGGCGGGGAGGTTTCTGACGGCTGGAGGCCTATCTTTTCGGGTGCCTCTCTTCCGTCTGTAAACCAAAATCCGAGATAATCCCACTGTCCCACGGGATTATTTCCTACAAACCCATACAGGTTCACCCCCCTCGCTCTCCAATCGGATCCCTGGACACCCACCTCCCCGTGACCGGATCGTAATACCTGTATCCGTAGTAGTATACTTGTGGTTGGTCGTGGGGTGGATGGGGGGTGGGCTTGCCGAGAGGTGGGGATTCTGGATCGTAGGAACAGGATCGGCGGGGTTTGGCGCGGGAGGGGGCGGCGAGAAGGAGGAGGGGTGAGAAGATAAGTGCTTGGAGAGGAGTGTTTTGTGCGGGATGGGTGTCCTTGCTGGTGAGGGAGTGAGAGGGGGCGTTGTAGGTGTAAGGGTGCTTGCTAGGGTCGCTTTGTTTGGGGACCGCGGTGGGTGAGAGGGGGTGAAAGGAGGATTTGTGTGTGCTTATGATGACCTGGTTTGAAGAGTCGGCGGCCGTTGGAGTAGTGCTATGCTGTCGTGATGAGTGGAGGATGGATGGCGGGGGATCTTGGGAGGTGGAGGTAAGGTGGAAGAGGGTGCCGAGGAGGAGGGCGATCAGAAACAGGAAGAGGGTGCCCGGACGGGTTGCACGGCGCGGTGTTGGGAGGGGGGAGAGGAAGACTGGAAGCCTGTCGATCATGAATGGATGACGGTAGCGGATTGTGGTGGAGGCGGCGAGGAGGAAGTTGCTTTGGGAGGTTCCATGTTTGCGAGACGTTTGAGGGTCGGAGTGGTTGTGCGGTGGGGATCCCGGGGTTGGGAATGGGGGGGGATGGAGGGTCGCGGTTGGAAGGGGGATGGACGGTGAAGATAGGCGATGGTTGCCGCCACCCCGTCAGGGTGGGGTGGGCTTTTTTGGTGGGTTCCCATGGTTGAACCATGGGCTTTGTGGCTAGTCCCCTTCAGGGACCCCGTTGGGGCGGGGGAAAGTGGAAGTGGGGAGGACGGGTTGCGCCGTGTT
>JAQCFL010000058.1 GCA_027619375.1 Verrucomicrobiota bacterium | reverse complement strand
GGCGGGTTTGGGGGCGGGACGGGCGGCGCTGGAGGCGGGAGAGAGCGTGGAATTTGCGGCATTGGATTTGCGGGAGGCCATGGATGCGGTGGGGGAGATCGCGGGGCAGGTCGACACGGAGGAGTTGTTGGGGGAGATCTTCGGGCGGTTTTGTATCGGGAAGTGATGGTGGAGATAAATTTGAAGCAAACGGGTGCCTCGGGAACGTTTCATGAATGCCTGACAGGCAGGGCCGGGGAGGTCGTGCCGGGGTTTGTGAAAGCCATGTTCTCCGGACAGAAGGCTTGAATTTCCGGCTGATTGTGGCTTTTTGCAGGACAGAAACACAGTGAAGACATTCCTTACAGGGTTGGTGGCGGGAACAATAGTGGTGGGCGGGGTGCTGGCCCAGCAGAGCGACGGCGAGCAGCCGGCGCAGGTTCCGGAGGATGCGATCAAGGAAGGGGGCGTGGAGGCGGCGGCGGTGGCGGAGGTGTTGGATCCCGCGGAATTGATCAAGGATCTGGCGGACGAGTCGTATCGGGTGCGGGAGGCGGCGCAGGCGGATCTGTGGGCGCTGGGGGATGCCGGGGTGGCGGCGCTGGAGGAGGGGGTAAAGAGTGATGATCCGGAGCGTTCCTATCGATCCCGGGTGCTGTTGCGGCGGATCGTGACGGGGATCGGTCCGGGGACCCCGGAAGTGGTGGTGGAATTGGTGGAGCGGTATTTTCGCGGGGCGGCAGAGACGAAGCGTCAGGTCTTGGAAAAGTTGCGGGAGGAGCGGGCCTTTTCGCAGGTGTTGCGCTTGTATCGTTTCGAGACCGATCCGGCGGTGCGGGCGGAGTGCGCGGAAGTGGTGGAGCAGGTGGTCGTTCCGGCGGTGTCCATGGAGTTGGCGAAGAACGATATTCCCGCCGCGGAGTCGTTGCTGCGTCTGGCCCCACCGACCGATGAGAATTTGCGGAGGCGTGCGGCCCTGAGCCGGCAGTTGGGGAAGCTGGATGAGGAATTGCAGGCGGTGCCGGAAGGCAAGGATGATCCGTTGCGTCTGGCCTTGTTGCGGGCCAAGGGGGATGTGCCGGAGGCCCTCGCGCTTGCCGAGAAATTGGGACGCGAGGACGTGGCGGCGGGGCTGGCGTTGCTGCAGGGTGATCCGGTGCCGTATTTCAACTGGTATGCGGGTCAGGGGAACACGATGGCGATTTTCCGGTTGAACGCGGATCTGGCGCGGGATCGCTGGGTGGGAGATGAGCGCGGTGCGGCGCGGATTTCGAAGATCATGTTGGAGAGGGCCGAGGAGGGGGCGGAGGAAGAGCGGATCGCAATGCTCTCCCTGCTGCTGAACGGCTACCTCGACGAGGCGATGCGGGTGTGGGAGAAGAATCCGGACTATCGTGAATTTGCCTACTCCCACTATGAGACGGTGGAGTTGCCGGAAAAGGCCATTGCGGTTTTCGGGTATAAGGGGAGTGCGGAGGAGAAGAAGAAGTGGCGCTCGGAGAAGATGGAAGGATTGCGGGGCAGCTGGGATGAGTCGGACGAGCCGTTGAATGCGCTCCTGACCGTGGCGGATTTCCTGGTGACCCGGGGCGAGGAAGAGGAGGGCTATGAGATCGCCAGGGAGGTGGGCAAGCTGGTGAGGAAACAGGGTGGGCAGGAGGAGTGGTTGGAGTATCTCGATTTTCTGGGGCGGAAACCGGCGGTGGTGTTCACGGAGCTGGCCTTCGTGGTGGCGGCGGACTCCCTGAAGCCGGATGCGGCGGATGCGGATGTGGTGCAGATACTCAACACGCTGTTCCTGGAGCTGGAAGTGCCTCGGCGGTGGTGGGATCGCCTGAAGAAGAAAGAGGGGCTCAGTGCGTCGGAGCGCCTGTTGTTTCTGGCGGGCATTTACGGATACGTCTATCTGGAGCCCGAGAAGCTTGATCCGTTCCTGGCGGAGGTCCATGCGGAGGCGGCCGACGCGGCGGGTGCGGAGCGGCGGGAGTTGTTGTCCGATCTATTGGAGCCGGCGAGCCGGCGGGACGACGCGAAGGAGGTGTTGGAGTTGTTGGTGCTGCTGGCCGACATTGATGGCCTGGACCCGTGGGCCAACGCCTTGGGGCTCTACGCGGGCTACCTTGGAGACTGGGATCTGGCGGTGAAGGCGTGGGAGTCGAACCTGAAGCAGAGCCCGTACAGTTATCGTTCCATCGCGAAGTTGGGGGCTGCTTATTTGCAGGTCGGGAAGCTGGAGAAGGCGGTGGAGCAATATCGGAAGGCGGACTTGTTTGCGCTGGATGAGGCGGACAAGTTGGCGGAATTGGCGGAGGCTGTTTACACGATGGGGGATGAGTCGAAGGCGGAGGAGCACCTGCGGCGGATTATTTTGACCAGTCCGCCGCGCAGTTCGCAGTGGCTGGCGGCGACGGCGGAGTATTCATCGTGCCAGAAGCGGGCCGAGCAGTGGCGGGTGGCGGCAGCCTTTGCGGAGATCGACACGCTGTATGATATTCGGGACCGCTCCACCTACTCGGTTCCGGTGTTCTATCTGCGCAAGCGATTCGAGGCGGATCTGCTGCGGGGATTGGCGCTGCATGGGGAGGGCAAAGTGGTCGAGGCGAAGGCCCTTTTTGACCGATGCTTCCACATGCTGAACGGGGACGGGCTGTTGGCGGACGATTTCTTTCCGCTGCTGCGGAAGGTGGGACTGACGGAGGAACACGATCGCTATTTTGAGGCGGCCTACGAGCGGATCCAGGAGTCCATCAAGAGCTATCCGAAGACGCACAACAGCTACAACAGTGCGGCGTGGTTGGCCTCGCGGGCGGCCCGCAAGCTGGACGAGGCGCAGGTCATGGCGGAGACGGCCTTGTCGATGCGTCCCCGGCAGGCGGCGTATCTGGACACCATGGCGGAAGTCTGGTTTGCGAGGCGGGATCGGGAAAAGGCGGTGGAGTGGTCGCGCAAGGCCTGTCTGGATTCGGTCAATGCCGGGCATGCCCGGACGGGTGGGGCGGAGTTGAGGGCGCAGTTGCTGCGGTTTGAGAGTGGAGAATTTCCGGTGCGCTAAGCAGAAGATCCGGTTCTTTTGCGTTGCCAGAGGGGTGATGCTCCGCTTTGTTTTCGGGCCTCGGAGGGGTGGCAGAGTGGTCTAATGCACTAGTCTTGAAAACTGGCGTGGGGCAACCCACCGTGGGTTCGAATCCCACCCCCTCCGCCATCTGGTCTTTCGGGACCGATTGTTCGCTTTTATTCGTGTTCATGGGACTTCTTGCGTCTCTGGTTTGGGGTTGTCCCGCAGGGTGACGCAGCGTTGACGGTCTGTTTGTTGGAAATGCGTTGGAAATCGGTCTGATTTCTGTCGCGGATTCCACAGGGTTGAACCCTTTTCGTCGTGGTGGTCTGCCGAGCGGTCCATCGCTTCCTCATCTGCCAGAGTGACGGCACCGATCAAGATCCGACTTGAGACAGTTTGACGCGTTCTAGCTGGCGCGGTTGGCTTGGTTCAGATAGGGCAATTGTTAGCAACACCGATACCTTTGCCCACCGAAGCCGATACCTGCCGCCGATACGTCGTTCCCGCTCTCCAACGAGCCGGTTGGGATGCCGAGCCGCATGCCATCGCAGAACAGCGGACGATCACCGACGGCCGCATCATTCCGGTTGGCAGAGGCTTCGTCCGCAAGCCGCCGAAGCGTGCCGATTACCTGCTGATCTACGAGCGCGGCTTCACACTGGCAGTCGTCGAGGCCAAGGCGGAATGGCGATCGGCAGGCGACGGTCTCCAGCAGGCGAAGGACTATGCCTAAATGCTCGGGCTGCACTTCGCCTACGCCACCAATGGCCCCGAAATCCTCGAGTTCGACTACTTGACCGGCAGGGAGAGTGTCCTGTCCGCCTATCCGACACCGGCCGAACTCTGGCAGCGCTTTCGGGCTGGCCGGGGCATCACCGCCGACACCGCCGCCGACCAACTCCTCAGCCCGATCAACTCGGTCGTCAAAAGAGGCGAGCGCTACTACGCGCAGATCGCAATCAATCGAGCCGTCGAGGGAATCGTCACGGGGACCAAGCGCCAACTGCTCACGATGGCGACCGGCACGGGAAAGACAGCGGTCGCCTTCCAAATCTGCTGGAAGCTTTGGAACGCCCGATGGAACCCGAACGGCGAGCACCGTCGCCCGAAGATCCTCTTCCTCGCCGACCGCAACATCCTCGTCGATCAGCCGAAGGATGGCATTTTCTCCCAGTTCGGCGACGCCCGTCACAAGATCGAGTCGGGCAAGGTGGTGAAGAGTCGGGAAATGTATTTCGCCCTCTATCAGGCGCTGGCGGGCGATGCCAACCGGGCCGCGTTGCATAAGGAATTTCCGGCTGACTTCTTTGACCTCATAATCATTGACGAGTGCCATCGGGGCAGCGCCCGGGATGATTCGAATTGGCGGGAGATTCTCCAGTGGTTCGAGCCGGCCTACCAGCTGGGGATGACGGCCACCCCGCTGCGCGAGGACAACCGCGACACCTACCTCTACTTCGGCAACCCGATCTACCAATACACCCTGCGCCAGGGGATCGACGACGGCTTCCTCGCCCCGTATCGCGTCCACCGGGTGATCAGCGAGTGGGACGCGGCCGGATGGCGACCCAGCAGGGAGGAGCTGGACCGCTACGGGCGGGAAATCCCCGACGACGAGTATCTTACCAAGGACTTTGAGCGGGTTGTTGCCCTCCGTGCCCGGACCGAGGCGATTGCCCGACACCTCACCGAGTATCTCAAGAGGACCGACCGCTTTGCCAAGACCATCGTCTTCTGTGTTGATCAGGAACACGCCGATGAAATGCGGCGTTCCATTGCCAACCTCAATGCCGACCTCGTCCAACAGTATCCCGACTATGTCTGCCGGGTCACGGCCGATGAGGGCGATATCGGGCGTGGGCACCTGGGCCGTTTTCAAGACGTGGACACCACCACGCCGACGATCCTCACGACCTCCCAGCTGCTCACGACCGGGGTTGATGCCCCGACCTGCAAGAATGTGGTGCTCGCCCGGATTGTCGGCTCGATGAGCGAGTTCAAGCAAATCATCGGGCGGGGCACGCGGGTCCGCGATGACTATGGCAAGCTCTGGTTCTCCATCCTCGACTACACCGGGTCCGCGACTCAGAAGTTCGCCGACCCTTCTTTCGACGGCGACCCGGCCCTCATCACTGAGGAGGAGCTCGAAGCTCACTGGAACAACATTATCGGCGACGGGGATGACCCCCCGTATCCCAATCCCGAACCGCTTCCCCCGGTCATCGACCCCATTCCAGGCAGTGGAATTGTGGTCGCCCCTCCCACCGGTGAGCGGCGCAAATATTACTTCGATGGCGGGCAGGTCGAGATTGCCGCCCACCTTGTCTATGAGCTCGATCCCGACGGCAGGCAGCTGCGCGTCATCCGCTACAGCGACTACGCCGGGGAGAAGGTCCGCACCCTCTTCCCCGACGTGAAGGCGCTGCGCAAGCAATGGGCCGACCCCGAAGCAAGATCCTCCATCATCGACGCCCTTGCCGAGCGCGGCATCAGCTTCGACGAACTCGCCGAGTCCACCGGCCAGCCGGATGCCGACCCCTTTGACCTGATCTGCCACCTCGCCCACAACGCCCCGCTGCGCACCCGTCGCGAGCGGGCCCAGGTGATGCGCTCCGAAAGGAAGGACTTCTTCGACCAATACGGCCCGGAAGCCCGCGCCATCCTCGACGAACTTCTGGAGAAATACGCCGAGCACGGCACCGCCCAATTTGTCCTGCCCGATGTGATCCAGGTGCCTCCGATCTCCGAACACGGCCAGCCCGGAGAGATTGTGAAGCTCTTCGGCGGTGCCCGGCAGCTCCGCGAGGCTGTCACCCAGCTCCAGACTCTCCTCTATTCCGCCTAAGCACCCATGCCCGCCAAGAAAAAGACCGCCGCCAAACGTGCCAAGAAAGCCCCTGCCGAACTCACCACCGCCCAGCGCCTCGGTGCGGTGGTCAAGTCCGCCCGGGTCATCATGCGCAAGGATAAGGGCCTGAGCGGCGACCTCGACCGGCTGCCCATGCTCACCTGGGTCATGTTTCTCAAGTTCCTCGACGATTTGGAGAACGAGCGGCAAGTGCAGGCCGATCTGGCCGGGGAGAAATTCAAACCGGCCATCGAGAAACCCTACCGCTGGCGCGATTGGGCCGACAACCCACAGGGCGTCACCGGCGACGAGCTTCTTGCCTTCATCAACAATGAGGAGTGCGTCCGCCCCGATGGCACTCGCGGACCGGGGCTGTTTGCCTATCTGCGTTCCCTTGGCGGAAAGAACGGCGGCCGCGAGGTCATCGCCACCGTGTTCACGGGCGTGGATAGCCGGATGCGCTCGGGCTACCTCTTGCGTGACGTGATCGACAAGATCGGCTCGATCCACTTCAACTCGACTGAGGAACTTCACACCCTCGGCACGCTTTACGAGGGGATGTTGCGGGAAATGCGGGATGCGGCCGGCGATTCCGGCGAGTTCTACACCCCGCGCCCGGTGGTCCGCTTCATGGTCGAGGCGGCGGATCCGCGCCTCGGTGAAGTCGTGGAAGACCCGGCATCCGGCACCGGCGGCTTCCTCGTCGAAGCCTTCAACCACCTCTCCAAGCAGGTCAAGACGGTGGCCGACCGCAAGACCCTCCAGAACAACTCGCTCCAGGGGATCGAGGCCAAGGCGCTGCCTTACCTGCTGTGCCAGATGAACCTGCTGCTCCACGGCCTGCAATCGCCGAGCATCGACCCCGGCAATGCCCTGCGCCACAAGCTCACCGAGATCGGCGACAAGGAACGCGTGGACGTCATCCTCACCAATCCGCCCTTCGGCGGCGCGGAGGAGAAGGGAATCCAGGACAACTTCCCGCAGGACAAGCGGGCGGCCGAGACCGCCCTCCTTTTCCTCCAGCTCATCATGCGCAAGCTGCGCCGGGGACCGAAGCCGGGACGGGCCTCCATCATTATACCCAACTCCTCTCCTCCACACGGGTCAAGCCCCGGCCTTCCCAGGCGGAGTCAAGCCTCCGCACTCCGGGGCAACAATGCGGGGGACTCTCCACGATGATTGTTGCCTGTCTGGGATGATTGTTGCCTGTGGGATGATTGTTGCCTGTCTGGGAAGCTATTCACTTGGGGCACAAGGAAATAAGGGCACCTCGGACCCGGGTGGGTTCCGAGGTGCCGTGTATCGGCTCGAACTTGTTAGGACCATCGGCGCGGTGGCCGTGTTCCGGTCACATTTTCGGTGTGATGGAACCGACGATCTTGGTGCCGTCCGGCTTCTCAAGTTCGACCCACCACTTCGCGTCGGCCGGAAGCGGCGACGGGGCGATGGCGTGGATGTCGTAGTCGTCGTGTGACGGGGCATATTCGCCTTTGCCGACCGCTGACAGGGTGCGGTCCTCGGTGCCGATCCAGGCGCGGACCACGGTGGCTCCATCGTCCTTGTAGGGGAGCTTGATGACGAGGTGGCCTTCCTTGCCGGCCTCGACCATGCCGTGGCCCTGAGCCGCTTCGATTTCCAGTTCAGCGGCCTTGAAGGTGCCAAGTGGGACTTCTTCACCTTCCGCGTGGGCGTGGGCGTCGGCCACCTCGCCGTCGTGAGGATGGCCGTGTTCTTCGCCGGCGGGTGCCGGAGTGCCAGTGGTGGTTTCCTTCTCGCCGCATCCGATCAGGAGTGCGGACAGGGCGAAGGCGGGTATCGTCATTGTTGGTTTCATTGTGTCTGTTTGTTGGTTTTTGGTTTTGTTTTGGGATTTGGGTTGTCGGCAGAGACGCGGTGAAGTGCCGCGTAACCGGCCGGAACGACCACAAGATTCAGGAAGGTCGAGGAAAGCAGACCACCGAGGATGACCACGGACAATGGCGCGAGGATCTCGTTCCCCGGTTGGTCGCCCTGCAAGACGATAGGCACCACGGCAAGGGCGGCAGTCAAAGCGGTCATGAGGATCGGGATCAGCCGCTCCGCGGAGCCCTGCACGATGGCATCGAACATCGAGTGGCCCTCGTGTTCCATGAGGTGCTGGTAGTGGTTCACCAGGAGGATGCCGTTGCGCACGGCGATGCCGAACAGGGTGATGAAGCCCACCATGCTGGCAATCGAGATGACCGGTGCGGTGTAGTGTCCCCCGAGGCCAAACAGGGCCAGCGTGTTGCTGAAGATGCCAGGTGACTCAGTGAGGTAGATCGCGACAATGCCACCAATCAAGGCCAGGGGCAGATTGACCATGACCAGCAGGGCAACCCGGATCGAGCCGATCGCGAGTTGCAACAGAATGAGCATGATCACCACGACCAGGCCGCTGAACAGAAGGATCGTTTGACTGGCGGCTTGCTGCGCCTCGAACTGCCCGCCGTAGCGGACCGAGTAGGCGTATTTCTGGACGATTGGATCGACCACTTTCTGCACTTCCCCGACCAAATCTCCGAGGTTGTAGCCCTCCTCGACATTGAGTGTCACCACGGCCTTGCGCTGCGCGTTTTCACGAGCGATCAGGTTCGAGGTCATCTCGGGTCCGATGTCGGCGACCTCATTGAGTCGCACCATCGCGCCGCCTTTGCCGCGCAGGACGAGGTTCTGAAGGTCGCGCAGATCGTCGCGTTCATCGTCCACCAATCGAACGGCCAGCTCATAGCGACGGACACCTTCGTTAATCTCGGTGACGGCCACTCCGAAAACCGAATTGCGAACCTGCTGCGCGGCATCACGTGGGGTGAGACCGTAGGCGGCGAGGTCGGCGGGGCGATACTCGACGGGCAGCGACTGGATCAGCACTTCGCGGTTGGCCGCCACGTCGCGGGTTCCGGGTAGTGGCTTGAGCACCCCTTCGATTTCCTTGGCGATGGCGCGTAGCTTGGCGAGGTCATCGCCATAAACGCTGATGGCAATGGCCGCCGGGGTGCCGGAGAGGATATGGCTGAGGCGGTGCTCAATGGGTTGGCCGATGTTGGTGGTAATTCCGGGGACGCGATCGAGAATCGCGCTCACCTGTTGCCGCACCTCCTCTTTGCGGAATCCGGGTTTGAGGGTCACGTCCATCTCCGAATTGCTCACGGGTTCAGCGTGTTCATCGCGTTCCGCGCGACCGGTGCGCCGTGTCACGCTGCGGACGCCCTCCAGGGCTAGCAATTGCTTTTCGATGGCGCTGGCCATCCGGTCGCTGGCTTCGAGCGAGGTTCCGGGGGGAGCGAAGAGGCCGACCGTGAAGGTTCCCTCGTTGAACTCTGGAAGGAACGAGCGTCCATAGGTGGAGCCGAGTAACATCGCCAACAAAGTGGCGAGAAGTGCGGATCCGATCACTGCCTTCCGATATTTCACCGCTTTACGGACGGCCGGTTCGTAAACGACCTTCAGCCATCGGACCACGGGGGTGTCCTTTTCCTCCCCGTTTTTCCCTCTCATCAGGAAACGGCACATCGCCGGGGTGACAGTCAACGCGACGAGCAACGAGGCCAGAATAGAGACGCCAAAGGCGATGCCGAGCGGACGGAAGAAGCGTCCTTCAATGCCTTCCAGAAACATCAGGGGCAGGAACACCAGCACGATGATCACGGTAGCGAAGACCATGGCCGGGCGAATTTCGTTGCTGGCATCGAGAATGACCTCGAGGCGGGGACGTTGTCTGGACGACGGTTTGGCGGCATTTTCGTTCAAACGGCGGAAGACGTTCTCGACGTCGATGATGGCGTCGTCCACCAGGCTGCCGACCGCGATGGCCAAGCCGCCGAGAGTCATGACGTTGATCGTCATGTCGAACCAGTCGAGCACGAGGAGGCCTACCGCGAGCGAGAGAGGGATGGCGGTCAGGGTGATGAGGGTGGTGCGGGCATTGAGCAGGAACAGGATGAGGATGATCGCGACGATGATCGCGGCGTCCCGGAGGGCGTGGACGACGTTATTGACTGAAACATCGATGAAGTCGGCCTGTCGAAAAATCTGGCGGTTGATGTGCAGTCCTTCGGGAAGGGAAAGTTCCAGTTCATCGAGCATCGTGTCGATCCGATCGGTGATGGCGAGGGTGTTGGTGCCGGGCGCCTTCTGGACGGTCATGACGACCGCCGGCAATCCGCCGTCCGCTCCGGTGCCGCGTTTCGGTGCCGGTCCCATGCGGACCTCCGCGACATCGCCAATGGTGACGGGGAATTGGTCGTGATACTTGATGACGGTTCCGGAAATGTCCTTCACCGAGCGGACCCGACCGCTTTGACGGACCGGCATTTCCAGGGAGTCGATGTTCGGGATGTAGCCTGCGCTCAGCGTGCTGTGAGAGGCCCCGGCGGCCTCAGCGACGTCCTCCACGGTAAGTCCGTAGAGGCGGAGGTCATCCTGCCGAACGAGCACCTGGTATTCTGGAAGTTCGCCTCCGATCACCGAAACCTGGGAGACGCCTGCGATAGCGAGAAGTTTGTTGCGCAGGTCGTACTCGGCGTAGGACCGAATTTCCATGTTGCTCACATTTCCGCCGGGAGAAGAAACAGCGAGCAACATGATCTCACCGGTGATTGAGGTGATCGGCGTCATTTCGGCGTGGGCATCCGCAGGCAGATCCTCGCGCACTGAATCGAGGCGCTCTGAAACCAGTTGGCGTGCGGTCATGATGTCCATGCCCCAGTCAAACTCGACGTAGGCGATGGAGAGGCCGATGGCACTGGAGGTGCGCACCCGGCGAACCCCAGGCATGCCGTTGACCGAACTTTCGATCGGAAAGGTGACGTATTGCTCGACTTCGTCTGCGGCGAGGCCGGGCGCTTCGGTCATGATGACGACGGTCGGCGCATTGAGTTCGGGGAAGACATCGACGGCCGTTTGTGGTAAACGAAGTGCGACCACGGCGAGGAGAAGCCCGGCGGCAAGAAGGACCAGCGATGCGTGGACCAGCGAGAATTTGATGAGTCGTGAGAGCATGATGATCAGTGTTCTTCGTGATAGGCTCCGTCGGCATGGAAGTGTCCACCCTTCTGGCTTGTGCCGCTTTGGGAGGAGGAAAGCTTGAGTTCGTAGGCACCCTGAAGGACGACCTCGTCATTGGGGCCCAGTTCACTCTTCACCTCGACCCAGCGCCCGTCATCGAGCCCAAGGTCGGCTTCGACGCGGATCGCCTTGTTCGCGTCCAGCGGGTCGCGCTTGAAGAAGACATGGGTAATGCCGTCTTTCACTACTGCTGACCTGGGAATGGCCAGGACCAGCCCGCCGGTGGTGGCGGTGGAGACTTCCAGAAAGGCGGAAACGCCAGGGCGAGCCCAAGGGCGTTGTTCCAAGGGGTTCGCGAAGAGGGTGATGGTGCGCTGGACGGGGTCGGCATCGAGGCCGAGGGTCAACGCGGTTGGCACCGAGTCGTTCAAGTCGCTGCCAATCCCCTGATGGGGCACGATACGTGCGGCCGGCGCACCCTCGAACTTCAAGAGGTCGCTCTGCAGGCCGAGGGCGCGGAAGCGGATCTGGGTCGGGTCGATGGTGGTGAGGACGAGACTCGATTCATCCACGAAGCTGCCATCAGTAATCGAAAGTGACTCGATGAGGCCCGGCTCGATTGCCTTTGCTTCGATCCAGCTAATGCTTTGGTAGAGGGGAACGGAACGGCCATCGAGGTCGACGGGGGCGAGCAGGTCGTCGGGTGTCACCGCATTCTCTGCCGGGCCTCCGTAGGTATTAAGGATGTTCGTGGCGGTGGTGAGGGCTGCGTTGAGCTCTTCCTGCCGACCGGAGAGTTCCGCTTGCAGGACGGTGGCCTCCGACTCGAGGTCGGCGCGCTTGAACTCTGCCTTGGCGAGTGTCTTTATTCGCGTGGTCAGAGCGTCGTATTTCAAGGTCGCCTGTTCAAGACCCGCCACGGCCAGTTTGATTCGCGACCGGAGTTCGAGCCATTCCGGCGACTGGAAGCGGAAGAGCAGCGTGCCGGATTCCACGGCCTCGAACTGGTCCACCTCGAAGCGCACCTGGGCGGGCAGGAGCAGCCGGTATTCGTGCTTGGCGAGCGGTTTGAGTTCGAACGAGCCGGGAACGCGGAGAGTTTCGGCCACATTCCGCCGCTCGACCTTGGCAAAGGTGATGCCGAGGTTGCTGCGGACGGTGGCGGGGATTTCGATCCGGTTGGTGGGAGCTTCACCACCTTCGTTGTTGGCGGCTTTGCTGACGTCTTCTCCACGGTCGCACGAGGCGGTTGCCACGATCATCGCAGTGAGCGAAATCCATCGGTAGTGTGAATATTTCATTGGTGTGGGACTATTATTTGGTGGTGGCTGTCAGTCGGTCGGGACCGAGCAGATGGCGGATTTCGGTTTGGGTGGTGCTCTCCTCGAGACGCACCTCGATCAGGTCGAGCTTGGCCTCATGGGCACGGACGAGGCTTTCCAACAGGACGAGGCTGCCGCCTTCGCCCAGTTCGAGTAGGCTTCGAGCATCGTCAATTTGCTGATCAACGAGTGGCACGACATTCGAGTCGAATGATTGGCGGCGGGCACGAGAGCCTTCCAGTCGGGCACGCAAAGCGGCCAGACGACCTTCGGTCCGCTCGAGTTCGGTTTCGAAGGCCGCGCGGGCGACCTCACGTTCGGCCCGGGCGGCGGCAATGCCTCCTTTGTTCGAGTGGAGGATGGGAATCGGGAGGGCTCCGATCATGCCGATCTTCGACTGCCCCTGGTCGTCCTCGAACTGGGGACCGAGTTGGAGATCGGGATACTGCTTGCGGATTTCGCGGAGCAGGGTCAACTCGGCCACGACATAGTCAGTTCGCAGACGCACGAGGGTGGGATTGGATTTCGCCAGATCTTCGCGCACCTTTCCGGTCGCTGAAGACAGCGTCGGCAGCAGCTTGGCCGGAGCGGTGGGGGAGATGCCCAGCAGTGAGCGGATTTCCTGTTCTCCCTCCTGCACATAGCCCCGAAGCCGGGCGATGTCCGCCTTGCGGCTGGCCTGCTCGATTTTGAACAGGGCGGATTCGGTGCGCGGCAACTCGCCGGCCTCGGCCAGTTTGCCGGTGGTCTCGACCACGGAATCGAGCGAGAGGACGATGCGCTCGGCCTGCTCCAGACGGAGGCGGTTGGCGGACCAGGACAGCCACGTCTTGTGCAGATCGCGGAGCGTCTTCCACTCTTCCTCGGCGACGCGGGCGAGTTCCGAATGCTTGGCGGCTTCGGCCCTTGCTTGCTCGACCCGAAGCCGACCGGAAATGGGAATGGTGAGCGACAGTGCCGAGCCGACGATCCACGGATGGGGGACGCCCTCGGTCACCTTGAGCACATCCAGGCTCAGTTCCGGATCGTCCCAGCGTCCCGCATGTTCGGCGTTGGCCTTCGCGACGCCGGCCTTGAGGCGGGCGACGCGTAGGTCGGGGTTGTAAACGAGCGCGACGAGTTCGCCTTCGGCGAGCGTGAGGCCGTCTCCGGGGTTGAAGGGCACGGACCGTGGTGTGGTTGTTTCGATCCGGCGAGCGAAGTCCCTGACCTGCTCGTCGGAGGGGGCGCGGCTACGCCAGGCCTCGGCATGCGCGGCGGGATCCAGTGGAGATGGTTGGTAAAGTTGGCAACCGGTGAAGGTAGCCGCAGAGGCGGTGACGATGAAGTTACGGCCAACTCGTGGGAGCAGGCGAAAGGACCGGAGCAAGATTGTGGAAATGGAGGTATGCATGAAATTTTCAGGCTTGAGTGAGAGGAAGAGTGGTCTCCATGGGACGGTTTCGCGCATGTCGTTGGAGACTTGGACCGGGGACGATGCCTCGGAACGACGACAGGACAGTCTCGATGGGGTAGCAAATGGTCCGGAGTCGGACCATCAATGATGTGCTGGTGGACGCGGATAGCGTCTTCAGGGGGCGCCGCCTCTCAAATGGGGGCGGCACCAGCCTCAGCACAAGGGCCTCAACCCAATTGGGGAGGCTTGATCAGCGCGAAGTAAGGGCCTTCCGGGCAGCGGTCGGGATCAGGAAGCGAGTAGGCTTCGTTGGCCCAGGACGCGCCAGGCATACGGGGAAGATTTGGACTAGTGAAGGGTGCGTCGGAGCCGAAAGCGAGCACGTGTGAGTGATCGTGGGGGTCGCCATTGTGCTCGCCATCGTGGGGATCTTCCGAAGGAGGCAAGGAGTCGTGATGATGGTCGTGGGAGTGATGAGAGGATACTTCCTCTGGCTCGGCATGCTGATGGCCGTGACCGGAATCGGTCTGATGGGAATGCTCGAATTCGATCAGGTTGCGCGCTCCCACAACGTAAACCATCAGGGTCGCGATGACCAAAATGCTGTTGAGGATGCCGCGCATGATAGGATTGCAAACCCGCGCTGGAACTGAATCGATGATTATCAACGGGTTGAGCGGGACGCTACCAGTCGGTTGCACTGATTCAAGGCAAATGTTGTGCGCGGCAGGCTGCGCGTGTCGGAGCAGAATGGGGTCAGTGAGCAGAATGGGGTCAGGACAAACGTTTTGACATTGGGGCGGAGTCACGTTGAGGTTGCGGCACAGGTGTCGAAGAAAACTGTCGGGAGGGCCTTGAGAGCGGGTTGGAGTTCTTGATGGCACGGAGGGAGGCAGTGGGGGCCTACCCCGGCGATGCGCTTGAGCGGTGAAAGAGAACCTCGGCCGGAGGGGAGCGGAGCGGGCGGGGTTGTTCGGACGGTCGTCTCGCGTGGGCCGTCACTCCCGCGACTGGGATCCTGCTGCGCAGGGTCCCGGGGGTTGAAACACCCCGGCTATCATGGGCGGTCCCTCCGGGACCCAGGACCGTCGCCTGATCCCGCAGGTGCGCATAGGCGTCAGACCAAGGTTCCCGGCCTTCTGGATTTGGTTTTTGGGATGTGGAATTGAAATTTAATTGAAGCTAGGCGAGGTTGCGATCAGGTTCGTTGCCGAAGCCGTCGATTTCGAGGCGGTCGGGGTAGCAGCGGACGATGCCGTAGGCGGTTTTGTCGGAGGTTTCGACCATGCCTTTGAAGTTGACGTAGTGGCAGCCGTGGTGGGTGCCGTAGTTGCCGGCGTGGTTGTGGCCGTTCATGTAGGCGGCGATGTGGTCGTATTGTTCGAAGAGGGCGACGAGTTCCCGGTCGTTCCAGAGATTGTGTCCGGCGTTGGCGGGGATGACCGGGAAGTGGTTGAAAACGATGACGCGTTGGCCGGCGGCTTTGGCGGTTTCGAGTTCCTTTTTGATCCAGGCCATCTGTTCCGCGCCGATGGCCGCATTCCAGGATTGGGCCTGGGGGAGCTTCTCGGCGGCGAGTTTTTTCAGGAGGGCGGAGGCTTCGGCGGTGCGAGGGTCGTCCTTTGGCTGGCGCCAGGTGGAGATGTCGGTGCCGTCGAGGTAGAGGAAGGCCCACTTGCCGTGATCTTCACGGGAGTAAGGTTTTTCCATGTTCAAGGCGGGGAGGATCTTGTCCTTGTCGACGTCATCGACCGCGAAGTCGTGGTTGCCGAGGATGAAGCGTCGGGGGGCGCGGAGGTTCTCGTAGAGGGGCATGATGTCGCCGAAGCTCTTGAGTTTGTTGTCGATGATGTCGCCGAGGGTGACGACGAACTTGAGCGGTTCCTTGTTGAGGTCCTCGATGGCGGTCTTGAGTTTGCCGGGGGAGTTGCGGTAGAAGCGGGAGCCCCTTGCGTTCTGGTCGGCGTATTGGGGATCGGCAATGACGCCGAAGAGGAGCTCGGGAGTCTCGGCGGGTTCGGCTCGGAGGTGGCCGGCGACGGTGAGGGGCAGGGTGATGCGGAGGAAATTGCGCCGTTTCATGGGGAGGAGCATAGGCGCGGGAGAGGGGTGTGCCAGAGGAATCGGGGTTGGGGAGGGGCGTGGGAGTGGTGTGGGGTGGAACCACCGACGCCTCGCAGAGGCGCCGCTACGCGGGGAAGGCTGA
>JAQCFL010000057.1 GCA_027619375.1 Verrucomicrobiota bacterium | reverse complement strand
AAGCACGAGAGTCCGAGACGAGGCCTCTCCTTCGAGTCGTTTTCCGAATTGGAACCTGCTGATTGGAATCTATTTGGAAATTGGACCGTGGAAATTCAACCCTGCATCCAAGCCAACTCGGCAGCTTATCAGAGCACGGTCTATGCCGAACACTGTTGGTTTCCAACCGCCAAGCCGAATCAGCACAACGAGAGTTCCGCACTTGTCATTTGCGTGGCATTATCCGGCTGGGCGGTTGGAAACCGCCGCCACGGTCATATCTTGGCGATGCGGACGGGGCAGACTTTGAGTTCGGCGGTTTGGGTGACGGGGTCGTAGCCGCTGCCGGTGAGGATGTTGACGGGGACGCTGGCGAAGCTGAAGCTGGCGAAGACGGTACCTTTGGGGGAGCAGTCGGTGACGCGGACCTTGATCTGGATTTCGCCGCGGCGGCTGGCCATCTTGACGAACTCGCCATCGGCAAGACTCCAGGCCTTTGCGTCGTCGGGATTCACTTCGAGGGTTTCCTCGCTGAGGAGGTAGTCGATGCCCTCGCTGCGGCCGGTCTGGGTGCGGGAGTGGTAGCTTTGCAGGCGGCGGCCGGTGGTGAGCCAGACCGGAAATTCGCGGTCGATGACTTCGGCGGGGTCGCGATAGCCGATGATCTTGAAGAGGCCGCGGCCGTTTTTGAACTCCTGCTCGTGTAGGCGGGGGGTGCCGGGGTGGTCCTTGTGGGGGACGGGCCATTGGTATTCGCTGTTCTCGATGCGGTCCCAGTCGAGGCCGGCGTAGATCGGGCTGAGGGAGCAGAGTTCGTTGAAGACCTCCTTGGCGGATTCAAATTCGAAGCCGGGGGTGCCCATGCGTTTGGCGATTTGGGAGACGATCCACCAATCTGGTTTTGATTCGCCCACGGCGGGAACGGCGGCGCGGAGGCGTTGGACACGGCGTTCTGTGTTGGTTTGCACGCCGTCGGTTTCGGCGAAGCCGGTGGCGGGGAAGACGACGTCGGCAAGCTGCGCGGTTTCGGTGAGGAAGAGGTCGATGACGACGAGGTGGTCGAGGCTCTGCAAGGCGTGCCTGCAGTGGTTCATGTCGGGATCGGTGACGACAGTGTTTTCCCCATCGATGAGGATGGCGTGGATGCCGCCCTCCTCCTTGCCGCAGAGGTCGAGGGCGGTGACCTTGGTGATGCCGCGGATCGCCTCGATGTCGGTGCGGTAGGCTTCGCTGAATTTTGCGGCGAACTCCGGGTTGTCGCAGGGTTGGAATCCGGGAAAGTTGTTTGGGACCGCGCCGCAATCGCCGGCGCCCTGGATGTTGTTCTGGCCCCGCATGGGGTTGATGCCGCCGCCCTCGATGCCGAGGTTGCCGGTCATGAGGGCGAGGTTGCAGAGGGACTGCACGTTGTCGACGCCGCAGATGTGTTCGGTGATGCCGAGGGTGTAGTAGATGGCGGAAGGCTTGCCGCAGCCGAACCAGAGGGCGGCCGTCTCGATGTCGGCGGCGGGGATTTCGCAGATGGGGGAGGCCCATTCCGGGGTGAAGTCCCGGACGTGGGCGAGGAAGGCCTCGCCGTCGGCGGTGCGGGCGTCCATGAACTCGCGGTCGATGAGTCCCTCCCGGGCGATGACGTGGGCCATGGCGAGGAGGAGGGCCACGTCGGAACCGACGCGGATGGGGAGGTGCAGGTCGGCCAGTTTGGCGAGATGGATTTCGCGCGGGTCGGCGACGATCATTTTGGCGCCTTTGGCGATGGCCTTCTTGAGGCGGGTCGCGGCGACGGGGTGGCATTCAGTCATGTTCGTGCCGATGCAGAAGATGACATCGGGGTGCTCCATATCGCGGAGCGGGTTGCTCATGGCACCGCGACCGATGGTGGCTGCCAGACCGGCAACCGTGGGGGCGTGTCAAGCACGGCTACAATTGTCTATGTAGTTCGTCCCGTAGGTGGCGCGGATGAACTTTTGCATCGTGTAGGCGGCCTCGTGTGGGGCGCGTCCGGAGGCGATGCCGTAGGTGGCGTGGTTGCCATATTTTTCGCGGACCTTGAGGAAGCCGTCGGCGGCCTTCTGGAGGGCCTCGTCCCATTCGGCTTCGCGGAAGGTGCCGTCGGGTTGTTTGATGAGGGGTTTGGTGAGGCGGTCGGGATGGTGGACGAAGTCGAAGGCGTATTGGCCCTTCACGCAGAGGGCGCCCTCGTTGGCGGGGCCGTCCATGGCGGGGTGGATGCCGACGACGCGGTCGCCTTTGGTGAGGATGTCGACCGAGCAACCGACGCCGCAGTAGGGGCAGACGGAGCGGGTTTTCTTGATCTCGCCGGGAGTGTCCTTGGCGCGGAGGGCCTTTTTGTCGCCGAGGGCGCCGGTGGGGCAGGTGGCGACGCATTGGCCGCAGAAGGTGCAGGAGGAATCGCGGAGGTCGTTGTTGAACTCGGTGATGATCTGGGTGTGGAAGCCGCGATTCATCACGTTGATGGCGTGGTCGCCCTCCTGTTCGGCGCAGACGCGGACGCAGCGGTAACAGGAGATGCAGTTCTCGTAGTCGCGGAGGATGAAGGGGTTTTTGTCGTCGGTGTTGGAGGTGCCGCTCTTCTTTCCGGCGAAGCGGCCCGCACGGACGGGATACCTGTCGAGGAGGTTGCCGAATTCCTGGGAGGCGTAGCCGGAGAGGGAGTCGACTTTGGTGTTGCGGTTCTCGCTGGCGACCAGTTCGAGGAGGGTGGTGCGGTGTTTGTCGAGGACGGGGGTCCTGGTGCGCACGACCATGCCCTCGGTGGCCTTGGTGGTGCAGGAGGCGACGGGGTTGCGGATGCCTTCGACCTCCACGACGCAAAGGCGGCAGGCACCGAAGGCCTCGAGGCGCGGGTCGTAGCAAAGGGTGGGGACCTCCTTGCGGTGGCGTTCGGCGACCTCGTAGATCGTTTCGCCCTCGCGGAAGTTCACGGACCCGCCGCCTAGAGTCATGGTGCAGGTGCGGGTGTTGTCGGCTACTTGGTGCATGGGATACCGGTGATTGGGTTGAAAGGGATGGTTATTGGGGGGGAGAAAGGTGCAGCTCGATGGCGTCGGGGAAGTAGCGGAGGAGGCTTTCGGTGACGAGGGGGGCGGCCATGCCGAGGCCGCAGGCGCTGGTGGCTTTCATGACGCTGCCGATGTCGTTGACCTCCTCCTGCCAGGCGGGAAACTTCTTCGGGCCGAGGCCGTTGAGGCGTTCGGTGAGGCGCTGGGTGCCGATGCGGCAGGGGAAGCATTTGCCGCAGGACTCGTGGGCGAAAAAAGCCATGGCATCGTGGGCGACCTGGACCATGTCGCGGCTGTCATCGAAGACCATGATGCCGCCTGCGCCGAGGAAGGAGCCCTTGCTGCGGATGCAGGGTTCGTCGAGGGTGACGTCGAGGTCGTCACCGGCGAGGAAGCCGCCGCTGAGGCCGGCCATGGTGACGGCCTGGATGTTGCGGCCCGGGGGAGGTCCACCGGCCCAGTCGTGGAGGAGGGTTTGGAGGGAGAAGCCGAAGGGGACCTCGTAGTTGCCGGGGCGCTGGATGTCGCCGGAGAGGGAGATGACCTTCGTGCCGACGTGTTCGCCGAGACCAAGGCCGCGATACCACTCGGCTCCTTTTCGGGCGATGTGGGAGGCGGAGGCGAGGGTTTCGACGTTGTTGACGACGGTGGGGAGGTCCTCGAAGCCGTGGGTGACGGGAAAGGGGGGGCGGTTGCGGGGGAAGGGGTGCTTGCCCTCCATGCTGTTGAGCAGGGAGCCCTCCTCGCCGCAGATGTAGGCACCGGCGCCGCGGATGATGCGGAGATGGAAGTGGAAGCCGGAGACGCCGAGGATGTTCTCGCCGAGGAAGCCGGCCGCGGCGGCCTCGTCGATGGCTGTTTGCAGGGAACGGGCGGTCTCGGGGTATTCGTAGCGGAGATAGATGAAGCCACGGGGCGCGCCGGTGGCGTAGGCGGCGAGGAGCATGCCCTCGAGGAGGGCGTGCGGATCGAAGTCCATGATGGCGCGATCCTTGAAGCAGCCGGGTTCGCCTTCGTCGGCGTTGCAGACGATGCTTTTCGGAACGCCGCTGGCTTCGGCGACGGCTTTCCACTTGAGGCCGGTGGGGAAGCCCGCGCCGCCACGACCGGCGAGTTTGGAGTCGGTGATGAGGGCGACGAGATCGGCGGGGGAAGAGGTGACGGCTTTTTCGAGTCCGGCGTATCCACTGGTGGCGCGGAAGCCGGCGAGGGTGTTTCGCTGGGGGGCGCGGATGTGGCGGAAGACACACTCCTCGAGGCCACCGGAGTTGGGGGCGGGGATTGGGGTGGGGCGGTGTTGGAGGGTGTCGGCGGTGTGGCCGACGAGGACCTGGTCGCCGCGCAGGACGGGGACCATGTCGTCGCATCGTCCGGAGCAGGGCATGGGGGTGGCCCCTTCCGACTTCAGGGCTTCGAGGATCTCCAGTCCACCGTTGAGGCTGCAGACGTTGCCGGTGCAAACCCGTGGGGCGGAATGGCCGGGTTTGGAACGGGCGAAGTGGTGGTAGAAGGTGACCGTGCCGAAGAGCTCGGCGAGGGGGATCCCGAGGCCCTTGCTGACAGCGCGGATGGCATCATCGGAAAGATAGCCGTCGCGATCATGTATGGCGTGGAGGACGGGAAGGAGAGGCGCGTCCTGAGCCTGCCACTGCGCGATGATTTCCTGATCGGTCACTGTCCAGAGTTTAGAATTGGAAGGTGCGGGAAGGCCAGCAGGAAAGAGCCGCAATAAGTTTGTTTTGTGTGTGCGTCGGATTACCTCCAGTCTTCCGGCATGGCGCACATTGGCGAGCGGGTCACCCTGACCATTCTTCGGGAGCAACCATTCGGACTCTTTCTGGACGCGGGTGGGGATCTGGGCGAGGTGCTCCTGCCGCGGCGGGAGATGCCGACGAAGTGGGAGATCGGCGGAGAGGTGGAGGTATTTCTCTATTGTGATTCCGAGGACCGCCCGGTGGCGACCCTGAAACATCCGAAGGTGATGCCGGAGGAGTTTGGGTATCTGGAGGTGCTGGCGATCACCGGAGTGGGTGCGTTTTTGGACTGGGGACTGCCGAAGGATCTGCTGCTGCCTTTCCGGGAACAGCGGGAGAAACTGGAGGTGGGGAAGTCCTACGTGGTGCACGTGCATGTTGACCCGGAGACCAAACGGATCGTGGCGAGTCGGCGACTGTCGCGGTATTTCGACAAGGTGCCGGCGGTGTATGCGGAGGGGGAGGAGGTGGATCTGCAACTCTATGGGAAGACCGACCTGGGGTACAAGGCGATCATCAACAACACGCATTCCGGAGTGCTCTTTGCGAACCAGGTGTTCCGGCGCTTGCGGGCCGGGGAGAGGACGAAGGGCTTTGTGATGTTGGTGCGGCCGGACGGAAAGATCGACCTGTCGCTTTACGAGACCGGGAAGGCCGGGACGGAGACTTTGGAGACGCGCATCGATATTGAGTTGGAGAAGCGCGGCGGCTTTTGGGCGCTGTGCGACTCGAGTTCGCCAGAGGAAATCTATGCGGCGCTGGGGGTGAGCAAGAAGGTCTTCAAGAAGGCGACGGGGGCGCTGTTCAAGAAGCGGCGGATCACGATCGGGAAGGATGGGATCCGGCGGGCGTGAGAGGGGGCGAGCATTCCGGGAGGGCGCTTCGGATGGATCAGCTCTTTGGAATGCTGAGCAGTGCGTGGCCTTGGGAGGTGAGGCGGTATCTTTGGAGGCGGCTTTGAGGCTTTTCGGGAATGGTGTATTCGATGAGACCGGAGCTGAGAGCGGGGCTGAGGTAATTTTTTCGGAAGGTGGGGCGGTGGGCGAGCTTGAGGCGCTTCATGCATTCCAAGGCGCTGAGAGTGTCGCGGCGGAGGGTATGGAGGAGCGCTTTGACTTGGTCGCTCACTTGGTCGCTGACTTGGTCGGTGCCGGCGCTGTTCCGCAGGACGAGGAGGAGGGCGGCGAGCAGGAATTCTGCGAAAGCGGTGGAGTTTCCGGACTTGTCGCAGGCAGCCAGGACCTTGTAGTAGGATGCCTGTTGATCGCGAATCACCGCTTCCACCGGAAGGAACGTGAAGATCGGGTGCCAGCGGCTGAGGATGAGGGTTTGCCAGAGGCGGCCGACGCGGCCGTTGCCGTCGGTGAAGGGATGAATGAACTCGAGTTCGTAGTGGAAGACGCAGCCGGCGATGAGTGGGTGGGCATCTGTGTGCTTGAGCCAACCAAGCAGGTCTTTTATGAGGGCGGGGACACGGCTTGCAGGGGGCGCGAGGTGGACGAGTTGTTTGCCCTTGGCGATGCCGACCGAACCGCGGCGGAACTTTCCCGCGTCCTCGGCGAGTCCGTGCAGCATGAGACGGTGGGCAGCGAGAAGATCTTTTGAAGAGGCGGGGTTCCACGACGGCAGGGCCTCATAAGCTGCGTAGGCGTTTTTGACTTCCTGGATTTCCCGTGGAGGTCCGAGAACGCGCTTGCCGGAAATGATGGCGGTGACTTGGTCGAGGCTCAGGGTGTTGTTCTCGATGGCCAGGGAAGCGTGAATGCTGCGAATGCGATTCTGCCGCCGGAGCAGGGGGGCGGTCCGGGTTTCTTGCCGGGCCGTCAATCTGCCGATCTCGGCACCAATCTCCGCGACGCTGGAGAGGATGGAGGAGGTGATCGTGTAGGGAGGCGTGTAGCGCGGGGGCATGGGGTGAAGCCGAGGATCTGGTGTGGAGCTAGGAAAGCGGGAAAGCTGATGACTGGGAAGGGGAAAGCCGGAACGGCCCCTCGCGTGGTGGACCTGGGGCGCTTCGAAGGCTATTGCCACGCCGAATGTGGGAGTGATGGGCTGCGGGTAGACGGGACTGGGCGACCGACTGGGGTTGACTCCTGAGGGGAAGTTTGGCGTTGGGGGTGAGCAAGAAGGCCTTCAAGAAGGCGACGGGGGGGCTGTTCAAAAAGCGGCGGATCACGATGGGGAAGGATGGGATCCGGCGGGCGTGAGAGGGGGGTGTGTTGTGGGCGAACGTGGTTGCTTGGAAAAATGGGGGGTTGATGTTGGCATGGTGGGACACATTCCCGGTCATCGGAGTGGAAGGAACAAGATGGTAGCGTGGCGGGAGGGGGAGTGCGTCGTAGTCGCTGAATAAATGCGTTCGGAAATAGTTAAGCGCGCCTGAGTTGCCCCGTTCTTTTTTTCCGCGGGAAGTTTGCCGGAATGATGTTGCGCTGACCGGATGCATGGTCGTAGTGTGGCGATTGCATGGGGGGGGATTTGCACCGGTCCCGTCTCATGCCTTCCTTCGAACGAAAGGGGATCCATGGCCGACCAGAACGGCTTTAATGAGCGCCAGGACGCGCGAATCGGCATGTTCATGTTGCTCCGGACGGATGCGCCGGGCGATCCGGGTCGGCCCAACCGGCAGTCTCGCTCGGTGGGCGTCCCGGCCCGCTGAGACTTTACTTTATCGAACATCAGTATTCATGGCACTCACGAAACCAAGGACCCAGCACCGCCTCCACAGGTTTTCCTTATCCGAGACCTGAACCGAGTTGGTGCGGTGGTCCGGAACTCCAGCACCACAAATGAAAACGCGACAAAACCAAGCGGTCGATGCATCGCTTCGCTGCATATCGGCTACGATTGCGGCTTTCCTCGTCACCAGTGTGATGGCGACGGCCGGGCTCCCCCTTGAGCCCGTCATTACGGACATCCGGCCTCTGCCCGGCCTTCCCGATGCGGATGGAAACCCATTGGGCACGCAACGATTTTTGATCGTCGGGTCGGGCTTTGATCCCAATCCCGACAACCTGTGCGTGGTGGTTCGGGACCCGCGGCCGACCAGCCCTCCGGGATCCACCATTCCCTTGCATGTGGTCGGTGCGACGCCCACGCACATCGATGTGGAGATCGTGGCGCTGTCCCTCAGTTCGGAGCAGCCGATCTCCGTGGTGATGGGGAACGGGAACACCGGTCCGGTGGATTTGGCCTTTCAGGATGTCCTGGTGACCGAGCCCCCCAGCGCGTTCCAGGGAACTGGGCCGGCGACCGCATCCCCGGTGCCTCTGAATCCCTCGACGCTTTCCCCGGCTCCCCAGCAGCCGCCGAACGTGCGGTGGTTCAATTCCGACATGGATCCCGCCAGCAATTCCTTGTGTCTGGTGATCGATGGCGACTGGGGGAATGCGCCGATCGTGGACATCGCCGGGGACATCACCGTGAAGCTTTCCAATCCGCAGCCGGGCCAGCCCCCCACGATTCGGACCTTGGAGCTTCGCTCCCGCGGCAATGTCTTTCCTCCGCTGGGCGACATCGGCGGCTGCGCGGACCGCATCAAGGACATGATCGTCTGTATCCTCAACCAACGCCTTGGCCTTCCTCCGGGACTGATCCAGGTCAACTGCATCCCGCTCCCTCCGAACCAGATCAAGATCCAGATCCGGATCATCGATCCGCTCACGGGAACCCCGGCCCAACTGTGCGGGGGAGGCTTCCGGGTTTGTGTGACCGATGAGAAGCCCAATCCGCCGGTCGTGAATGGATGTGTGCTCAGCACCCCGGGGTTCATTGCGGAGGGGACGCTCATCAAGATCCTCGGCAACAACCTGGGTCAGGATGGAGAGACGAGCCTCGTCGCGCAGTTCTGCACGCAGCCCTGCCCGATTCCGCTGGAGGTCATCTTCGCGAACAACAATTGCCTGATCCTCAAGGTTGGCCCGATAGCGCCGGGCATCCTGAATCCCGCGCCAATCAAGATCTACTGCGGACGAGGTTCGACGCATCCCTGGATCTCGGCGTTTCCGGATGTCTTTCCGCAATCGCCGGGGCAGTTGACTGTGGCGCCTTGCGTGCCGGCCCGCTTGCCGGCGGTGGTCTATGATCCGTTTGCTGGAGCTTCGCCGCCGCTGCTTGTCCCGTCTTCTCCCATTCCGGATCCGGGGGTGGAATACTTCAACGCCAACATAGCGCCGTTCAACGGTCATCAGGCCTTTTGTATTCCGCTCACCAGTGACTGGGGATTGCGCCCCCTGATCGCCTTCAACGGCGTCTTCAAGATCAAGCCCCTGGGGACGACCGGTCCGGACGGATTGGTGGGGAGTTTGCGAACGGCGAGAACGCGTATGGAGGGGCAGGGCATAGGAGGAGGACCGGCCACCGCCCAGGAATGTGCCCAGCGCATCGCGGATATTTTTCGCTGCGGGCTGGACGGCTTCTGGAAGGTGACGGTGGACATTCCCGCAGTTGGACCGCCCGTCGTTTACCTCTGGGTGGAGGGCTACGATGTTTGCGAAGGGAAGATGCAGCTTTGCCTCTACCGGCCCCTCGATCCCGTCAATCCGACCGACATCACGAACCTCACGCCGGGACCGATCGGGCCGGGTAGTCTGGTCCGGGTCGCCGGCAGCGGGTTTGATCCTGATCCGGACAACAACTGTGCGGTGTTGGGGACCACGCCGTTGCACATCGTCGGTTTCACGCCGCTTGGAGATGCCATCGGTCTCGTTGGTCTTGAGCCCCCGGGCGGATCCCTCGGTCCCCTGGTGATCGAGCCCGGCCGTGGTGTCCGGAGAATGCCGCTTCCCGTGATTCCGGGTGGCAGCCTGCCGGAACCACCCGAGATCTGGGTGGGTGACGGGGTTCCTCCGGGGCAGGTTCCCGGAGCACTGCCCGAGTTGCCCGGATTCCCCCAGGATGAGAGCGTCACCTACTACGAGTCGGTGCCCATCACCAATCCCAACGGTGAGCCCGAGGTGTGCATCTACATCGACGGCGATTGGTGTCCCGGTGCGAAGATTCAATTCGAGGGGCATGTCTTCAAGTTTGAAGCCGACGGCACCTGCACTGGTTTCGACTGGAACATTCCCGATGTTCGGCTCGATCGTCCCGACCTTGGCGGAGGACCTCCGCCGAGCCTGGAGGAGTGCGTGCACCTCCTGAAGGACCAGCCGGCCTGCGCCTTTGAGCAGGGCTCCAATGCCCGCCAGGCGTTGATCTGGAAATGCACCCCCGAAGACATCTCGGTGCCTCCGGATGGCATCATTGACCGGGTCAAGCTGGCCGTTTGTTGTCCCTTCGCCGATCCCGCCGCCGGGGTGGGAATGATGAAGCCGGGCAGCGCCATGACCATTTGCGTCCGCAACCCGCCGAAGACACCGCCGATTATCAAGCGGGTCGATGTTCCGGGCGGGGTGTTGCCGATTTGTTTGCGGGACTGCGACATCATCTGCGTGGAGGTCTGCAACTTTGGCTGCGATCCGAAGGACATTTGCGCCATGATTTCCGATCAGCCGGCGGGACAGAACATCCCGATGCGCGTGGTGCAGATCATCAAGGATGCGGCTGGTCCGGGAGTCGACAAGCTGGTCATCCAGGTGGGCAAGATCCCCCTGGGGGCGGTCCCGGGACGATTGTGCCTGACCTTGGGTGAAGGGAACTGCGGCATCTGGGCGCCTGGAGTGGCCGGCCTCACCGTGCCGACCCGCGACGGCTGGGCGTGGCAGAGTCTCGGCAATCCACCGGTTTACGATGACACCGTGATCTGGCCCAAGCCGACGCCCCCGGGACCGAACCAGAACTGCATCACCGGTTTCCCGAATGCGACAGGCGACGCGATCTGCCTTGATCTCAGCGGGATCAACTGGCCCGACTGCACGGAGTTGAAGCTGACCGGTCACATTGTTGTGACCGACCCGGCCGGCAACGCCGAGGGGATCGACCTCAGCAATCCGATGACCACCACGGTGGGCAGTGGGACCTCGGAGCAATGTTGCAATGCGCTGATGGATGTCTGGCGCTGCCAACTCCGGCAGTTGTTGCAGATCACGCGGTTGCAGTTGAAGTGCGATAATCTTGGCGATGGCGATCCGAGTACTACGCAGATGAAGATCTGTGTGCCGCCCGGGTATTCCATTCAGGGGGTGATGGACCTCTGCATCTGCACCCTCGAGCCGCCCTATGTCCTCAAGGACATCAGTCCCGCCAACAAGCTTCAGGTGTGCACGGGCGATGTGGTCTGCCTGCGCCTTGCCAACCTGCCGCCCGGCCATCCCATCGATAAATGCGTGTTGGTCGCGGACCGCACCACGGGGGAGATGTTCTTCCGGCTGGATGTCCTCGATTCGTTCCAGGATCCGGTTGATCCGGCCTGCACGAAGTTGATCTGCAAGGTGGGGGTGGTGCCCAACACGCTGACGCCGGGCGAATGCCTGGATCTTTGCGTGGCTTGCGGCGTTGGGAAGAACGGGGCCTTCCAGCCCATCATCGCGGGGGCTGCGGGGGGTGATGTGAATCCGGACTTCAATCCGCAGGTGTGGTCCGACCCCGGCAAGCCCGCCGTGGTGTATTTCGATGATGTCATTGAGATCGGGCCGATCAAGGTGCCGCCGCCGGATGAGGAATGGCTTCATGCCGCAACCAACAACGGGATCATCTGCATCACCATCCCGGGCAGCACGGCCTGGCCGAAGAACAAGAACGTGGTGGTTGACGGGCATCTCCGGTTGCCCGGCAATTTCGGGGGCCTCGACTTGCAGGCGAAACGCGTCCGGCTCAGCAAGGCCGGCGGGACGACCGAGGATTGCGCCCTCGCGATCAAAGACGTTCTGGCCTGCGTTTGGAGCCAGTTGGACAACTTCCACTTCGTGCAGGTCTTCTGCCTGCCTCCGGATCCGGGGACTGGTGATGTGAAGATCGTCCTGCAGTGGCCCGACTATGATCCGGCCGATCCGGCCACCTGGTTGGAGGGATTCTTCACGATCTGTTGTATCGATCCCCCCGCGAAGGTGCCGGTGATCACGGGAGTGTCCGATGAAGTCAGCGGTAGTGCCGACAAGATCGTCTCCGGTGAGAAGGTCATCATCGATGGCGATTGCTTCAGCCTCGATCCCGACGCCACCTGTGCGGTGTTTGTCTGTCCTGACGGTCGTCGTGTTTCGATCCGCATTGTTGACGCGATCAACACCGATGCCGATCCAACGGATGCCGAGCAGTTGATCGGCTGCGTGGGGCCGATTCCCCTCGATTACCTCGGTCTGGGCTGCATCGAAGTGATGACCGGACGTGCCGTGGTGGGAGATCCGCTCTTCAACCAGGGAGGCATCCAGGGTGGCGGGATATGGAACTGGGAGGGGCATGATCCCTGTTCGCACACCAAGTGGCCCGGGGTTCTGCCCTGTCCGGTCCCGCCGCCGGGTCCGCAACGTTGGTTCTTTGCCGAGGTGGTCAACGGCAAGTTGTGCGTGGTCATCAGTGGCGATTGGCCGGCGGGTGCCTCGGTGCAGATCACGGCCCGGGCCCACAATGACTGCCAACGACTGGACCTTGATGGTCCGCTGGTGCAGTTCATCGGCGGGGGCACTGCCGCGGAATGTGCAGCGAAGCTCAAGGATGTGCTTCGTTGTGCCTTCCTCCAGCAGACGGGGGCGGTGGTGAACGTGACCTGTGATCCGATTCCCGGGACCAATGCGGTGAAGCTGACCATCGAGCTGGAGAACGGCAAGGACATCGATTGGGGCATGTGCACGATCTGCATCGTGGAAGGCACCAGCACTCCGGGAGACCTGGATGATGATGGGGTTCCCGATGTGGAGGAGCCTGTTCTGGGAACGGCGATCGATGATCCTGATACGGATGGTGACGGCCTCTTGGATGGCCAGGAACTCCTCCTCGGCACGGACCCGCTCAATCCCGACACGGATGGGGATGGGAACACCGATGCGGAGGAGTTGATAGGCGGCACCGATCCGCTTGATCCGACCGATTGCACGACCCTCGTTATCAATTCGGTGGACTTCGCGGCGGGAACCGTGCACTTGACGCTCACGCGGACCTCGCCCGGTGTGGCCTGCACCCTGCGCAACAGTCAGGACCTGCAAGGTTTCGAGCCGATTCCAGACTTCACAAGGTTGTTGTCCCTGAGTCCTCCGGGATCGATGACCCTGGTCGCGCCGCTGCCGACTGACATTGGCAGCGGACAGTTCCAAGTCGATTCGTTCTTCGATATCTTCTACGACTAGAGGGAAGCATGACACGCTGGCAAGCCCCGGCCGATCAACCCATCCCGCGGACGACAGGTTCGCGGGATGGTGGTCGGGACGGGCCGCTCAGCGCTTGTCGTTGCCCAGTTTCGGCACCGCATCGGTGACCGGGATCTCGTTGCGGAGCAGTTTTCCGGCCGCACCGGTGAGGCGGAGGTAGAAGTCGGAGGGGAGGCCTTCGTAGGTGAGGAATTGGTTGAGGTCGGAGACCGGAGGGGTGTTGGAGCATTTGAAGATGGCGGTGCCTTCATCGACTTCGTCGAACATGGCGACGTAGATCATGTCGCAGCCGGCGCGTTTGGCGGCGACGAATTGGGACCAGAGGAATTGGCCCTTGAGGCGGGGAATGGCGCCGAGTTTGGCGTCGGGGTGCATGTTGTGCCAACTGAAGCCGGGGAAGAGGACGGGGAGGTAGTCGAGATCGCGCTCCTTGCACCAGGCGAGGTCGGGGGACCAGTCCCGCTTGGCGTGGCGTTTGACATCGTCGGGGGTGTTGTAGCGGCCGACGGTCCAGGGGCTGACGATGTCGGCGGCGGCGATGAGCTTTTGGAGGGCGGGATCCTTGGTGGCGTCGCGGGTGCCTTCGCGCCAGCCGGTGGGGACGCCGAGGAGGACGGTGCAGCCGTCGGCCTTGAGGAACTCGACGAGTTGGCGGCATTTGTCGAGAGTGTAGTGGCGGTCGTCGCCGAAGCCGATGCCCCAGACGGCGACGACGGGTTTGCCCTCGTGGTGGAGGTAGTTGGCATCCTCGGTGAGGTGGGCCTTTTGGCGGAGGTCGTTCCAATCGGTGCGCACGATGGAGGTGCCGCCCTCGCGGATGCCGCTGAGGTCGTACATGACGGCGAAGGTGCGGCCATGGAGGCGGGCACCTTCGCGGCAATGGTTGAGGACGGCGTGTTTATGATCGGTGGTCTTGCCGCCGCCGAGGCCGTTGGCGAAGCGTTGGACGAAGACACCGTCGATGCCGTAGTCGCGCATCCACTCGAAGTGGCGGAGGACACTTGGTTTGTTGTGGGAGCTGAAGACCTCGGCGGGAGAGCCGTCGGGGTTTTTGAAGCCGGTGGGATAGCGCTCGTCGGGGCCGTATTCGGAGAGGTCGGGCCAGAGGTCGATGGTGATGTTGCCGGGGGCGGGAGTGTTGCGGTGGCCGCGGCCCCAGTGGGTCCAGCCGAGGTTGGCACCATCGCCCTCGCAGTTGAACCAGCCCTGGTAGCCGCACATGACCTTGCCGGTCAGGGTGGAGGGATCGACGGTTGCCGGGGGGGCGGCGTGGAGGGTTGCGAGGAGGAGGGGGAGGGTGAAGAGAAGGCGCATGGTGATGGCGGGACGGAGGTCTTTGCTGCGGAAGGCTTCGCCACCGGACCGCCCGGAGGTCGGTCCCAGCCTTTCCGGAGGAACGGAGTTCAGGAGAGAAAGGAGCAGACGTAGTGGCAGGGTTCGCCGGAGACCTTGATGGTGAAGCCGGAGTTGGCGGGGACTTCGAAGAAGGAATCGGTCTGGATGGACTGGGTGTCCTCCGCGCCGTCGAGGATGACCTCGCAGGAGCCGCCAACGATGTCCATGCGCTCGGCGGCCTCGGTGCCGAAGTGGTAGGAACCGGGGAGGATGACGCCGAGGGTCTTCTTTCTGCCGTCGGAGAGAATGATGGTATGGGAGACGACCTTGCCTTCGAAATACACGTTGGCCTTGGCCTGCGCGGTGACGTTGCTGAATTCCATGGCGCTCCTATGACGAAGGGGGGCGCGGGGCACAAGGCGAAAGAACCGGGGTCGTGATCAGGAGCGACCGTTGGTGCCGCAGAGGTTCACCTGGATGCCGAGGGCTGTGGCGCAGGCGGCTTTGGCGGCGAGGCATTGGTCGGCGGCGGCGGCATCGTGTGCGTAGGCGACCTGGATGTGGTTGGCCTTGTGTTTGGCCATCATTTGATCGCGGGAGACGCCGTAGGTGAGGGCGTGCATGATGGGCCATTGGGGGGTGGTGGCGTCGAGGCGGCGGCGGGTTTCGGCCTCTGGAAGTGCGATGGCTGCGCCGCGGCCGAGATCCATGTGGAGGGATTCGTTTTCGATGTAGATGCGCGACCAGATGATTTCTCCTGGTTTGGAAATGCCGTGGAGGGTGGAGCCTCCGTTGGGGAAGTACATGGCGGGTTGGCGGTAGCCGTGGGCACCTTTCCATCCGCCGGTGAAGTGTTCGGGGGGGGCGGCGCCACTGATGAGGAAGACCCAGACGTATTGATCATCGAATTTGTCGCCCCAGCGGATGTCGTGGAGGGTGTTTTCGACCGGTTGGCCGAGGGCCTGATGGATGCGGTGGGTGAGGAGTCCGTCGAGGCCGGCGCATTCATCGACCTCGTTGAAATGGGGGAGTGGTTGGCCTTCGTGGAGGAGGCGTTGGCCGTCGCGGGAGTGGACGGGGGGACGGTCGGTGTTGTTGAGCATGCCCTCGACGAGGTCGCTGGCGGGGAGGAGGTCTTTCAGGCCTTGTTGGTATTGAATGCCGATGGCGTCGCAGCCGAAGTCGTCGGCGATGCGGAGGGCGGCGATGTACATTTTGCACTGCAGGAGGATCTGGGCCTCGGTGAGATCGCTTTCGTGGGTGGGGCCGGTGTGGAAGGTCATGCCGCGGTCTTGGAGCCAGGAGTAGATGGCGGCGGCTTCCTCGCCGGGGACCTGGGTTGTTTCGTGGTAGAGGGCGGATTGGCTGAGGCGTTCTTTGAAGACGCCGCAGGCGTGGAGGGCGTGATCGGGGATGATGGCGTTGAACATGCCCATGCAGCCTTCGTCGAAGACGCCCATGATGGCCTTGTTGCGGAGGAGGTCGGTGGCGATTTGTTCGCCGACGGCGCGGGGTTCGGCGGGGAGGGAGGCG
>JAQCFL010000458.1 GCA_027619375.1 Verrucomicrobiota bacterium | reverse complement strand
CCCTCCCCAACCCGAACTCGCCGACCCCGCCTTCACCGTCCCCGAGGGCTACGAAATCACCCTCTGGGCCGAAGCCCCCCTCGTCCGCAAACCCGTCGCCATGAACTGGGACCGCGGCGGCCAACTCTGGGTCGCCAGCACCCCCATCTACCCGCAGATCCAGCCGGGCAACTCACCGGAGGACAAAATCTACGTCCTCGCCGACCGCGACGGCGATGGCCGCGCGGAATCCTCCACCATCTTCGCCGACCGCCTTCTCATCCCCACCGGCATCGCCCCCGTCCCCGCCAACCCCGGCCAACCCTCCACCGCCTGCTACGTCGGCGCCTCCACCGAGGTCCTCCTCCTCACCGACACCAACAAGGACGGCCGGGCCGACCAGCGTCAGGTCATCCTCAGCGGCTTCGGCACCGAGGACACCCACCACAACATCCACACCCTCCGCTGGGGACCCGACCACCGCCTCCACTTCAACCAAAGCGTCTACACCCACTCCCATCTCGAAACCCCCCACGGCATGATCCGCCTCAACTCCGGCGGCGTCCTCTCCTACGATCCCCGCTCCGAACGCGTCGAGGTCCTCAGCAAGGGCCTCTGGAACAGTTGGGGCCACGTCTGGAACAGCGAAGGCCAGAGCATCCTCACCGACGGTGCCGGCTCCTCCGGACTCGCCTGGGCCTTTCCCGGCGCGATCTTCAACCCCGCCGAAGGCTCCGAACGCCAGATGCCCACCATCTCCCCCGGCCGCTACCCGAAATACGCCGGCCTCGAACTCGTCGACTCCGCCATCTTTCCCGCCGACTGGCAGGGCACCGCCGTCACCTGCGACTTCCGCGCCCACCGCATCGTCCGCTTCGAAATCCAGGACCTCGAACAACAATCCCCCAAACGCTCCGGCTATATCACCCGCGAACTCGAGCCGCTCGTCGTCACCAACGACGTCGCCTTCCGGCCCATCGATGTCAAAACCGGCCCCGACGGCGCCCTCTACCTCGCCGACTGGACCAATCCCATCATCAACCACGGCGAGGTCGACTTCCGCGACCCCCGCCGCGACCAATCCAACGGCCGCATCTGGCGCCTCACCCGCAAGGACGCCCCCGCCATCAAATGGACTCCAACGCCCGTCCCCGTGGCCCGCTCCACCGACCCCGCCAGGGACGCCGCCTCCGATTCCCCCCGCCGCCGCATCGAGGCCATGCGCACCCTCGCCCGGACCCCCGATGCGAAAAACATCAGCCGCATCCTCGACCTCGCCGCGCAGGGCCCCGCCGACGATCCCTACTACGAGTTCGCCGTCTGGCGCAGCATCCGCGACATCGGCCCCGCCTGGGTCGCCACCGTCACCACCGGCCACTGGCCTCTCGCCGACCCCGCTTCCTTCACGCAAACCGACCTCGCCCTCCGCAGCCTTCCCGCGCCCTTGGCGGCCGAGGCCCTGAACTCCCTGCTCGCCGCCAACAAGCCGACCCTCGACGGTGCCACCCTCTGGCCCGGCTGGATCGGGACCTTCGGCGACTCCTCCACCGTGCAGCTGCTCCTCGACTCCTCCCTGGCGGACATCAATCGCACCTCCGTCCACCGATCCCTCCTTGCCGCCGCCAACCGCGGCCTCCGCCCCGCACAGTTGCAGGCCGTCACCGCCGACTACTTCGCTCCCGCCACCCCCGACGCCCTCAGTCTCCTCGCCGCCTGGAAACTCGACTTCACCGACCTCCTCGAAGCCAATCTCCGCGGCAGCGACGAACTCCGCAACGCCGCCTTCGCCGCCCTTGCCACCCTCCGCACCGAGAAGGCCATCCTCGTCCTCAGCAAACAACTCAGTGCCCCCGAACCCCACCTCCGCCGCCACAGCCTCGGCACCCTCGCCGGCATCCGCCCCGATCTCGCCCTGCAGGCCCTCCCCGGCATCGCCGCCGAAATGGGTGCCGACCCCGCCTTCTGGAACCCCCTCCTCGCCCACAACGGCTTCCTCCAACAGCTCGCCAAAAACCTCCCCACCGACTGGACCCCCGCCATCTACACCGCCGCCCTCCAGGCGGCCCGCCAACGCGGCAAGGACGGCGCTCCCCTCGTCCGCAAACTCGAACCCCTCGCTGGCATGAAGGCGGAGCAAAAGCCCCAGGGGCCCAAGCACAGCATCGCCTCCCTCATCGAGGCCGCCAAACAAGGCGGCGACCCCGCCGAAGGCGAACTCATCTACCGCCGCCCCGCCCTGGCCTGCACCCTCTGCCACGCCATCGGCGGCGTGGGCGGCAAACTCGGCCCCGACCTCACCAGCCTCGGCGCCAGCGCCCCCCTCGACTACATCGTCGAAAGCCTCCTCTTCCCCGAACGCAAGGTCAAGGAAGGCTACCACGCCATCACTTACAACCTGACGGACGGCAACTCCGTGGTCGGGATCCCCTCCCGCACCACGGCCACCGAGCAGTTTGTGCAGACCCTCACCGGCGAACAGCCCGTCGCCAAGTCCTCCATCAAATCGCAGGAACTCCTCGGCACCGGAGGCAGCCTCATGCCCGGCGGGCTCCTCGCCTCCCTCACCCAACCGGAAACCCGCGCCTTCCTCACCT
>JAQCFL010000457.1 GCA_027619375.1 Verrucomicrobiota bacterium | reverse complement strand
AGGGAGGGGCTGTTGGGGAGGGATTGGTGGGAGTATTCCTCGATATTGGTGAGGCCGTCGCCATCGAAATCGTCGAAGGGGCCGGTGAGGGGGCCGGAGCCGAGGAAGGAGAAGGCCCATTGTTGGTAGGGGGCGTCGGCGATGGTGAGGAGGGCGGATCCGGAGCCACCGGCGAGGGTGAGGTTGAGGGTTTCGAGTCCTTCGGGGAGGGTGTCGGGGGTGGCGGTGACGGTGGCGGTGAGGGAGGCCTGACCGGCGGGGAGTTCCAAGCCGCTGAGGCCGGAGACATCGAGGGCGAGGTCGGCGGTGCCGGAGTTTTGGAGGGTGGCGGGAATGGGGAGGAGGTTGGGAAGGGGGGTGCTGAGGGTGATGGAGGCGGTGTCGAGGGGGACGAATTCGTCGGCGGTGGTGTCGGTGGTGGCGAGGAAGAGGGTGGGGGGGCCGGAGTCGCAGGAGGGGGCGCCGAGGAGGATGTTGTCGAGGTACCAGCCGGTCCCGGCGACGGAGGCATCGTGACCGATGATCCAGCGGAGGCGGACGGGAAGGTTGGCGGCGTTGGCGGGGAGGAGGGCGGTGGTGGTGAGGAAGACGGCGGAGTTTCCGGACCAGGCGCTGCGGCCTTTGAGGGGGTTCAAATTTCCGCCGGAGGAAGCGAGGGTGTCGTTGTAGCCGTTGGCGGTGAAGGAGCCGCCGGAGGCGAGGAAGTCGAGCCAAGGGCCGTTGTTGACGGAGATTTCGAGGAGGCCGCCGTCGTAGCCGGATTCGGTGTTGTATAAGTGAGTGAAGGAGAGGGCGGAGGGGTGGGGCCCGTTTTGGAAGGAGGTGCTTTGGAGGGTGGAGGAGCCTGCGGCATTGGGGTTGCTGGCGAAGAAGGAGCGGGGAGAGGAAACGTAGGTGGAGGAGTTCGTGCCCCAGTTGGAGCCGCTGCCGGTGGAGGTGCCGGTCCAGCCGGGGTGGAGGTCGGGGGAGGAGTCGGCGTCGGCGGCGAGAGGGGCGGGGAGGCCGAGGGTGAGGTCGAGGGGGAAGCTTTGGTTGTAGCCGGAGTCGGCGGTGATGTTGAGGGTGAGGTTGAGAGGGTCGCCGCAGGCACCTTCGAGGGCGAAGATGAAGCTGTGTTTGGTTTCCTGGCCCGTGGAGAGGGAGCCGTAGCTTTGGGTGGGGGTGAAGCTGGTGAAGCCGGCGGGGCCGGTGAGGGTGGCCTGGATGTTGTTGGCGGAGAGGGAGCCGATGCTGGCGAGGGTGAGGTCGTAGCGGACAGTTTCGCCGGGGTCGGGGACGCCGTTCCGGGCGGGGAAGGATTCCTCCTCGAGGGTGCTGGCGGAGAGGTCGAGGGCGATGTTGGGGTAGTTGACGGTGACCTCGAGGCGGTAGAGTTGGCAGGTGTCGAGGCCGGCGTCGCTTTCGTCGACGCGTATGTAGTGGGTGCCGTTGTGGGTGGTGGGGACGTTGATGATTTCCTCGGTCTGGCCGGCGGGGGTGTTGGAGCCGTTGGCGATGGTGGTGAGTTGGTCCGGGGCGAGGAGGGCGAGGGTGAGGTTTTGGCGGGTGGAGGAGTCAAAGGTGGAGCCGGAGGAGCAGGATCCGTTGGTGTTGGCGGCGCCTTCCAGATAGCTGGCACTGCTGGGGATGACGCGCACCGTGATGGTGGTACCGGGGATGGCTTCGATGGAGTAGTAGTCGGTGTCGGTGTCGTCGTCGATACTGAGCCACTGGAGGGCGAAGGGGGTGCCGGGGGTCAGGTTGAGGGGGGCGGCATTGGCGAAGCTGTCGTTGTTGCGGGAGCCGTTGTGTTTTTCGAGGAAGTCGCCGTATTGGCGCTGGAGGCCGTAGAGGTCGTCGAACTGGATGCCGCGGTAGCCGAGGTAGATGATGGGCTCGAGGAGCTTCGTCTGGTTGGTGGGGCAGACGTGTTTGAGGCCGAGGCCATGGCCGTTCTCGTGTTCGACGAGGTTGGTGAGAGAATTAGCGTTTAATTTATTGTTATTGAACCAGTTGTCATCGGTGTCGATGACCATGTCGCCACCCTGGCCGGGGTAGGAATTGTAGGCGAGGACGCTGCTGTTGCCATCGATCTCGTGGCCGCAGATGCGGATATCGCCACGGACGCCGAGGATGCCGTTGTTGGAGCTGTTCTTGGTGACGCCGTCGTCATTGGGTTCGTAAAGGTAGGTGATGCCGGTTTGGGCGGAGATGTTGTCGAAGACGGTTCTGAAGTAAGAGAGCCAGAGGGGATTTCCCCCGCCATCGAGGCCGCTGCCATAGACGGAGGAGAGGAAGGCGCGGAGGTTGCTGGGGTCGTTGGAGTCGCCGATGCCGGAGCCGGAGGGGACGGGGGTGCCGTCGGGGACGATGCTCCAGGTGAGGGTGGTGGGGAGGCCCTGGGTGGCGGAGTCGGTGGGGTGGGTGGCAGTGGCGGACCAGCGGCCCTGGAGTTGGAGGGCGGCCTGGGGGGCGTCGGGATCGGGTTCGCGGGCGGCGGCGGCGGCTTCGACGGCGTGGAAGGCCTCGATGGTTTCCTCCGGGGTGCCGGGGGCGAAGCAGCGGGTGGAGAGGGGGTAACCGGGCGGCTCTTCTGAT
>JAQCFL010000002.1 GCA_027619375.1 Verrucomicrobiota bacterium | reverse complement strand
CCCAACCCCAGGCCCCCTCCATCACCCCGCCGAGCCCCACGTCATTCCCGGTGAGCAAATTGATGAACAAGCCGTGCCCCGCACAAAAGCCCCCATAGTGCACGATGAAGAAGGGGATCAGAAACAGCTTCCCGAAGATCCCGAGGTAGGCCTCCCCCGGCCGCCTCGCACAGGCCATCTTCACCACCTGCCAAAAGCCGATGACGAGGTTTTCCGCCCAGTAGAGCAGGAGCACCTCGCGCACATCCCAGCCACCCCAGACCACCCCCGCCAACGGCGCGGCGGCCGAGGCCAGAGCCAGAATGCTGCGAATCCAACGACCCCAATCCATGCCGGTCTACTCGACGGTCACGGATCGGAAGACCTTGTAGAAGCACTTCTCGGCAGGCAGCCCCCCGCAGAGGAGAATCAAGCTGCCCTTGTCCGTCTCGGCACGCTTCCAGTCGCCCACCACCGGGCTGGATTGGAGATCCGCACTCTCGCCCAACGCATAAAACATCCCCCGCGTTTGGGGCCAGGTCAGCTCCATGTCGCCGTTGGCCTGCCGGGCAATGGCCACCCGCACCGGCTGGTTGGCGATACTGCCATCATAGTATTGCTGCGCCAGGGCCCAGGCGTCCTTCCCGCACTTCATTCCCAGGATCCGGCCCGGTCCGTCGTCGGCCGCCACGTGGATGCCGCCGTAGAGTCGCGAAATGCCCGCCTGATCCGCCGCATCATAGTAGGTCGCCCACTGCAGGGTGATGTCCTGACTCGGTCCGTCCTCAAACGCCAGCCCCCCCGCCGGCATAGTGAAGGAACCCAGCCCGCCGGGGAAATACTTGCTGCCCGTCATCGCCGTCAGCACTTCCGCCGCCGCCCGGCTGAAACCGCTGTGCCCCGAAACATAGCCCGCAAAGGCCGGCGTCACAAAGGTGTCCCGCTGGTAGGGAAACCAGGTCGTGGCGAGAATCCACTGCGCCCCGCTGTGCTCGGTCTCCGGATCGTCCGGCTCCCCTCCCCAGGCACGGATCGCCGTCTGCCCCACCCGCGAGGCAAGATGCGCATGCCGCTGTCCCGGCGCGGAGGAGGCCGCCGTGATGATCTCGCACAAGCCGGGTTCCAACGGCAGCTGGTTGGTCTGACCCAGATAGCGGATGCTGCTGATCGGCCGCACGTAGTCATAGACCCGCTTCGCCCCCCACACCGCCACCGCCACATCGTGCACCGCCCCGTTCAAGGGCAGATACATCTTCACATCCCATTCCAGCGGATCAATAATCGGTCCCTTCCCCTCGACCCTCGCCTTGAACAGCGGACTTCCCACCACCTCGTTGGCGAGGGTGTTCCAATGCCCCGGAGGCGTCTCGGAGTGCGGCCCATCCGCCCAGAACTCCGCCAGAACCCGCCCAAAATCACCCCGCTTCACGATGTTTGGCCGATAAGGCAGCCCGGTCTTGGGATTCACCGAGTAGCCCGTCCCGTCGTTGTAGCCGCACGAGTTGCGGCCCCAACTGTCCGGGGAAATATCCACCAAGACTCCGTCATCGGGGTCCAGCCAACTGCTGAAGCGCACCACCGCCAGATTGTTCTGCTTGAACTGTTCCTCCCCTTCGCCACCCAGCAACGGCGGCATGCCGGGATCATGGTAAAGCGTTTGGCCGTTCTCCAAATGCAGCGCGAACGGCCGCACCGACCCCCAATGCGCTCCCACGAAGGTCTGCACCCCATCGGCCTCAATGCCGTTCTGCGTGAAGGCAAACTCGAAGGCCAACGGCTGCCACCGATTCGGGTCGTTCATCTGCGTTCCGTGAAAGGCGAGGATGAGCGGATTGTTGACCGGCGCATAGGTCGGATCGTCATAGCCGGTGCTCTCCCGCGAGCCATCCGTGTCCGCGTAGGCCAGAACCGCCGCCGCCACCCGGTTCCCCACCGCCGCCGGACTGTCCCCCACCGTGGTGGTGTTCCCGAGCGGATAGCCGAACGTGGCCATCTGCGCATCAAACTCCGCCTTTGATACCAGGGAATTTGCCGCAGGCGTTTTCGGATGAGGATAGGTGAAATAACGCGCCACCAGCACCCGATAGGCCGCATAGCTGATCGCCTCATGCCGCGCCGCCGCGATGGAAATGGGCGGGGCAATCCCCGGCTCCGCAATTCCCGGAGCAGGCCCCACCTCGTTGTGGACATAGCCCACCGCGACCGGATCATAGGCCGCCCAGGCGTCGTACATCGCCACCGAGACGTGGAAGAGGTTCCGGGCATGGACCGGCGGGTCGGGAAAGGACACGCGGATCGCATCGAGATTCAGCTCATTCCAGGTCCGTGCCACGGTCTCTGCGGCATGGAGGGGGCTCAGGGTGCTCAGAACGACGGCAGCAGCAAGAGTCGGGGCAGAGGGACGGGTGTTCATGGTACTTCTTTGTAAGGGATACGGATCCGACGCTAGCCTGACTGCCCCACGAGGTCAATGCACGGCCTGCGGAAATCCCGGCCTCCCCTGCTGGTAAAAAAGCGTGTTCAATCCCCTGATTTCGTGGTTTCTCAGCCCCCACCCATGACCGCGGCGGATATTCGCAACAGCTTTCTCGAGTTCTTCCGGGAGAAGGAACACACCATCGTGCCCTCCGCCTCCCTCCTCCCCCAATCTCCCGGACTCCTCTTCACCAATGCCGGCATGAACCAGTTCGTGCCCTACTTCCTCGGCACCGAAAAGGCCCCCTACGCCCCCCCCCGCGCCGCCGACACCCAGAAGTGCATCCGCGCCGGGGGCAAACACAACGACCTCGAGGACGTCGGCATCGACTCCTACCACCACACCTTCTTCGAGATGCTGGGAAACTGGTCCTTCGGCGATTACTTCAAGGCCGAGGCCATCAACTGGGCCTGGGAGCTGATCGTGGTCCGCTGGGGATTCCCTCCCGAACGCCTCTACGCCACCATCTACCGCCCCGGCGAGGGCGATCCCGGCGTCTTCGATGACGAAGCCTACGACCTCTGGAAAGTCCTCTTCGAGAAGGCCGGCTGCGATCCCGAAGTCCACATCGTCAACGGCAACGTCGCCGATAATTTCTGGATGATGGGCGACACCGGCCCCTGCGGCCCCTGCTCGGAACTCCACGTCGACCTCACCCCCAACGGCGACACCAAGGGCGCGCTGGTCAACCAGGACAGCGACCGCTGCATCGAGATCTGGAACCTCGTCTTCATCCAATACAACGCCGAAGCCGACGGCTCCTTCCGCGACCTCCCCGCCAAACACGTCGATACCGGCATGGGCTTCGAACGGGTCTGTTCAATCCTCCAGACGACAAGAAACTTCACCGACTTCTCCGGCCAACCGTCCAACTACGCCACCGATGTCTTCCGCCCCCTCTTCGACAAATTGGAGGAACTCAGCGGCAGGAAATACACCGACATCTTCCCCGCCCCCGGCCAGACCGAGCACTCCGAGGAACTGAAAGCGGCCATCGCCTTCCGCGTCATCGCCGACCACATCCGCACCCTCAGCTTCTCCATCGCCGACGGCATCCTCCCCGGCAACAACGGCCGCAACTACGTGCTGCGCCGCATCCTCCGCCGCGCCGTCCGCTATGGGCGATCCCTTGGCTTTCAAGGAGATACGCCGTTCCTGGCCGAACTCATGGACACCCTTCAGACCGAAATGGGCGGCGTCTTCCCCGAACTCGTCTCCCGCGCCGAAACGATCAAGAAGACCCTCACCCGCGAGGAGGAAAGTTTCAACCAAACCCTCGACCGCGGGCTCCAAGAATTTGAAACACATATCAAGGTAATGGAGGCAAATACTTCAGCTCTACTGGAGGATCTCGCAAATAAACCGGACCTTTCTGACGAGCGAAAAGAAGCTCTTCTGAGAGTGAGCCGGCGATTCTCGGGGATGAACGTCTTCCTCCTATATGACACCTATGGATTTCCGTTAGACCTCACCCAACTCCTCTGCAAGGAGCGCGGTATTGAGCTAGATCTTGAGGAGTTTGAGCGCCAAATGCAGGCCCAAAGGGAAAGGGCCCGGGCGGCCCAGAAGTCCGAAATCGTCTCCGCCCTCGACATCGCCACCGACGCCGTCACCGAGTTCGTCGGCTTCGAGCAGGACGAGTGCGCCACCACCGTCCTCGAGGAACACAGCGAGGAAGACCTCCTCTGGATCATCACCGACCGCACCTGCTTCTACGCCGAAATGGGCGGGCAGGTCGGGGATACTGGATATCTAGTCGTCAACAACAACGACATCCCCGTCGTCGCCGTGCAGCAGATTGGCGGAGCCCGCGCCCACGGCGTCCCCGCCAACCTCGTCGGCCCGGTCGAACCGGGCGACCAGGTCACCCTGAAGCTCGACACGGCCCGCCGCCGTCCCATCGAGGCCCACCACACCGCCACCCACCTCCTCCACTGGGCCCTCCACGAGGTCGTTTCCAGGGACGCCACCCAGCAGGGCTCCCTCGTCGCCGAGGACCGCCTCCGCTTCGATTTCAGCTCCGCTCCGGTCAGCGCCGAGCAAATCTCCCGGATGGAGGAGATGGTCAACGAGCGCATCAAGGCCGCCGACAGCGTCAGCTGGCAGGAGGTCCCCCACGCCCGGGTGAAGGGCCGGGAGGACGTCATGCAGTTCTTCGGCGACAAATACGGCGAGCTGGTCCGCGTGGTCCAGATCGGCGGTAAGCCGCTGGAAATCAACGGCTATTCCCAGGAACTCTGCGGTGGCACCCACGTCCGCAACACCAGAGAGATCGGCTTCTTCCGCATCAAGCGCGAGGAAGCCATCGCCGCCGGAGTGCGCCGCATCGAGGCCGCCTGCGGCGAGGCCGCCTGGGCCTCCCTCCAGGAACAGGCCACCAATCTCAGCGAGGAAATCAAGGCCGCCGAGGAGAAGTTGGCCGCCGCCAACACCGCCCTCCAGGCCGCCGGCCTCGATCCCTCCCTCGTCCCCGACCTCCCCCACCTCGTCGCCGAAGCCGTGGTCGCCAAGGCCGACATCCACGAGATCAACAGCCTCCTCGCCAAGGCCCTCGCCCACCGCGACGAGGTCAAACACGCCGCCATCGAGGCCCAGAAAACTCTGAAGAAGGAACAGGCCAAGGCCGCCGGCAAGATCGCCGACGACCTTCTCGCCTCCCTCCTCGAAAAGGGCGGCAACCTCGCCGTGGGCGTCGATGGTCCCGCCGAACTTTTGCAGGAACTCCTCACCGGCCTGAAGAAGCGCCAATTCGATGGCGCCGCCTTCTTCGTGGTGGACGATGGCGAACGCCTCCACCTCGGGGCCTACTGCGGCTCTGGTAGTGCCCACAAGGCCGGCGCCCTCATCAACTCTCTCGCTCCCCTCGCCGGAGGCAAGGGCGGCGGCAAGCCCGACATGGCCCGCGGCACCGCCCCCCAGCGCGACAAAAAGGATGAACTCCTCAAGACCGCCGCGGCCACATTAGGATAGCCGCCGTGGACCCCGGCTTCCTCGTCCTCTCCCTCGTCGCGCTCGGCTTCCTCCTCGCCGCCTACGCCCACACCTCGGTCGGCCTGGGTGGTGGATCCAGCTACACCGCGATCCAGTCCATCGCCGCCTTCCCGATGGGCACCATCCCCGTCATCTCGCTGACCTTCAACCTCTTCGCCACCACCATCGGCAGCGTCAATTTCATCCGCGGCGGCCACTTTTCCTGGACCCGTCTGGCCCCCTTCCTCCTCGGCTCCATCCCCTGCGCCTGGCTCGGCGGACGTCTCGTCCTGCCCCAGGGCGTCTTCCTCGGGATCCTCCTCGCCTCCCTCCTCGCCGTCCTCCTCCGCCTCCTCCTCGCCCCCTTCCGGCCCCTCCGGGAACCCGGGACCAACCCTCAAACCTCCCCCGCCCTCTGGTGGTCGGTGGGCATCCTCATCGGCTGCCTTCTGGGCTTCGTGGCCGGCGTGGTCGGCATCGGCGGGGGCATCTACCTGGTGCCGATCATCCGCTTGTTAGGACGCGGCGATGCCAAGCAGGCCGCCGCCTGCGGCACGGTCTTCATCTGGATCAACTCCGCCATCGGCCTCGGCAGCCGCACCCTCGCCCACGGCTGGCCCCCCGGCCTCACCACCCTCCTCGTCCTCCTCCCCGCCGTCGCCCTCGGCGCCTGGTTCGGCTCCACCCACGGTGCCCTCCGCTGGTCCCGCCGCGGCGTCGAACGCGCCCTCTGCCTCGTCATCGCCCTCGCCTGCCTCCTCCTCATCCGCAAGATCGCCCTCCTCGCCTGAGGCATTTTGGACTGCGTTGGCAGAGTGAGTCTTCGAACGTCGACACCGCTCTTGCGCGGCCCCTCCGCGATCCTCCACTCCGCGTAGCGGCGCCCCTGCGGGGCGTCGGCGGTTCCACCACCGCCCCTCCCTCCCCTCTCCTCCCCGTCCACAACGCGCAGATCCCCCCGGCCTCACAAACACAGCTGACAAATTCCCACCCGCCCACCAGTTTCCTCCCCGTGAAAGCACTCCTCTTCCTCGCCCTCCTCGCCACCCCCCTCCAAGCGGTCGGCTTCGCCGATGGCGTCAAGATCGGCGAAGTCACCGATACCAGCGCCGTCCTCTGGGTCCGCCTCACCGAACGACCCGAGGCCGACCGCCGCATCGACCAGTGGGATGACCAGGAACCGAAACAGTGGTCGGTGCCGGGAGCTGCAGGCGGCCTCTCCATCATGCTAAGTCATCTCGGCACTGTCCTCGCTCCTGAACATCCGGAGGTCAGCAAAAAGACGGATTTCTGCCATCAGTTTTCCCTGACAGACCTCAAGCCAGACTCTGAATATCTCTTTGCTATCCACGGAGTCGCCATCGCTGGGGCCAAGAACACTGAGTTGGAAACCGCCTCCATCACCGGCAGCTTCCGCACCGCCCCCGCCCCCGCCGCCGACCAACCCGTCACCTTCGTGGTCTCCACCTGCCAGGACTTCCCCCGCCGCGACGACCTCGCCAACGGACACAAGATCTACAAGTCCATGCTCACCCTGAAGCCCTCCTTCTTCGTGCAAACCGGCGACACCCTCTACTACGACAAGCCCAATCCCTTCGCCAAGGATCTCGCCACGGCCCGCTACAAGTGGAACCGCATCTACGCCCTCCCCAACCTCCGCGAATTTCACCGGCAGGTCCCCTCCTACTGGCTCCACGATGACCACGACGTCCTCATGAACGACTGCTGGCCCGGCCAAACCTACGGCGATCTCACCTGGGAGCAGGGCCTCATGGTCTGGCGCGAACAGATCCCGCAGAGCGACAAACCCTATCGCACCTTCCGCTGGGGCAAACACGTGCAGGTCTGGTTTCCCGAAGGCCGCGAATACCGCAGCCCCAACAACATGAAGGACGGCCCGGACAAGAGCATCTTCGGCGCGGAACAATGGAAATGGATCGAGCAAACCATGCGCGACAGCGACGCCACCAACAAGTTCTTCGTCAGCGCCACCCCCGTGGTCGGTCCCGATCGCAAGAAGAAGAACGACAACCACGCCAACGGGGGATTCGCCATCGAGGGCGAACGTCTTCGCAAGTTCCTCTCCTCCATCTCCGGCTGCGTCGTCATCAATGGCGACCGCCACTGGCAATACCACTCCATCGACCCCGAAACCGGCCTCCAGGAGTTCGGCTCCGGCCCCGCCAGCGACCAACACGCTGGGGGCTGGTCGCAGGATCGCAAGCTGCCGCCCCACCAGTTTCTCCGCGTCAAAGGCGGATTCGTCTCCGTCAAGGCCGACGGCCAGGGCGCCCTCCTCCTCCACCACGACGTCAATGGCGTGGTCGTCAACACCGTGACCTTGCGCGCCCCGGGCAAATAGGCTCCCCAGATCCTCCTCGCCGGCGGCGGCGAGGCTTACCGGAACAACTTCCCCCGCATGTAGCGCCGAAGTTACAAAAGCCCCGCGCTTCTCTACTTGTCACCCCGCCCCCCAAGCCCGACTCTCCCGCCATGTCCGATGAAGATACCGTCTGGAAAGGCAGCCCCTCCCAACTCCTGAATTTTTGGGTCTTCAGCGCCTGCCTCCTCCTCATCGCCGCCTTCATCGCCGCCTTCATCGCCGGGTCCTTCATGCTGGCCCCCGTCATCATCGGAGCCGCCATCCCCCTCGGCTACATGATCTGGAAATGGCTCGTCATCCGCTGCACCGTCTTCGAAGTCACCACCCAGCGCCTGCGCCTCTACAAGGGCGTCTTCAACCAGGAGATCGACGAGGTCGAACTCTACCGCGTCAAGGACACCACCATCCACCGCCCCTTCGTGCAGCGCATGTTCAACCTCTCCACCATCCACCTCGCCACCTCCGACCGCACCTACCCCGTGGTCGATATGCGGGCCATCCCCGACGGCATCACCGTCCGCGAAATGATCCGCAAACACGTCGAACTCATCCGCGACGCCAAACGCGTCCGCGAAGTCGACTTCGACTCCTCCGGCGGCGACGACATGGAGTTCGACGACATGGATGTGGTGTAGGGGCCGGCTTCTTGACAGCTTGCCCGTAAAGCTGTATCTACGGGTGATGAAAACCACTATTGAGCTGCCCGACGATCTCGTGCACCGGGCCAAAGTCCTCGCTGCCGAACGCCGCACCACCCTGCGTGAGCTGGTCCTGCAGGGCTTGGAACACGTTCTGGCCGGACCCCAGATGACCGCCCGCGACCGAGCCAAGACGCTCTTCGCGGCAATGGATGAACTGCCCGAGTTTGCCGCCGGGGATCGCCTCAAGCGCGACGATGCCCATGCACGCTGAGTTCTTCCTGGATACAAACATCCTTCTCTACGCCGCCTCCGGTGCGCCAGCAGAACGGGAGAAGCGCACCATCGCCAGAGGACTCCTGTCCAAGGACGGAGGCGCACTTTCCGTCCAAGTCCTCGCCGAGTTCTACGTCAACGCGACCGCGAAGCTCCGACTCCCCGAAGACACGGTCATCCGGATTCTCGAGTCCCTCGAAACCTATCCCGTCCTCGCTCTGACGGACGCCCTCTTTTGGTCCGCCCTTGCGATCAGGAAGCGCCATCAGATCTCCTACTGGGACGGCGCCATCATCGCCGCCGCCGTCGAGCTCGGATGTGCCACCGTCTACTCCGAAGACCTCAACCACGGCCAGCTCTATGCCGGAGTCCGCGTGATCAATCCCTTTTCCTCTTAAACTATTTCCCAGGCCATGAGTGAGGCTCGCGAGAGCTTGCCTGAAGGGCGATTCGACATCCCGGAGGGATCAAAGCCATTAGCGCGGGGTCAAGGAGTGAAGCGACGACCACCCCGGGAAATGGCGGCTCAACGGAAGAGAGCACCCCGGCAGGGGTGCCAGCGGCGGACGATCCGCCCTGCACCTCTCCCGGCGGCTACGACCCTTGCCAGGGTCGGGAGCGCGTGGGCCGGTTGACCGGTGATGTCGTCGCGCGGCTCCTCAACCACCGGCTAATGGCTCGGGATCCCTCCGGGATGTGTACATAGATCCCAGTTCCCAGCTACGAGTTCCCAGACAAATTCAGTCCCCCCGGCTGTCGATGGCAGACTGTTCGGGTCGATTGGAAACGAGTCCCTCAGCGGCGTTTTCGAGCCTTTTTCTTGCGGCGTTTCGGAGGAGTATGTGAGGCCCCCTTGGTCTGCTTGCCGCCCCGTCCGCCGGGACTTGTGGGCTTTTGGACGCGCATCTGAACCGGGTCGTAGTCGATCCCTCGCTCCTTGAGGATTCTCTTGGAGTCCTTGATCCATTGGTCGTATTCCTCCGAAGTGCTCGGAGCAGCCTCGTCGAGATGGTCCCGGGTGCCGGGCTGGTCCGTGCCAGATGCGGCAGTGGATTCGGGGGACGGCGCTTTGAACGGATCATGAAGAGGATAGAACGTTTTCGCCCGTTGATCATCCTCGTCGAGCCGGGTGAAGGGATTACTGTGTGGGGGCAGGTTGAGCTCTTTCAAGAGCTTGTGCGCCTGGTGTGCAGAAGGCGGTCGATCGGAAATTTGCTTGAGAAAATCGATCAGGGTTGCGTTCTCGATCTGATCGACTTCCGGAACATTGTCTCCGAGACGATAGCCCATCTTTTTGTAGAGGGCGATCACCATGGCGGAGAATTGGCGTCTCTCCGCTAGGGTGAACGGGGGAATCTTTTTGCGTCCCATCCGTTCGACCTGGAGGGTGCCGGACTTCTTGTAGCGTTGAACCCAGAGCGAGACAGCCTGGTGGGAGATCCCGAACTCCTCCGCGACCTCCTTGGTGGAGCGCGATTTCGCCAGAATCTGCTGCACGGCATCCTCCTTGCGCAGTCGCAGGGCCTTTGTCTTCGTTGACTCGTCCATCCGGAAGGGAGTGTCTACTCTGCCCGTCCGTATTGCAATCGAACGCGGGGACCCCAGCACAAGGGACAGGCCATCTATTCAGGCCCGCCCTCAGCCCGCGGCCGCTTCGATCTGCTCGCCCGCAGCCTCGATCCGCGGATTGATCCAACGCCGCCAGACCGGAGGCAGGAGGACGATCGGAATCGCCCAAAAATAGCCGACCGGCAACTTCGGGGCCTCTGGTTCAGGATCCAGAAGGTAGTAGGGCTGCACCGCAATGTGGTGATAGGAATGATGTCCCACGCGGAAGGTGACGTAGCTGGAAAAGAAATGGTAGGTGTCCCAGGAATGTTCCGGCCCGGTTCGTTCATACTTTCCATCCCTCAACTTCCGCAGCAGTCCATAGTGCTGGATGTAGTTCACCGACTCGAGAATGAGGTGCCCAACCACAAGTTGCGCCGCGTAGAACAACAATCCCATCGGCCCCGCAAACACCCAAAGCGCCACAAGCAGAATCACCTGGCCGAGCGCGTAGGGAACCATCTTGTTCATTAGGAAACCCTTCAAAAACGACTCCCTGCTGACCGCCCGGTGGCGCTTCGCCTCCATCTGCCAGCACCGCACCATGCTACCGGGGATGGTGCGGAAAATATAGGAGTAGATGCTCTCGTTCATCCAGGCCGTGTTCTCATCATGATCGGTCCCGGCATGGTGATGGTGGCTGCGGATGTGGATGAGCTTGTAGTGGGGATAGAACAGGAAAATCGTCATGATCTTCTGCAGCGTCTGGTCGATCCGGCCCGGCGCATGCAGCAATTCATGAGCGCAGCCGAAACCAACCCCTCCCACCAGTCCCATCCCGCTGACCAGCAACCCGAATTCAAGCCCACTGAAGCGATCAATGTTCAGCACCACATAGACCAGGGCCGCCATGTATCCCACCGCATACAATCGCGTGTTCCAACGGAGCAACACAACCTGGGCCCGCGAAAAATCGCTCGTCTCAAAATGCTCGTCATCCTGCCAACCGGTCAGCAAATCCAGAATCGGCACCAGGACCATCAGGAAGACAGTCAGCGGCATGAGCCAGAACCCGCCGCGCCAAATCCCGAGGACCAGAAGCCCGATCAACATCTGCGGCAGGAGACAGGACGCCACGTGCCGAAATTTTCCCTTCCTCGCCGTCCTTGTGGGGTCGCTTGCCAACATGATGCGTTACAAATCCGAACTGGGCAAACGATGAAGTTATCCAGCTTTGAATCCAAGCCAAAACCGGCCCTGCGTAACAACGGGACACTGCTTTGAACTGGGGCAGGAACAATGGCCAAAGGATCGGTGTAGAAAAGTGTTAGCACAAAACCAAGGGACCACATAAACAAGGGACAGGTCATCGATCCGGGCCCCACGAAGATGAGGGCTAAGGCGGTGAAGCCCTCATCGTCCTTGCTCATGACCCACCCTTCGGCTGTCACCCAACCTGGTGCCGCAGCTTCGCGGTCAGTGAGTTCGTCATAACGGTGCGCTGAAGATGGCCGAATGCTGAACCAGCTTGAAGCGATTGCGACAATTCCGGCCACCAGAAGCATCCAACCGAGGCTTTGCTTATTCATTCATTGCCAACGTCATAGCACAGGCACAGATGGGGCGAGGGGGCGCGTCGCTGCTCGATAGACACTTGAATGCCCCTACAGTTCCGAGTACAAGGCCGCCCCATCTGTTGCTCTGCTGCGTCTTGTTCTGCCCGATTGTGCATTACTAGTCCTCGGTCGGCCAACGCGTGACGACATGGCTGGGCTGCTTCTCTACTCGAATCTCCGCCAGTTCCTCTAGCGAAACCGTGCGGTTGCCGATGTTGGAGAAGTGGATCGCACGTAGACTCTTCAATCGGCTCATATCGGAAGCACTCCCGCCAGCTTGTTCCTGCATGGCCGAAACGACCTTCGAGTGCGAAATGCCGTAGCGCGCAATTGCCTCCAGGTCCAGATCGACCACGATGCAATAAATGTCAGTTGGGCTCACTGCTGGAATGCTCGTGGTAGACGGCAATGGTTCCACGGTGGGGGCGGTCGCTGCAAACGGAAGCTCAGCGTTTGATAATTCCTCCTCCACACGGGTGATCATTTCATCGATGTCCCCTTCCTGCGCTACGAGGACGTAGGTCTCAAGACTCCCGATCGAGCTGATTGAAGTAATCGAATCGACGCCCGGCAATCCAATCAATTGGAACTCTATGCGTAGCACCAACGTTTCCATTACTTCGTGTGGCGAAGCACCAGAGAGCTGCGTAGTGACTCGGATCACCCGCTTGCTATCTTCGCTGCAACCGCCGAGGAGAACTAAGGCAACGAGAATCGGAAGGGCTCTGATGGTAGGGGACACGAGATTCATCTTCATTGGCAGAACAGTACTATTGAGCGACTTTAGCGGGGATATGCGACTTGGCAAGATTGTGGATAAGGGTTTGGGGATAAGCGGTTAAGGTCTGTGTTGGTTGGGTAGGTGGGGTCGAAGTTGGATAACTCCGGTATTTAAGGATCAGATATGGTTTAGGCATCGGTTGTGTATTTTTTTTGGGTAAGGCAAACAGGCGAACAAGGTGAACAAAAAAGCACTTTGCAGGGTGAGAGTGGGGATGGGGAGCGGGGGCTTTCGGTATGGACGTCGTGACGAGAGGATTTGAAGCACAGCCGGGAGTTTGGTCTGCGGGAGCGACGGGGGGCGGGCAAGCGGTGGGGCCGTAGGGGCAGGCCAAGGGAACTAACCGTCCATCGCCTTCAATGTGAGTCGCCCAGCCGCTACTTCGGTGTGGGGAAAATCCCCTTCTTCTCCGGTTTGGCGAGGCCGATGAGCCGCCGCACTTCCTCGGGCTCCTCTTCATACTTCGGCGGACTCGTCTTCACCGCCGCGATCTTCCCGTCCACCACCACCGCCGCCACATAGCCCGCATAGTTGCCCTCCACTTTAATGCTCCCCTTCCCAAAATTTCTCCCCCGCTCCGAGTGCCAACTCTTCGACTTCGTCACCTCGAATTCCTTCGCTGAGAGGGGATCCAGCGAGGCGAGGGCAAACTGATCCAATCGCATGACATTGTGGCCGTTCTTCCCGTTGCACAACACCGCGACGTAAAGGATCCCTGCGGGACTCGGATCGGCCACATCCCGATTTCGCACCGTCGCCTCGCCATCCACCACGTCCACCCGGTAGGAATCGGTCAGCACCTGGGTCACCAATTCATTCCCCACCCGCACCGTCTCATTCCGCATCTGCTCCACCTTGTCCCCCCGCTTCTTCAGGTCCACCTGGATATCAAAGTTGCACATCACCGGGAGGTTCGCCGCCTTCACCAGGGCCACCGATTCCGCCGCCAGCTTGTCGAAGGGCAGCACATAGATCTTCCGCCCCACCTCCACCTTCACCGCATCCTTCCCCCGCTCCAGCAAGACCGCCTCCAGCTTCCGTCCCTCACTGCTCAGCAACTCCACCGTCTCCGCCCCCTGCAACGGTGCCAGCAGCAGCAGCAAACACCCCAACACCCGTCCAATCCATCCGCTCATACCACAATCCACCCCCTCCTTGGCCCCTTGTCAAGCGCACCCAAGGCCGAGCCGGACGCCTCTCCGCGCGGGCACCCGGAGGATAAGGCTGTGGCCACGAGGCAAGCGCCGAAATTTCAGTTCCTTGTCGAACGGCACATCAACTTGGGAAGGGAGGAGCCCTAGGTGACGGTTTGATTCCTTCTCGACGATCGCGGCAGCCTCGTCCGGCGAAAGTCTAACAACATTTTGGCGGTGTCTCTTCCTTGCCGCCGGATCATCCCGGAGTGTCCTCACGACGAGGATTCCCAGCCGCCCTTTCCTCACTCCTTCGTCCAGATCCGTGTGTTCAAATTCAGGTCCTGCACGATGTTGAAGCAGCACGCCATCTGCCCGAGGATCTCGCGCATCTGTCCGCGATCATGCGCGGTCCGCTTCAGGTCGCCCTCGAACCAATTTCCCTTGTTCGAAAAGCCGATATAGACCTGTGACTCCTTGAAGGCGAAGCGCACCCCGTCATTCAATCGCCCCCGCAACGCCAGAAGCCTCTCCTGCATGTCGGGCGTCAGAATGTAGCGCGCCTCCACCGCATCTGCGCCCCGCACCACGAAGGCCTTCTCAAACTCCGGATTCTCCATCCGCTGCAGATTGCCTCCCAGCGTCTGCAGTTTCCGCCCAAACCAACCGAAGTGCTTCTCTGCCACGTCCGGCAGCACCGCCAACTCGCCATGGAACTCCTTGTGGAAGTCGGCCACCAGCAAGATCCCGCGAAAAATGGTCAGAAGCGGACATCGTGCGCCTTTCGTTGATCGGACGGCGTCTCGAACCAATCTGCCGTCCCAAAGCCGAACACCTTCGCAAAGACGCTGCCCGGGAACATCTCCACCCCCTCGTTCCAATCGGTCACTGCCGCATTGTAGGCCCGCCTCGAAGCCGCCAACTGCGATTCGATTTCTGTTAGGTTTCGCTGCAGGTTCAAAAACTGGTTGCCCGCCTTCAACTCCGGATAGGCCTCCGCCAGCATCAGCAGTCGCGAGACCCCCGCTCCGAGATCCTGTTCGCTTTCAAAACGCACCCGCGTCCCCACCGGCGAGGACTCCACCCGCTGGCGCGCCTTGATGACCCGGTCGAACGTTTCCTTCTCGTGGCTCGCATAGGCCTTCACCGTCTCCACCAGGTTCGGAATCAGGTCCCAACGTTTTTTCAATTGCACATCAATAAAGGCAAATGCATTGCGCACCGCATTGCGTCGGCTCACGAAGCCGTTGTAAATCAACGCACAAACCACCAGAGCCAAGAGGGCCACGGCCACCAATCCGATCAAGAGTCCTTCCATCTGCCGCATCTTGTAACCACCGGGGTCTCGAAGCTCTATTACAAATCCGCCCCCCGCCTTGCTGATCGGAAAAGCATCCCGAAATCATCTTTCTCTTGTCGATAATTAATATTTACGTATTTTGCAGATCCTCCACTGATCCCCCCTGCTATGACCCCTCCCGGCCCCCTCCTGACCGGCCCAAATTCAGCGCTTCCGCTGCTATTTGGGTCCGAAACTCCCCCTACCCTCGCCTCTCGGATCGACTCGCTTCCTGCTCTCCGGCTGCTCGACGTCCTTTCCTGACCACCCGCCATGCGCCCCGCCCTCGCACTTCTCCTGATCATCACCGGCGTCCTCATCGTCCTGTGGAACCCTTGGCGACCCCGCGATGTCTCCCTCACCGAGGACTTCATGCCGCTCCCCGTCCTTCACTACCCCCCCGCTACTCCCGTGGCCACCGCCCCGACCGTGCCTCCCCACGACCCGAAACGCTCCCTCCTCGCCGACGGGCTCAACCGAACGACCGGCAACATCGAGAACGACCTCCGCATCCTGCTTGCGCTTTTCGCGGCCTACCGGAACGTCCTCCATGAGATTCCCGACGGGACCAACCGCGAGATCACCAACGCTCTCTCCGGAGGAAACAACCACTTCCACGCCCCCCTTCCCCGTGACCACCCCGCCATCAGCATCGATGGCGAACTCTGTGATCGCTGGGGTTCACCGTTTCACTTCCACATCCTCTCACCCGATCAACTCGAGGTCCGCTCCGCCGGACCCGACAAGCACCTTGGGACCGACGACGACACCATGCTCTCCAGCCCGGCCCTCAGCACCAGTTGATTTCCCGATTCGCGCAGAATCTCACTTCTCTCCCGCGGGCGGCTCCAGCGACAGCACCGCGGCGACCGGAAAATGATCGGAGGGCCACATCGTCCCGCGACGATGATACTCGATCCAGGCCTCCCGAACGCTCCACGACCTGGTGATCAGGACGTGATCGATCATCGCCTTTCCTGTCATGCCGCCTCCAAATCCGTGTCCCGTCCGCCGATTCTCCTGATCCGCATGCAGAAGCAGGAAGGCCTCCCGCAGGGAATTCGTCTCCACCGCCTGCTTCGTCAGCAACTTCACCATCGCCGGATTGGTCTCCGTTGCATTGAAATCTCCCAACACCACCACCGGCTCCTCTCCGTGCTTCCGCCCCGCGATGCGCTCCGCCATCAGGACTGCGGACCGCTCCCGCGACGGCTGGCTTTGGTGATCCCAGTGGGTGTTGAAAACGTAGAAGCTCGCACCGCCCACCTTCCCGGTAAGGCGCACCCAAGTGCAGATTCTCGGAATGGAATTGCCCCAGGACATCGATCCAGGTTCCTCCGGCGAGTCGGACAGCCAGAAGGTCCCTAGTTCCTTGTCATCCACCTCGAAGCGATCCTTGCGGTAGAAAATCGGCGAATACTCGCCACGGGTTTTGCCATCATCGCGACCCACCCCCACCACGCCGTAGATCGGCAGGGTCTTCTCCAGATAGGCCTTTTGCTTGTCCATGGCCTCTTGCAGACCCAACACGTCCGGCTTCATCTTTCCGATTGTCTCCGCCACCAGATCCCGCCGCGCCTTCCAGTCCCTTTCTCCGCGATCACCCGAGGCGTCATAGCGAATGTTGAAGGTCGCCACGCGGAGGTCGTCCGCCTGCACCGCGCCCACCCACAGCCCCATCACCAGCAAGATCCAACAAGCTCTCATCGCGGTATGATGCCCCAGCCCCATGGCGTGTCGATACCACACCGGAGCACCTCGCCCAGAGGCCGGACTGTCACAATCGAGATGATCTCAGTATAAATACCTTGGCAACCCGCGATGATCGGCGGGGAACGAGCCCGGGCTTGCCTCGGCCTGAAGCCACATTGTAACAACATTGGTGCCGCAACAGCCGCTCTTGCCCAACCACAAGCCACCCTCCCCATGATCCGCAACACACTCGGCCTCCTCGTCTGCCTCACCGTCCTTCCCCTCCGTGCCGGATCCCTCCTCGTGGAAGCGGAGGCCTTCGGGGATCCCGGTGGCTGGAAAGTGGACACGCAGTTCATGCTGCAAATGGGTTCGCCTTACCTTCTCGCCCATGGTCTTGGAACCCCGGTGGCCGACGCCACTACCACGGTGGCGTTGCCCGAGACCGGCACCTACCGCATCTTCGTCCGCACCAAGGACTGGGTCGCCCCTTGGGCCGCGGAAGGCGCCCCCGGAAAGTTTCAGCTCCTCGTCAACGGAACACCACTCAGGGAGACCTTCGGGACCAAGGGAGCGGAGTGGCATTGGCACGATGGCGGGGTGCTCCCGGTGATCGACACCAAGGTCACCCTCTCCCTGCACGACCTCACCGGCTTCGACGGCCGCTGCGACGCCATCCTCTTCACCACCAATCTCAACGCCCAACCCCCGGACGGCGGGGAGGAACTCGTCAAACTCCGCCGCGAACTCCTCAACCTGCCTGAAACGGTCACCACCGAGGGCCCCTACGATCTCGTCGTCATTGGCGGCGGTTATTCCGGACTGGGGGCCTCCATCTCCGCCGCCCGGCAGGGGCTGAAGGTCGCCCTCATTCAGGACCGCGAAGTGCTCGGTGGCAATGGATCCTCCGAGGTGCGCGTCTGGGCCCAGGGAAACATCCGCCTCGGCAAGTATCCGCACATCGGCGACATCATCGAAGAATTCACCGACCGGGCCCCAGACTCTCCCGGCACCGCCGCCGATTTCGTGGATGGCAAAAAGGCAGCGGTCGTGGCCGGTGAAAAGACTCTCGATCTCTTCCTCGGCCACTTTGCCCACGGCGTGGAAATGAAGGACGGTCGCATCGCTGCGGTGGTCGCCCTCGACGTCCGCAAGAGCATCGAGCGGCGCTTTGAGGGCACCCTTTTCTGCGACGCCACCGGCCATGGCACCATCGGCGGCCTCGCCGGAGCCGATTTCGACATGACCGTAGAGGGCCACATGGGCACCTCCAACATGTGGTCCTGGGAGCAGGGCCGGAGCCCGCAAGCCTGGCCCGAAACCCCTTGGGCTCTGGAGCTTACCACGGAGCAATTCCCCGAGACCCGGGCTTCCAAGGGCCCCGGATCGAAGTTTTTCAAGGGCGAGTGGTTCTGGGAAAGCGGCTTCGATCACCACCCTCTGGACGATCTCGAACTCATCCGCGACTGGAACCTGCGGGCCGTCTTCGGCGCCTTTTCCGCTATCAAAGCAGAGAAGGGCAATGAGAATGCCCGTCTGCAATGGCTCGCCTACATCGGCGGCACCCGTGAGTCGCGCCGGCTTCTGGGCGACGTCATTCTCACCGAGGAGGATGTCGTCAACAAACGCGATTTTCCCGACGGCTGTGTCCCCACCACCTGGTCCATCGACCTCCACTATCCGAAGAAGGAATTCCTCAAGGGCTTCGAGGACAATCCCTTCATTTCCGTCGCCGTGCACGGCAAGGGCGTGGACCGCTCGGTGGGCTATCCCGTGCCCTACCGTTGCTTCTACTCGCGCAACATCCCCAACCTCTTCATGGCCGGCCGCTGCGTCTCCGTCACCCACGAAGTCCTCGGCACGGTCCGGGTCATGCGCACCTGCGGGATGATGGGCGAGGTGGTCGGCAAGGCTGCCTGGATCGCCACCACCCGGAAGACCACCCCCCGCGGCGTTTATGAGAACTACCTCCCTCAACTCATCGCCCTCCTCCAGCAACCCGGGGCCCTCCGCCGCGATTCGCCCGACGGCACACTCTACCTGCCGGCCAATGCCGCCCAGCCTTCCGCGATCGACCGGGGCCTCCCCTCCGACAGCCTGGCCGGCATCGTCGTCGATGATCAGGCCGCCCGGCTGAAGGGCAAATGGAGCCACGGCGACGGCCTGAAGCCCACCGTCAACAACAGCTACGCCTACGCCGGTGCGGGTGACGGGGTGTCCGCGACCTTCCCGATTCGGGTCAAGAAGTCCGGCCGCTATGAGGTGCGCTACTACCTGCGGCCCCACGAGAACCGCTGCAAGACCGCCACGCTGACCATCGCCCACGGCAAGGGATCCTCCGAAGTCCCCGTCGATCTCAGCAAGGAACCTTCCGCAAAGAACTACCAGGTCGTCGGCAGCTATGACTTTGTCGATGTCCTCCCCGCCTCGGTCACCATCACCGGCCCCACCGGCAGCGGATTCCTTCACGCAGATTGCGTCCAGCTCGTCCCCGTGAAATGATCGGCGCCGTGCTCCGGGGAATCCGCCGCGTCCTCCCCCGCCTCTACCGCCTCGCCGTGGTCCTGGCAGCGGCGCTCTTGATGCATCAGCAGCATCAGAGGCTCCGCGCCCAGCGCGACACCGCCCTCACCGTGAAGCAGGCCCGCTCCCTCTTTCCCACCGCCGCCAGGCTCGGCCCACGCACCCCGCCCCACAACATCCAGACGGTGCAGGACGCCGACGGCCGCCAGCTCGGCCTCGTGTTCCACACCTCCCCCGAGGCGGATGACATCCTCGGCTACACCGGCCCCAGCAACGTCCTCGTGGCCCTCGACCCCACCGGGCGGGTGACCGGAGCAGCGCTCCTTTCCTCCGAGGACACCGCGGACCACGTCGCCACGGTCGCGAAAAGCGGGCCCTTTTGGCGCGGCTTCCACGGGCTCACCCTCGGCAGTCCCGGCCGGCCTGAAATCGATGCGGTCAGCGGCGCGACCCTCACCTCGAGCGGCATCGTCAGCGCCGTCACCCGGCGCCTCGGCGGCACCACCATCCGCGACTCCGCCCTCTTTCCCACCGAAATTCTCCTCGTCGAGGTCCAGCTGCTTCTCCCGGAGGCACGGTCGCTCACCGCGCATCCCGCACGGGAGGGTGTGCAACAGGTGAAGGATGCGCAGGGAACCCTCATCGCCCACGCCCTGCGCACCTCCCCCGGGCAGGATCACCTCCTCGGCTATCAGGGCCCCACCGACACGCTCATTTTATTGGACGCCAAGGCGGAGACCGTGCGAGCCCTCCGCTTCCGGAAGAGCTACGACAACGACGAGTATCTTGACCGCATGCTCGACGGCGAGGCCTACCTCGCCCAATTCAACGGCTGGCCCATCGGGAAGGTCGCCGGCCTCGACCTCGAGGAAGCCGGTATCGAGGGGGTCTCCGGCGCCACCCACAGCAGCTGGGCCCTCGTCGAGGGCGTCCGGCGGCGCCTGCACGCCTTTCTCGCCGACCGCGACCGCCCTCCGCCCCCCTTCCCCGTCTCCCCCCGCCAGTTCGGCCTTTTCTTCCTCACCTTGGGCGGATTGATGATGTCCTTCACCAAACTCCGCGGCCAGGCCCACCTCCGGATTGCGTGGCAGATCCTCCTCGTCCTCTACCTCGGCCTCCTCACCGGCGACCTGCTTTCGATGGCCCTCTTTTCGGGCTGGGCCCAGAACGGCGTCGCCTGGCTCCCCGCTCTCGGCAGCCTCGTCATGGCCGGCGCGGCCTTCCTCATCCCCTGGTCCACCGGCCACCAACTCTACTGCCACCACCTCTGTCCCCACGGTGCCCTGCAGCAGTGGATGCAGAAGATCCCCTTGCCAAACTTCGCGGTGCCACCAAAGCTCCACCGCCTCCTCTCCGCTGTGCCCTTCGTCCTCCTCGCCTTCGTCCTCGGCAACGTCATGCTCGGTCTCGGCGTCAACAACGCGGCCCTCGAGGCCTTCGACGCCTACCTCTTCCGGGTCGCCGGTTGGTCCAGCATCACCATCGCCGTGGTCGGTCTGCTCGCTTCCGCCGTCGTCCCATTGGCCTATTGCAAGTACGGCTGCCCCACCGGCCTGCTCCTCAAATTCCTCCGCTCCCGCGGGGCGAACGACCGCCTCGGCTCACGCGACCTCCTCGCCGGCGGCCTGCTGCTCACGGCTGGCGCGCTCTACCTCCTGCCCTGACCTCCCTCTCACTCCGGATGCGAAAAGGCGATGACGTGATAGCCCAGAATCCCCCAGCGGGTCGCCTTGTCCAGGCCCTCCGTGGCCTTGCGAAATCGTGTCGACCGTTTCGCGTCCGCCACCTTCTTGATCTGTCGGAGCACGAACGCATAGGTCGGCAGGGTGTTGCGTGAAATGTCGAGATCATGCGAGCAGCGGAGTTCCGCCTCTTCCGCCACTTTCCGGTACCGGGTCAGGCTGTAGGAAAGATCGATGTCCCCATAGGTCGCCAAGGTCGCATTGCGGCTGATTGCGTTCAGGGTCCGAAAAATGGGCATCTTCCAGCGCTTCACCACGAAGTCGGTGATCACGAACCGGCCCTCCGGCTTGAGCAGCCGCTTGATGTGCCGGAAGAACCTCGGCCGATTGAAGTGGAAGATGCACTCCACCGCGAAGATGACGTCAAAGGGCTCGTCGAAATGCAGCTCGTTCGCGTCCATGTGGATGAACTCGATGGTGTTGCCGTTCTTCGCCTGCACCCTCTCGCGGGCCCGCGCCAGTTGCCGTTCCTCGATGTTCACTCCGATGAGATGGCTGTCTTTCACCATCTCGTTGAGCATCTGAATCGTCCCCCCGAACCCGCAACCCACATCGAGAATGCGGATGCCATCGCGCAAGGGGGCCTCCGACACGGTCTTCCTGGTCAGCGCATCCGCCGCCTCCACAAAGGATTCTATACTGCCATCCGCCTTCGCCGGATCCTCCCAATAGCCCCAATGGACATTTTTGCCGAAGGCCCGGCACCACTCCTCGTCGCTTCCAATCAGCTTGAACAGCTCATCGAAATAGGGGATCCCTCCTTCAGTCTCGCTCATCGTCAGTAATCCCAACGGGCTGAAACAAGGAAGGCATGGTGTTCGCTGTCATACCGTCCATTGCTCGGCAGCACCGAGTCGTTCACATCATACTCCGACCAGGCATACTGGTAGGCCCCGCTCATGGTGACCTTGTCAAACTTGTAGCTCAGCCCCACGTTGAGCGACTGCAGGTTCGAGTCGGGCACGGCGGGATTGTAGAAAAGGTCCGGCACGGAAGCCTCATTGTAGACATAACCGAAGTGCACCCGGCAGCGGTCGTCCACCTGGTAGGATCCCCCCACTTCGTAGATGAAGGAGGACTCATATTCAAAGGGCACCGGCACCGGCATCCCGCCCAGACCGTCGCCGTTCAAGGTCAGCGTGTTCAGGCTGTCCCAATCCACCCACTCCACGTTGGCCTCCACGTCGAAGCGATCATTGACCCGATACCGGTAGCCGCCCGCCACGGTCTGCGGCGTGTTGAAGTCGATGTTCGCCGAGCCGTCAGGCAGGCCAAAGCCTTCCGGCGTGGACTCCACATCTCCCTTCAGCTTGAACTCCGACGCCGAGCGATAGGTCAGACCGAAGGAGTGTGCGTCGCAGGGTTTCCAGAGCAGACTGAGCGTCCAAACCAGATCCGTCCCGTCCCCTTCAAACTTCAGGGTATCATTCGGAAAGGGACTCAGGGCGTCATCGATGCCCCGCTTCAGCGTCACATTCGTGTAGTCGAGCCCCACCCCGCCACCAATTGAGAGCGTCTCGGTCAACGCATACGAAAGCACCGCCGAGAGTCGGACATATTTGAGATCGGCCTCGATCGCCACATCCCGGAAGACGGTGTCGTTGTCCCACTCCGTGCCCAAACCAAAGGGCGCGGTCAGACCCAGTCCATAGGCCATCTTCTTGTTGATCGGTTGCGCGTAGTAGAGGTGCGGCACCGCCTTCAGGCCCCGGTCGGTCTTGTAGTGCTCGCCGTCAAGATCCGAGTCGTGATCGTAGCCCAGATAAACGGTATAGAGTCCGAACTCGCTCGTCGGTCCTTCCAGCTGGGTGAGTCCGGCCGGATTGTAATGCACCGCCGCCGCCGAGTCCGCGGTCGCCACCCAGGCATTGCCTCGTGCGGTGGCCTCCACGCTTTGGTTCGGCAGGAAAAAGCCCACCGCCCAGACCGGCGCACTGCCCAAGCCCAATATGGCCGTCAGTAGTACCGCTCCGTTTGACCGCCGCTTAGAGAAAGTTGTCATGGGTGGATCATAATGGTTAAGATGTCTTAAGCACAAGGCATTTAACCCTGAGTTTCATTGGGTTCCGCATAACTCCGACCAGAAGGCGCCCCTAATCCACGAAGCGCGACCAGAAGAGCTCATTCCCGACCAGGTCCGCCGCCAGTTCCTCATAGGGGTCGCTCGGAGCGCGCTCCACCCGGGAAACGTCGAAGCCGATCCGCAGCCGACAACCGCCACTCTGCGGTTCGGGAAGGAAATCGAAGATGCAGCCGAAGTGCGCCAGTCGCAGGAAGCCGCCGATGACCTCCAGAGCGATCCGCGAAGGCTCCTCCGCCGAGGTGCTCATGGCTGGCTGCAGCAGCTTCCGCAAGGGCCGCGCCGGGAAGGCGATCTCCAACCCCGAGAGGCATTCCTCCAAACGCACCGGGCCCTCTCCTCCCCCGGCTTCCACCAGGCTGTTCAAGAGCCCCCCCACCACGATCCGCATCCCTTCGGCAGGCCCGGGCCAGTCCGGTGGGGTGGCTCGCGGGGCCGCCCACACGATCCGCCCCTCGCTCACTTCCACCGTCGCCTCCAACACCTCCCGCACCGAGCAGCGCTTGTCAAAGGACAGGGCGGCAGGCTCCGTCAAATTCTCCGGCAGGGAAGACGCCACCGATCCAAGAAACGACAAATGCCGCCGATAGAGCTCCCGCCATGACAAGCCCTCCGCCGCCACGCTCTCCGCCGCACGATCCCGCTGATCCTCCGCCAGCCGCACCACCGCCTTGAGGCCCTCCCCCACGTGGCGCAGTCGGCCATCCCGAAAGACGGAAAGCGCGGCCAGAGACATGATGCGGTCCGAGGCCGCCAGGATCTCCACACTCATCATCTTTTGCCGGATCAATTCCTCCCGCTCCAAACGCACCATGTAGAGTTCCATCGCCCGCCGCAGGGTCACCTCCAGCTCGGGCACCTCCCAGGGCTTGGTGATATACCGGTAGATGCCCCCCTTGTTCACGGAGTCCACCGCCGCATCGATATCCGCGAAGGCCGTGGAGAGAATCCGCACCACATTCGGCTTCAACAGCGCCACCTTCTCCAAAAATTGCGTTCCCGACTCGTTGGGCATCCGTTGGTCGGTGATGACCACTCCAATCTCGTCCTGATACTCCCGGAATCGTTCCAATCCCGCCACCCCGTCCTCGGCGAGGACGATGCGGAACACCTTCCCAAATAACTTGGCGAAATACTTTCTGGTCTTCGCCTCATCATCCACAAAGAGGACGAGATGCTGTCGGTAATCCAAGGTCTGTTGGCTCATTGTATGCGGCTGGCTTCTTCCATGTGCTCCGTTCCGGAGGATTCCGGAGACTCGGCTGTTTCTTCTTCGTCGTCGTCGGGTTCGGTGGGGAAGTGAATGGTGAACTGCGTGAATCGATCCAGTTCGCTGGTCACCTCGATGCTGGCTCCGTGAGACTCTAGAATGCGGTGGCAAATGCTCAAACCCAAACCCATTCCTTCGCCCACTTCCCGTTTCGTGAAAAATGGGTCGAACAAATGCTCTACATCCTCCGCGGAGATTCCGCAACCATTGTCCCTGATCGACACAAAAACCCTTCCATCGGGCTCCTTCCCGGTCTTCACCACGATGGTCGGCTCCTCTCCCCTCTTCCGCGCCGCCACCACCGCCTGTGCACTGTTCTGCATCAGGTTGACGAACACCTGGCACAACTGATTGTCATTTCCAGACACCTCCAAGCCTTCCGGAAGGTCAGCTTCATAGGAAATTCCCTGCAAATCGTGGCTCACCAGACGCCGCGCCGACTCCAGCACCGTCCCCAGACTCACATCGAAGCGGTGCGCGGTCTCCCCTTTCGTGAAGGAACGCAGGTCGCTGATGATCCGAATGACCCGACCCACTCCTTCCTCCGCATCCCCCACCGTCTCCATGTAGTCCTCCCGCTCCTCCTCGGGCAGATCGTCCACGTAGATGCGCAAGGCATGCAGGGCCGTTTTCGCGTAGTTGAGCGGGTTGTTCACCTCATGCACGATCCCCGCACTCATCCGGCCCAGGGAGGACAACTTCTCGGCGTGCAGCAGCCGCGCCTCGTTCGCCTTGATCTCCTGCAAGGCGATCCCCAACTCCCGGTTCTTCACGTTCAACTGACGCTGGTAGCGCTGTCCGTCCAGCAGATTGACGATGCGCACCCGCAGCTCCGCCGTGGAGAACGGCTTGGTCAGGAAATCACTGACGCCAGCCTCCAGAGCTTGAATGCGCGACGCATCATCGGCCCGTGCCGTCACCAGCACGATGGGCAGCTGGGAGGTCCCTTCGCTCTCCCGAAGTTTCCGGGTCAGGGTGATCCCATCCATTTCCGGCATCATCATGTCCAACACCGCCAGGCTCGGCTGCATCCGCTGCGCCAACTCCCACGCTTCCGCCCCATCCTTCGCCTCGACCACCTCACAACCCAGCTCTTCCAGTTCGCTTCGCAGGAACGCCCGCAGTCCCGCCTCGTCATCCGCGATCAGAATACGCTCCCGATCTCCCCGCGCACGACTCCCCGCCTTTCTCAACAACAACTCGCGGGGCTCCCGCGCCGTTGGGGCCACCGCCGCCCCCTGCAGCCGCGCCCGCGTGTGCAGCTCGTCAAAGGCATCCTGCCTCGTGACCTCCACCCCCTCATCCGCCTCGCTCTCCTTCTCCGGCACGGCCACCAGCGGAATGGTCAGGCTAAAGGTCGTCCCCTTCCCAAATTCGCTCTCGATCCCGACCGTGCCATCCATCGACTCGGTCAGGCTCTTCACCAGGGCCAAGCCAATGCCCACCCCCTGATGCTTGCGCCGCACCGAGGAATCCGCCTGCCAGAATCGCTCGAAGGCACTCCGGATCTGATCCCCGGTCATCCCTTCCCCGGTGTCCGCGACCGACAACCGCAGGGTGTTCTCCTCCACATCCGCCTTCATCTCCACCCTCCCGCCGGGCGGAGTGAATTTCAGGGCGTTCACTGCGAGGTTCAGGACGATCTTCTCCAGGCGGTCCCGATCCAGATACACCTCCTGCTGGGCCGCTTCATTCGAACTCCAGGTCAGCGCCACCGTGTTGCGATCCGCCATCGGTCCCAGATTCCGACCGAGCCCTTCGAGAAAAATTGCCGGCCGAAAACGCTCCGGCCGCATCTTCATCTCCTCCGTGTCCAGCTTCACCAAATCCAGCAAGTCGTTGATCAATCGAAGCAGACGTAAACCATTGTCCTCCAAGGAATCCACCATCTGCATGAGCGTTTCGTCCCCCTTCACCGCAGCACTCCCCCGGAGCTTCTCCACGGGAGCCAGAATGAGCGTCAACGGCGTCCGCAGCTCATGGCTGATGTTCGCAAAAAACCGGGTCTTCGCCTCATCCAGGGCCCGCAAACGCTCATGGTTGTGGGCCAGCTCCGCCCGGTTCGCCTCCACCTCAATCCGCAGACAATACTCACTGAACCTCAGCCTGTTATAAAAATAAATCCCCACACAGGCAATGATCCCCGTCACCAAAATGAAGAAGGAATTCCGAAACACCACGTCGAAGCTTGTCCCGATCGCCGCCTCCACGCTCAGATAGCCGCTCAAGCAAAGCACCGAGTTGATCACCGAATCCGTAAACTTCCAGCGGAGCAGCAACACAGAACCCACCATCACCAGGTTCAGACCGGCATAGTAGGCCGACTCGTCTTCACCCAACGCCGCGATCATCCACAAGACGTTGATGATCGGCAGCAGCACGATCATGTGCCCCAGAACGCGACTGAAACGCATCGCCGGTTGCCAGTAAAGCAGGGCCAGGATCCCCGCCAGAAAGAAGGCGAAAGCGGTGCGGACATAAAGAAAGTGCTCCGCAAATCCCGGATAGACGACCCAGTCCATGGTCGCCCCTCCAAAGGTTGCCGCAATGGCCACCACCGCTCCCCGCCGGCAGTTGTCCATAAAAACGGCCGCTTCCTCCTTGTGGAACGCGGCGCGAAGATCCCCAAGCAGCGCCTTTTGCCCGGGCCTATCCCCGCCGCTCACAACATGATTCATTCTATCAGACTTTCCTGATCTCCAAGAAGTAGTTCACCCCGGTCGGATCCCTTTTCAAGGTGCAATCCCGGGGCGAAACCGTGTCCGGCACCAAGTCCTTCATTCCGGCGTCATCCCGGTAGATCAGATTCCATTCCATGATGTATTCCATCACGCCCTGGCTGGGATTATCGGTCCCCACGTTGGTGACCACCAGCAGTCCTCCGGGCTTCAACAGCCGAAAAAACACCTCGATCAGACGCTTGCAGACCCGCTGGGACAGGTAATCGAACAAACCCGCGCAATACACCACGTCGTAACTGCTCCAAGTCAGGTCCTCATCACCGCCAACCGCCTGCCGAAGCAGCTGGTGCACGGATCGCTCCACGAAATTAATCGGCGTGACCCGCCCCGCCGTGGTCCGGGCCTGCATCAAATGCCGCTGCGCATAGTCGATCGTTTCCCGGTTGAAATCCAGGAGGGTGAAACTGGCCAGATCGCTCAACTCCTCGTCGTGCAGGAAGGCCTCCACTTCCCGGGCCGGACCGCAGCCCAGGTTCAGGATTTTCGTCCGCCGCCCCTCCCGCGCATTCCGTTCGGTCTCATCCCGCAGCATGGTCCTCAGATACTTGATCCGGTTCCGGTGCGCCTCGGCGGGCGGGGACTGGATGAACGCGTTGTTCAGGTTCTTTGCAAACAGGGATCCTCCTTCAAAGGGATCCCGCAACATCATGTTCACCATCTCGTAGTCCCCCGCATAGCCCAGGGGCTTGTGGAAGGTGCGATAGAGGAAGGGTGAACAGAGAAAGAGCGGGTGCAATTGCCGCCGCGCATAGAACTTGTGGGTCGCCTCCCGCCCTTCCGGAACGGTGAGCGCCGTTCTCTCAAACGATGCAAACAAGCCGTGCACCTCCTCCAGCACCTTGCCCTGCACCTGCGAAAGAACGTCCTGCTCCAGGGAGTGCCGATCCTTGGTCGCCGTGGCGCGGATCCCGAGATCGATCTGCTCTAACCAGCGTTGGAGGCCAAACAAGAGGTTCTGGGTGTCCGCCACCTCCACCTTGAACGCCGAATCCACCTCATGGGCCCGCTTCCAGTCATGCAGGAACGAACCAATCTGTTCTCCCAGCGATTCCTCCTGCCCCTGCTCGGCCAAAAATCCGACATCCAACCACGAATCGCCCAGGGTGACCTCGCAAACGAGCAGGATTCCGGTGTTCACCAGACCTGAAACGACCGCCTTCCCCTCGTAAACAATCTGATCCCCCACCCGGATCCGGAAATCGTTCAAGACCTCCGACAGCTGGAGAACGCTATAGGGATTATAGACTTCAAAGGCGACCGAATAGCGCCTCAACCTTAGAATATTGGCCGTTATTTCGGCTCCCTGGTGATTCCGGCAAACAACGATGCTGCTCAGGAGTGGCGAGGTCTTCTGCATGTGGTGTTTTGAACAGAAAAAACTACTGGCTTCTTAAGGACTTGACAAGAACCCCTGAAAAATGGTTTTTTTTAAAACTATGATACTTAATTTCCTCATCCATGGCTGAGCCCGACACAGAATCTTTCAAACTTGAGCGCAAAGGCCAGCGCTTCGCCTGTCCGGACGGTCGGGATCTACTCGAGCTGGCAGAGGCGGAGGGCTTCTCTGTTTCGGGAGTGGCCGACGAACTGCAGCTCACCAATCGCCAGTTGGAGTACGCCGTCGAACGGGTTGCCGGATTGCGGCCAAAGGAATTGTTCCGGCGCCAACGGATGCTTCTGGCTCGCCGTTTGGTCGCGGAAGGCTACTCCCTGCAAGTAATTGCCCAGCGTCTCGGCTTCAAGCACTACACCCACTTCGCCTCCGAAGTGAAATCCTACTTCAATCTCCCCCCCCGCCAGTTCCAGAAATCGGTGCGGGCCATGTGCCCCGAGACCTAGGCCGAGCCTCTCCTCCGCCCGCTCCGCTTCCCCCTCCCGACCCGGGCCCCCAGCTCCTGCCAGTCCTTCGAGCGGCCCTCTCGTTTCCCGGGCGAATCCTTTAAAAAAACTGTTTTCAAGCTCCCCGTTTTTGGGTGAATTTGCCCGTAATTATTGTTTTCCACCCGGGTTCCTGAGGGCTCCTGACCTCCCTTCAGAGCATACCAAGTTGCACTTTCCGCCACGGAGGCCCTCCGCAGAGGGCCGCAAAGCCGATGACCACCGGCCACTTTTTTCGCTCCTAAAGCCCCTCTTTTAAGGGAAATTCAAGCTCTCGGGACCGAAGGAGTCGGGCAACAAATTCGCCAGGTTCAACTCCCGGCGCATTTCACCATTTTCGTCTCCCACAAAAATCGGCAGATCCGCCCCGAACTCCCGGAGTACTTGCCGACAGGCCCCACACGGAGCTCCCCCGCCGGGAACGCTCAGGGCGAGACATGCAAAGGATTGAACTCCCTCCGAGACCGCCTTGAACACCGCCGCCCGCTCCGCACAAATGGTCAGGCCATACGAGGCGTTCTCCACGTTGCAGGCCGAAAACAAGCGCCCGTCGCGGGCCTTCAGCACCGCACCCACCCCAAACTTCGAATAGGGGGCATAGGCCTCCTTGCCGGCAACCGCCGCCAATCTGACCAATTCCAGCTTCTCTTCCCCGCTCATCCCTCCCGATTAAGGCTCCCCCGTCCCGAACTGTAAAGTTGCAAGCACCTCCCCCCAGCCCCCAAATTGTCGTTGTCCAAGTTGTTAAGACGGCCCCCTTCAGGCGCAGCCTCCCGCAGCACAAAGCTCCAGGGCAATCTTCAGCATGTCCGCAAAACCGCACTCCCGCTCCCCCGACGAAAGTCTCTCCCCGGTTCGAAGGTGATCCGACACCGTGCAGACCGCCAGGGCCCGCGCCCCGAACTCCGCCGCACAACCATAGAGTCCCGCCGCTTCCATCTCCACCGCCAGCACCCCCATCCGTTCCATGGTGTCATAAACCCCGGGATCCGGCGCGTAGAAGAGGTCCGCCGAGAAGAGGTTCCCCACCCGCGCCTGCAGCCCGAGGCGTCCCGCCCCCTCCACCGCCCGGCGCAACAGATCGAAGTCCGCCACCGCCGCATAGTCCATCCCCCCGAAACGGGCCCGGTTCACCCCGGAATCGGTGCAGGCCCCCATCCCAAGAATGATGTCCCGCAGCCCGACCTCCCTGCCCACCGCCCCGCAGCTCCCCACCCGGATCAGGTTCTTCACCCCGTAGTCCGTGATCAATTCCTTCGCATAGATCGAGATGGACGGAATCCCCATCCCACTGCCCATCACCGAAACCGGCGTCCCCCGATAGCGCCCCGTGAACCCCAGCATGTTGCGCACCCCGTTCACCGGCCGCACTTCGTCCAGAAAGGTCTCCGCGATGTATTTGGCCCGCAGTGGATCCCCCGGCAACAGACAGGTTTCCGCGAAATCCCCTGCTCGCGCCTCGATGTGCGGTGTGGCCATGCGCCTCTTCTAACCCGCACCGCAGACAAAGGAAAACGCCCTCTCGGTATTTCTATCGCAACAGCTCCTGCACCACCGGTCCGGGGTCAGCACCACCGGCCCCCACACGATGGGCCGCCCTGATCCGCCGGGCCGCCTGCTCCCAGTCGTCCTCGCTCCGGGCATGCACCAGGCAGAGCGCCTGCCCGACCTCGATCGCCGCGCCCACCGGCAAAAAGCCGCTCAGACCCACCGCGTAATCAATGCTATCCTCGGCCTGCCGCCGACCCCCACCCAGCTCCACCACGGCCAGACCCAGCTCCCGGGTCTCCACCCCGGTCAGCCTCCCCTCCTCCCCGGCCTCGACCGCCTTCACCACCGGAGCCTCCGGCAAATGGAATTCGGCCCGTTCCACAAAATCAACCGGCCCACCCAGCGCGGCCACCATGCGGCCAAAGCGCTCCGCCGCCTCGCCGGAGGCGAGCGCCTCCCGCACCATCCCCTCCGCGTCCTCTCCCAATCCACCCAGCCCAACCAACTCCGCGGAAAGCCGGATGCTGAGCTCGAGCAGCCGGCCGGCCCCCAGCTCCCCTCTGAGCAAGCGAACACACTCCAACACCTCCAGCGCGTTTCCCGCACAGGACGCCAGAGGCTGATTCATGTCGGTAAGCATCCCCGTCGTCCTCACCCCCGCCCCCGTCGCCACCCCCACAATACTCTCCGCCAAACGACGGGAATCCTCGTAGGTCGGCATGAAGGCCCCCGATCCGGTCTTCACATCCATCACCAAGCCGTCCAGGCCCTCCGCCAGTTTCTTGGAAAGGATCGAGGCGGTGATCAGGTCGATCGACTCCACCGTGGCGGTCACGTCCCGCACCGCATAGAAGCGCTTGTCGGCCGGGGCCAGGGCGGCCGTCTGCCCGATGATGGCCACACCCACTTCCTTCACAACCCGCTTGAAATCAGCCTCCTCCGGCGAGGTCCGATAGCCGGGAATGGAGTCCAGCTTGTCCAAGGTCCCCCCGGTATGGCCCAGGCCCCGCCCCGAAATCATCGGCACGAACCCGCCACACGCGGCCACCACCGGACCAAGAATGAGCGAGGTGCAGTCCCCCACCCCTCCCGTGGAATGCTTGTCCAGAACCGGCCCGTCGAGACCCTCCCACCGCAACACCGCACCCGAGTCCCGCATCGCCTCGGTCAACACCACCCGCTCCTCCATCTCCATCCCCCGGAAGAACACCGCCATCGCAAACGAGCCAATCTGCCCCTCCCCCACCGAGCCATCCGCGATCCCCCGCACAAAAAACCGAATCTCCTCCGGACTCAGCTTCGCCCCATCCCTCTTCCTCCTGATGATCTCCTGCGGCAACATGTCTTCCATCAGAGACTATCGGACGATGCTTCCCGCCACAAGCCGCCGGCTCAGACCTCCTCCCCGCTGAGCGTCTCCCCCACCTTCAGGACCCGAAAGTCCTTCCGCGCCACCCCGGCAGCATCACAGGCCCGGGCCAGCCAGATCGGTGGCTCCCCCAGCGCCTCGTCGGTCAAACGGAAGGTCCCCCAATGCGAGGCCACCGAACAACGCGGGCCAAGCTCCAGATGCGCCCGCACCGCCTCTTCCGGATCCAAATGGATCGGACGCATCAACCAGCGCGGGGCATAGGCTCCAATCGGCAACACGGCCAGATCCAGCGCGGCATGCCGCCGCGCAATGTCCCCGAAGAGCGGTGCATACCCCGTGTCTCCCGCGAAATAGATCCGCATCCCTCCGCCCTCCACCACCCACCCACACCAATGCCCCCGGTCACGGTCAAACGGCGTCCGGGCCGTGAAATGTTGCGCCGGGGTGGCGTGCACGGTGAGACCCCTGCCGAGCGCACAGGAGTCGCCCCAAGCCAACTCGGTGACGTCCCCAAAGCCTTTGCCCCTCAGCCATTCCCGATGACCCTCCGGCACCACCAGTGGCGGATTTCCCGGGAGGTTCCGCAAGGTCGGCAGATCCAAATGATCATAGTGGCTGTGGGTCAGCAACACCCCATCGATTCCGGGAAGTCCCCCCGGCAGCACGCCGGGACCCTGCTGACGCCGCAAGCTCGGGATGCGCACCGGAGCACAGTATTCGGAAAAGACCGGATCAATGAGCAGGTTTGCCCCACCCAGTTGCAGAAGCCACGAGGCATGCCCGAGCCAGGTCAACTGCCAGGTGGACATGGGCGGCGCCTCCAGTCTCGACTCCTCCACCGCCATCCACGCCGCCGGTGTGTCCGGAGCATCAGGAACGGCAGGGGCCTCCCGCCGGGACATCCCCAGCTTCCATTTCAAAATCTGCAGGGGCCCGTGGCGGGGCATGGGATGGTTGTTCGCGTATCTCCGGGCCATGGCATGGGATGGGGCGTCCGAAGCTCCCTTTTTTTCAGCAATGCGCAAAATTTAATTTGAACATCCCCCGTTACAATCGACTCCGAACGACCAGCTGTGGCTTTCTTCCGCAATACCGCCCTGATCATCGCATGGTTCGGCATCATCTTGCCAAGCTGCCCGTGCAAGGTGATGTCCCTCTTCGGGGTCAACCTTCATGCCTCGGCCGCAGCCCGCCCCCTTCAGGGCAACTGCCACCAGCTCTCGACACCCAACACCCCCGGCGTTCCCTGCCACTGCGACCAGGAAGTCGAAGAGGTCGCTGACCTTGCCGAGGATCAGGAGCCCGCGGATGGCAAACTCGCCCCGGGAACCCTGCTCTGCGGCGATATCGGATCGTCCATCACCCTTCTCCAGGATCCCGCCACCGGCCACCTCCCCATCCGGCCCCCGCCCGACCCCGCCTTGTCGCTTCCCGCTCCCGAGCGCAGCTTCTTCGGAGTCTATCGGCTCTGATCCCCTCGGCCCCCGTGCAGGACGCACGGCCGGTGACCTTTCCGCGGGTCTGCACCCGTGGGTCCAGGCATCATGGGCCGTTTCCTCGAGCCTGCCCGGCCCCCTCTCCGCTTCCGTGCGTTCTACGGCGGCAGTGTTTCTCCCTCCCTCGGGACCTCCCTGTTCCCACCGGAACCTCCTTTGAACCCATCCCCATCAAACCATCATGAAATCACCATTGTCTCCCCCATTCCTCTCCCTGGCCTTCGCCCTCGGAGTCCTCGCTCAGCCGCTCCAAGCAGCCGAGTTCGTCGTCGATCCCGCCAAGAGCGCCATCCTCGTCGATGTCAAAGCCACCGGCCACGACTTCACCGCCAAGCTAACCAAGTATAAGATCAAAATCACCGGCGACGCCAACTCCGCCACCCCGAAGACCGTCGATCTCAGCTGGGACTTCAAAAACCTTCCCACCGGCGATGTGAAGCGCGACGACGAAATGCTCAAGTGGCTGGAACACGCCGCCATGCCCTCCGGCAGCTTCAATCTCAGCGGCTTCGCCACCGCCAAAGATGGCAGCACCTGGGCCAAGGGGACCCTCCGCATCCACGGAGTCAGAAAAATCATCCAGTTCCCGGTGACCACTGTCCGCGACGGCAGCAACCTCCAAGTGTCTGGCACCGTGCGCATCGATCACCAGGATTTCAAACTGGGCAAGATCCGCAAATTGCTCGTCCTCACCGTGAATCCCATCGTCACGATCCGCTTCAACCTCAAAGGGAGCATCCGCTAACCGCATGTCCCATCCATCAACCCCGCAACTCCGAAAGCCAGAGCGTCTCCGGACGATCTCCGGGCCCTCCGCGAGGCATTTCGAACCGGTTTCGACGACACCACCGAAGGTGATCCGGTGCTGGTCGCCTCCCTGGCCCACGTGCTCGCCCACCCGGGCACCTCGGCAGGGCCATGGCCTGCTTCGCCTCGGGGCGCTCCGCAGGACTGGAAAGAAATCACGCCCTCAAACTGGCCATCGCCGTGGAGTATTTCCACACGGCTTCCCTCATCTTCGACGATCTGCCCTGCATGGACGACGCCGATACCCGGCGGCACGCACCCTGCGTCCACCGGACCCACGGTGAAAGCGCCGCGGTCCTCGCCGGACTCGCCCTGATCACCCGGGCCTACTCCCTCATTGGGGAGGGAATCGCCTTCGCGAGCCTGCCCGATCACCTCAAGGCGACCAGCTACATCGATCAAGCCCTCGGGGTCTTCAGTCTCCTCGGGGGCCAGAGCCGCGATCTGCATGATAGCCGTAGCTCCCGGTCACCGCATGGCGTTCTGGCCATCGCCCGAATGAAAACCGTCCCGCTCCTGCGGCTCGCCGCGCTCCTCCCGGTCATCATCACTGGGGGCAGCCCGCGCCTCATCCAGCTCCTCGAGCGCTACTGCCTCTTCGTCGGTCTCGCCTTTCAGATCGCGGACGACCTCAAGGACTTCGTCGGCCCGGTGGACACCAGCGGCAAGACCGGCGGCCGGGACCTGGCCCTCGGTCGACCGAATTTGGTCCTCGCCGGCGGTGCGCAGAGTGCCCTGCAACTGATCGAACGCCTCAACCGGCTGGGAGACAAAACGGTCTCTCAGCTACCCGGCTCCCCCGCTCAGTGGCGCTTCCTCGATCGCCTCCGGACGGCCGTCCCCGCCATGCAACCCCGCGAGACCCCCCACCTCACCTCGGTGGCGAGCTGACCGATGTCCCTCCTCGGCCTCATCCTCCTCAACCTCCGGTGCCACGCCATCCGCACCACCATCGGGGCGGTTGGTATCTCCTTCGGGGTGGCCACCATGCTTTGCGTGGTGACCCTGCTCGGCGGGGCGATCCGGATGTTCGAACGCATTCTTAGCAGCGACAGCGAACTGATCGTCTTCGAACGCAACGTCTCCGACCTCTTCTTCAGCAACGTCCCGGTGGAGACGGTCGCCGAGTTTGAGGACCTCCCCTTCGTCCAGAACGCCGAGGCGGTCCTCTTCGGCATCGTCTCCAGCGAGAACAACCCGGTCATCACCTGCTTCGGGGTCGGCCCCGAGGCAGCCCGCCTCCGCGACGCGGAATGGCTGCAGGGTGCTTCCGACCGGTTCACCAACGACAGTGAACGCGTCCTCCTCGGGGAGCGGGCCGCAGCCTTCCTCAAGGTTGGTGCCGGGGAGCGTGTGCCGATCGGACGAGCTGAGTTCGAGGTCGCCGGAGTCATCCGGACCGCCAACGGCTTCGAAGACGGCGGGGTCTTCATGCCCCTCCCTCTCGCCCAACGCTTCTTCCGAAAGGAGGGGGTCGCCTCCGTGGTCATGGTGAAACTCCGGGAGGAAAACCAACGCCGACAGTTCAAGGACTACGTGCAAACCAATCACGAAAACCTCACCGCCCTCGAAAACGAGGAGTTCAGCCAGAACTACTCCCAGTTCCGCATCCTGAAAATCACCGCCTGGGTGGTGGGCGGCTGCGCCTTCCTCCTCGGCGGGCTCAGCGTCGCCAACACCATGATCATGGCCGTCTTCGGCCGCATCCGCGAACTCGCCATCCTCCGCGTCTGCGGGTTCTCCCGCTGGCAGATCGCCGGCCTCATCGTCGGGGAGTCCATCGTCGTGGCCCTGCTAGGTGCGGTGGTCGGCATCCTCCTCAGCCGCCTCGCCCTCGGTCTCCTCAAGTCCCTGCCCTTCCTCCAGGGCTATGTGGAGGTCCACCTCGAACCCTCCATGATCGGCGTGGTCGTCTTCCTCGCCGTCCTCACCGGCATGCTCGGAGCCCTCTACCCCGCCATCTACGGCATGAGGATCCGCGCCGCCAACGCCCTGCGATTCGAATGAGCCAACCACCCCAAGTGCAAACCCGTGGCGTTTCCATGAGCTACGAGAACGGGAAAATCCCCGTCCTCCACGAGGTCGACCTCGAGGTCCAACGCGGCAGCCTCGTCGCCATCTGTGGACCCTCCGGTTGCGGCAAATCCACCCTCCTCCATCTCATCGCCGGACTGGATCAACCCACCAGGGGGCAGGTCCTCCACGACGGCCAATCCCTCCACCGCGACCGCGATCTCACCCTCCTCCTCCGCAGCCGGATCGGACTCGTCTTCCAGCTCCACAATCTCATCGCCGACCTCACCCTCACCGAGAACTGCCTGATTCCCGCCATCGCCGCAGGACTTCCCAAGGGTGAGGCCCGCCTTCGACTCGCCCGCCTCACCACCGCCACCGGACTCCAACACAGACTGGGAAACCGCATCCAGGATCTCTCCGGTGGGGAGCGCCAGCGCACCGCCCTCTGCCGGGCCCTCATGAACGATCCCCAACTCATCCTCGCCGACGAACCCACCGGGGCCCTCGACGAGGACAGTCGCGAACAGGTTTTCGCCCTTCTCGTCGATCTCGTCAGAAGCGCCGGCCGCACCCTCATCATGGCCACCCACGACCGCTCCCTCGCCGACCGCTGTGACCGGGTCGTGGAAATGAAGGACGGCCGCATCCTCTCCTAACATGTTGAGTTCCCCCAATTTCCCGCCCGAGAACGCTTCCATCAGGACCGCCCTGAGGCATGCCTTCTTCTGGCTGGTCGCCGCAAATGCCGTGGGTTTCCTCCTGGCCCTGCTCCTCGTCGCCCCAACCGGCGGCGGGCTGCTGGGCACCTGGACCTATGGACGCTGGATGCCCCTGCACCTGAACCTGCACCTCTTCGGCTGGACCAGCCTCCCCTTGGTCGCCTGGCTGTTCCGGCTTTACGGGGTGGATGCCATCGGCCTCACCAGCTGGGGCCTCACGGCAATCTGGGCCTGGTCCGCCGCCCTGCTGGCGGGTTCCCTCGCCTGGCTGGATGGCCAGACCAGCGGCAAGATCTTTCTGGACTGGTCCGGGCGCAGCCTCGGCTTCTTCCTCGGGGCCATGGTCCTGCTTTGGGGCGTCCTCGCCGCCGCCTGGTTTCGCGGCCGCCGCGGCAAGGCGCATCTCCTTGGCCTCCTGGCCCTCGGCGCCGTGCCGGTGCTCCTCGCCCTCGCCGCCCGCCCGGAGGTCTATCCTCCCGTCAACCCCGAGAGCGGCGGCCCGACCGGGGCCAGCCTCCTCGGCTCCAGCTTGTCCGTCGTCTTCCTGCTCCTCCTCGTGCCCCGCTCCCTCGGTCGGCGGAGGGCCGAAGGCGCGGGGCGAGAGTCCCTCTATTGGATCGTCTTCGGCCTCCAACTCGCCGCCGTTCCCTTCCTCGAGCGGACCGTGATCAGTCACCGCGAACCCTCCCAATGGATTGGCCTCGGCCTCCTTCTCGCCTGGATCGCCCTCCTCCCGATCTTCTATCGACGCTATTCCTGGAGCCCTCTGGAACGCCGCTGGCTCTCCGCCTCCCTGGCCTGGCTCGCCCTGCTCATCCTCACCGGCTGGCTCACCTTCCTGCCGGGGCTGCTCGATGCCGCCAAATTCACCAACGTCCTCGTCGCGCACGCCCACTTCGCCATGGCCGGGTTCACCAGCACCTTCCTGCTCTTCCTCGCCGTGGTCCTCACCGGCGGGACGCGGCCCTTGGCGACGGGCTTCTGGTGGTGGAACGGCGCCACCCTCGGCTACGTCGTGCTCATGGCAAGCGCCGGCCTCTTTGAAGCCGCCGACCCCGCCTGGATCCTTCACCCCAACCCAACCAAGACGAGCCTCTACACCCTGCGCCTCCTCTGCGGCCTCGTCCTCCTGATCGTCAGCGCCCGCTGGTGGCTCGGACTCCTCAAGCCACACGAACCTCAATCCGCAGCGAACAATTAAATGCAAGACAAGTTTCCCAGACTTCTTCTTCCGGCCCAGCGCCTCGTCGGCCTGATGGACTCCCTCACCGGACTCCTCCTCCTGTTCCTCCCCCTGCAAACCTTGCGCCTCATGGGAATCAGCGAACCGGCAGGCCCCAACATCTTCCTCTCGTGGGTCGGCGTCTTCGTCTTCTCCGTCGGTCTTTCCTACTTTCTGGTGGGCGGCCTCCCCCGCGACGCCAACGCGGTCGCCGCCTGGCGCATGCAATGGCTCATCACCGCCGTGGCCCGCTGCGCCGTGGCCCTTTTCGTGGCCCTCAGCGTGGCCCGCGGCAGCCTCGAGACGGCCTGGCTCCCGGTCGCCGCAACCGACCTCGTGGTGGGCGGCCTCCAGGCCATCGGATTGCACAAACAACTGTTGGAAAGGGTTTTACAGGGATGAACATGCTCCGCACCGGCTTCGCCATCACCGCGATCTATGGCTACTTCCGGCTCTTCGCGCAGTTTGCTTTTCTGGAGGGAAGCGCCCTCGGAGAGGATGCCGGCCACGGCCTGAAGATCCTCATGGCCGCCATGGGCCTGGGCGGCGTCCTCGGCTGTGTCCTCACCCCTCGCCTGGTGGAAACCTTCGGGGCTCGCACCCTCCTGCGGATCGGCTTTCTCGTCTGCGGTTTCACCGCTCTCGTCACCCTCGCCGGCACCCTGCGTCAAACGGTGTCCCCCCGACGCGCCGGACTGGTGGCAGGCCTCGGCACCGGTCTGGCCTATGCCTTCTGCAATATCTCCGCCTTCTTCCAAGCCACCTGGCAGTGGCAGACCGGCGCCGTGGTGCTCCTCGCCGGGCTCGCTGCGGTGTTCGTCCCCACCGTCCCGCGGAACAACGATTTCGGTCCCCCAAAGTCAGCCTCCACCCCGACCATCCCCCGCCAGTTCTGGTTCATCGTGTTCCTCTTCCTGTCCCTCGTGTGGCTCGACTCGGCCGCCTTCTACATCATCCAACACACCGCCGTTCTGAAAAAGGCCACCTGGGGCAGCGATCTGCTCTGGCGCAATGCCGCCCTCCATTTCTTCGGAGCCCTCGCCGCCGGCCTGGCTCTCGATCGGGGCTGGCTGCTCCGCGTCCTCTTGCCCGCCCTCGCCCTGCTCTCGGTCGCCTCGCAGTGGGTCGGTCAACCGGCCTTCGCCGCCCTCTCCGGTTGGCTCTATCCTCTCGGAGTCTCCCTCTATTCCGTGGCCCTCGTGGTCTATCCCGGCTGCCTCTCCGGAGCCCGCACCAGCCGCGAAGCGCTCCCCCTCGCCGCGCGACTCTTCGGCCTCGCCGGTTGGATCGGCTCCGCCCTCGGCGTCGGCATGGCCGCAAACCTCCACCTCGTCCCCCCTTGGTTCGTCTTCGCGGTTTGGCTCGGTGCGGCCGCCGTGCTCTGTCACCGGTTCAGACTGCCCGGCAGACACCCGGCCGTCGTTCTCGTGGTCTTGTCCGCGCTCCTCGCTTGGAGCCTCGCCACGCCCCCCTCAACCAATGCCAGCCCCGTTTCCCGCGGCCAAGCCGTCTATCTCTCCGAGGGCTGCATCCATTGCCATTCCCGCTACGTGCGTCCCGGCACCGCCGACGAGTTGCTCTGGGGCCCCAGCCGATCCATCCCGAAGATCCTTCAGGACGCCCCGGTCCTGATTGGAAACCGCAGACAGGGACCGGATCTGCTGCAGGTCGGTTTGCGCCGCTCCCCAAAATGGATGGAACTCCACTTCCTCCATCCCCAATTGCTCAGCCCCGGCAGCGTCATGCCCCCCTACCTCCGGCTCTGGGACGATGACCGCGGCGCCGACCTGATCGCCTTCCTCACCAACACCACTCCCGAAGAGTGGTCCTCCCGTTTGGAAACCATCGCCGCCTGGACCCCCTCCGATCCTCCACCCGCCGAAGGGGCGACCCTCTTCGCACTCCACTGCGCCGCCTGCCATGGGGAAGCCGGCCGCGGCGACGGCCCCCTCGCCCGCCACTTCCAACGCCCCCCTGCCAACCTCAACGCCGGCCCCTTCCTCTTCAGCAACCCCGCCCCGAACGGTCCCCCGCTCCGCGAAACCCTCGCCCGCATCGCCAAATTCGGCCTCCCCGGCACGGACATGCCGGGACACGAAACTCTCACCGATGCCGAGGTCCTCGGCCTCGCCGAGCACCTCCTCTCTCTCCGCTCCAGCCCCCACGCCCCATGAGCAGGCTCAAGCGCGCCTCATCCTTCCACCGACTTGGTGCCCTCCCGCCGGGTTCTCCCCTCCCTCAACCCCTTCGAGGAACCAGGATCACCTTCCCCCCCCGCCCCTCTTCCCCGGCCCGCCGACACGCCGCCCGGACTTCCTCCAGCGGATAGCTTCCATCCACCGCCTGCTCCAGCTTTCCCTCCACGACGAATTGGGAAAGAAGGACATAGGACTCCTCGATTTTCGCCCGGGCACTCTCCTCCAGCCACTTGGTGATCCAGAATCCGGTGATGGTCAGCTCCTTGAAGATCACGAACTTGTTCGGCACCTTCAGGCTCTGCCGACTCATCGCCCCATAGGTGACGTGGCTCCCCCGCCGCTCCAGAAAATCCATCTGGCGCAGGGCGCTGTCCCCGCCCACCGCGTTCAAGGCCAGCACCGGACGCCGGCCTCCCGTGGCCTCCAGGGCCTTGGCCACCATTTCCTCATCATCCAACAAGACCACGCTCGCCCCCAATCCCAGCAGCTCCTCCCGCAGGCTCTCCCGACGTACGAGGTTCACCGTAGATACGCCCCGCTCCCGGGCCAGCTGGATGACACAACGCCCCACATTCGAGTTGGCCGCATTCTGGACGATCCAATCGCCGGGCTTCAGATCGACAAAGCCCTCCAGGAGCCGCAGCGCCGTCAGCGGATTCACCCCCAGCATCGCCGCCTGCACCGGATCGATGGCCTCCGGCACCGCGATCAGATCCTCCGTCGGCAAAACCATCTCCTCCGCCCAGGCCCCCCCTTTGCGCAGAAAAATGACCCGCGAACCCACCGCCAATTCCCCGCCGGGACAGCGCAGTACCTCCCCGCAGCCCTCCATCCCGGGCACGGCCGGCAGCTCCGGTCGAACCCCATAGACGCCTTCCACGATGTTCAGGTCGGCCGGATTCACCGGGCTGGCCAGCAGCCGCACAAGAGCTTGTCCAGAAGTAGGTTCCGGCAATTCCCGTTCCCCGATTTCCAGGACCTCCTCAGGTGGTCCAAAGCGCGAAAAGCGCACCTCCCTTCCCCCGGGATGTTTCGATATGGCCTCGCTCATGGAAACAACCCCCGCACTTGTTTCACCCGCGCCACCTCCTGGATCCCCAGAAACAACGCAGCCATCCGATGAGACACCTTCTCGGCACGCACGTATTGCTGAAAACGTTCGAAAGCCCCCTCCAGCATCGTTTCCAACTTGGTCAACACCTCCCGCTCATCCCATTGGAAACGTTGCAGATTCTGCACCCACTCAAAGTAGGACACCGTGACCCCCCCCGCGTTACAAAGAACATCCGGGATCAGGTAGATGTCCCCCCGCTCTTCAATGATCGCATCGGCCTCCGGGGTGGTCGGTCCGTTCGCCGCCTCCGCCAGGACCCGGCATCGCAAACCGGATGCATTGTCCTTGGTGATGACCCGCTCCACCGCCGCCGGCACCAGCACATCGCATTCCTGCATGAGGAGCGCCCCGGGATCAATGGCCTCCGCTTCCCCGAATCCCGCCACCCCGCCGGTCTCCAGCACATGATTGTGCAGCGCCCGGATCTCCAGTCCCCCATCATTCCAGATCGCCCCGGTCACGTCGGAGATCCCATTGACCTTGATTCCGTAACCGCTCATCGTTTCCGCCGTGTAATAGCCCACGTTGCCAAAGCCTTGAATCACCGCAGTCGCCCCCGGCGCCTGGATGCCCAGCTTGTTCAAGGCCCTGCTCGCCAAAAAGGCCACCCCGTGGCCGGTCGCCGCCTTGCGCCCTGCGGAGCCCTGCAGCTCCAATGGTTTCCCCGTCACAATGCCCGGAACGAGGTGCCCCGCGTAGGTCGAATAGACATCCACAATCCACGCCATGGTCTGCTCGTCGGTCCCCATGTCCGGTGCCATCACATCGACCTCCTCCCCGATGAACGGGAGCATTTCCATCGCAAAACGCCGCGTCAGACGCTCCTTTTCCCCGTCGCTCATCGCGCGTGGATTGCAGGCGATGCCTCCCTTCGCCCCCCCGTACGGCAACCGCATCAGCGCACACTTCCAATTCATCCACATCGCCAACGCCGCGACCTCGCCGAGGTCCACCGAGGGATGATAGCGCAGGCCGCCCTTGACCGGACCCCGGGAAAGATGGTGTTGCACCCGATGCCCGAAGAAGACCTCCGTGCGCCCGTCATCCATCCGCACCGGCATGGTCACCGTGATCAGGCGCTTCGGCCACTTGCAGCGCTCCCGGATCTCCTCGCCCAGCTCCAGGAAATCCGCGACCCGTTCGAACTGTGTGGCCGCCATGTGGAAGACCGGGCTTTGCAAGAGTTGTTCCTTCATTGTTCCCCCCATCCAACACAAGCAGCCCGTCCCCCGCGAGCGAATTTGCCCGTGCTTCTCTTTGCCAGCTCGCCGAAACGTCCTATGCTCCACCCCGTCGGAGGGCTTCGGGGAATATTCCCGCTCTCCATAACTCTCAGTCGAAAGCAGTTCCCCCTTCCGCACCGCGTTTCCCCAGTCATGAAGACCATCCTCATTCCCTTCCTCCTCCTCGTCCTCGGCCTTCTGGCCAGCTGTGATTCCGGGCAGAAAAAGGCCGCCCAGTCCGCCGAGGAGCCAACTACTCCCTCGGATCCCACGGCGGATCCCGCCCCGCCGACAGCCGCTCCCGAAACCCCTGCGGCCGGTGAAACCCAGGGCATCGGGGCCAAATTGCTTGGCAATACGGTCCGCTTGGAGGGCGAGGTCTTCAAGCCGGCAAACCTCCAGTTCACCCCCGAGGCCTTCTTTGTTTACTACTCGGCCAGTTGGTGAGGCCCCTGCCGCGCTGCTGCTCCACAGTTGGTGGAGTCCTACAAAGAGCACCTCGCCGACAGCACGAAGGTCGCCATGATCCACGTCAGCTACGACGAGCAGGAAGCCGCTGCCCTCAGCTGGGCCAAAAAGGAGGGCTTCCCCTGGCTCACCGTCCTGTCCTCCAAACTCGAGGGAGCCGACCTCGAGAAGTTCGCCGGTGACTTCGTCCCCGAGTACCTCCTCCTCTCCCCGGATGGCCAGGTCCTCGCCTCCGGCAAGGACGAATGCTTGAAGCGGATCGCCGCCCTGAACGACGATCAGGGATAGAATGTGGGGCCCTGCCCGCCATTGACGCGGCCCTCCCTCCCCCTATTCTCCCCGCCATGAAAGCGCTTCTTCTCCTTCTCGCGATTCCCTTGCTGAACTCTTGCGCCTTGCTGCAGACCCCGGGGCGCCTGCTCCAATCCGCCGGACGAACCTTCGGCCTAAATACCACCGAGACCCTCTGGACCGATGTTCCGCAGTGTCTTCCTGCCCCAACATTTTCCGCTCCAGCCACGGAGTAACCCCCTATTTGCTTGATTTGGGAATCTTAATATTATAGATTTCCCGAATGGCTCCCACCCCGCCATCCCATCGCGACCCTGTCCACTTGAGGCTCGTTGCCCTCCTTCACGTCGGTCGTTTTCTCACCCTTCTCGCAATCTTCACCTTGGCCATTGTCGCCCTGGCCCAGGACGATCCCCGCTGGCTAGGCCTGGCCGGAACCGTCTTTATCGGTTGGATCGCCTTCGCCCTTCTCCATTTGGCCGAGGCCGGCCAATCCCGCTGTACGGTCTGCTCGGCACCGCTTCTCGAGCGCACCTCCTGTGCCAAACACCCCGATGCCTCCCGCTTCCTCGGCAGCTATCGCCTACACACCGCCCTCCAGATTCTCGGCACAAGCGCCTACGACTGCCGCCACTGCGGCGAACCTGTCTCTTGTGGCGGGCACCGAAGGCGCTCCGAGCGGGACCACCAAGCGCCCCTCCCCTCCGGAACCCTTCCTGCCCCGCGAAACGAGCTCTCCACGGATTGTCCGGGAAACAGTTCCTCGGGGCCCGGCGGCAGCATCGTCAGGTAGGGGACGGTCGTGCCTGCACCACCCCGATATCGCTAGTCCAACTAACCGCGTGCCATTCGGCCTAGTCGGCAACCCCTTCCCGCACCCTCCGCCCGCCACCCTCCAGATGCTCGATCCGGATCATGCGCGTTTCTGGCGGGAGCACTCCGGGAAACTTGTCCGCCCATTCCGCCACCACCACGCCCTCCTCCAGGAGCTCATCCCACCCGAGATCGATCAGCTCGCCCTCCGTTTCCACGCGGTAGAAGTCCAAGTGGAACAGGGCCTCCCGTCCCCCCCGATATTCATGGAGCAGGGAAAAGGTCGGACTGGTCACCTCCCCGGGATATCCCAGTCCCACCGCCAAACCTTTTACCAACTGGGTCTTCCCCGCCCCGAGCGGTCCGCACAGCCCCAAACAGGCCCCTGGGCGCAAATCAGCCCCTATTTGCCGCCCCAACGCATGCATTTCTTCCGGTGTCCCGTAGTCCCATTCTCCGTCCATCGACCCGCAGTCTGGAGACGACGCACCAGATTTGCAAAAATTTCTTGCTCCGCCGGGGCCCCTGTGGTGAATTCCCCGCCCGCCTCGCCCCTTTTGGGTGTCGGCTCACACCCAATCCACTTTTCCGATGTCCTACGCAGTGATCAAAACCGGCGGTAAGCAATACCGCGTGCAGGAAGGCGACAAAATTGATGTCGAGAAACTCGCCGTCGATGTCGATGACGACATCCGCTTCGTCGAGATCCTTCTCGTCAACGATGGCACCGCCACCAAGGTGGGCACACCCTTCGTCGATGGAGCCACCGTCACCGCCAAGGTCGTCGATCAGTTCCGCGGCAAAAAAGGCGTCGCCTTCAAATTCAAACGCCGCAAGGGCTACCACAAAACGAAAGGCTTCCGCCGCTCCCTCACCAAACTCGAAATCACCGGTATCGCCGGTTGATCCACCGATCACTCCAACCCCTTTCCCAACACTCTCGATATGGCCCACAAAAAAGGACAAGGTTCCGTCAAAAACGGTCGCGATTCCCGCAGCAAGCGCCTCGGCGTTAAAAAATTCGGCGGCGAAGTTGTCATTCCCGGCAACATCATCCTCCGTCAGCGTGGCACCAAGTGGCACCCCGGCGCCAACGTCGGCATCGGCAAGGACCACACCATCTTCGCCCTCGTGGAAGGCAATGTCTTCTTCGACCGCAACGGCCGCCGCGTCAACGTCGCCCTCGCCGAGGCCAACTAACAAGCGAACCCCGCTTCCAATTTTTCGAACGGCGACCCTCGGGTCGCCGTTTTTGCGTCGCCCCATGGCGGCCTGAAGCACACCCTTCCCGCAAGCCCGTCATGTTCCACGTCGTCCTCCTCGCCCCCGAAATACCCCACAACACCGGTTCCATCGGCCGCCTCTGCCTCGCCACCGGCTCCACCCTCCATCTCATCAAGCCCCTCGGCTTCTCCCTGGAGGACAAGCAGGTCCGCCGCGCCGGACTCGACTACTGGAAGGAGGTCCCCCTACAGGTCTGGGATTCCCTCCCCGCCCTCCGCGAGGCTCATCTGCACAGCCGCTTCTGGTTCCTCAGCACGAAGGCCAGCGCCTCCCATTGGGACCCCACCTTCCAGGAAGGCGACTTCTTCGTCTTCGGTCCAGAGTCCCGCGGACTTCCAGAATCACTCCTCCGCGAACACTCCGCCCAAACCCTCCGCATCCCCATGCTGGAATCCAGCACCCGGTCACTCAACGTCGCCACCTCCGCCGCCATCGTTCTCTACGAGGCCTGGCGCCAAATCCGCTGACCGGAACCCTGGCGCCTCGTACGCACCTCCACCGCCGCGCCCCCAGGGGCGTTACTGCCGATTCTCCAATCAGACCTCTTCAGGCCTGCTCGGTTGCTTCGGACGTCGCCTGAATATCCTGCAAGGCCGCAATGAAATCCCCAAGGATCTCGGCAGGAACCATGATCGTATCACGATTGCCTCCCACATCCTCAGTGATCTTCACCACCCGGCCCCGCTGATTTTCTTTCAGGTCCAAAAAGAACACTTTCCGGTCCGCAAGAATCTTCTCCGTATGCAATAAGTCGCTATCCACCAATCCTCCTGTTCGTTGATTCCTCCGAACTGTCTAACACCATTTCAGCAAGGTCAAACCGAAAAGATAAAGCCCGCAAGAGGTCTTAGGGCTCGTTAAGAGATAAGTCATTCGAAGATGCGCAGGATCTTTGGTCAGCATCAAGGCGGATTTCAGCGAGTATAGCAGGCTATTCGACCTGGAAGCCAACGCAGGTGTTGGCCAAATGGACCAGCAGTTTGGGGGAGTTAATTCCCAACGCGCCCTATGGACCATTGATTGATCGAAACCGTTCCCCACCGGGCTCAAAGTCGGTCCACCGCCCCGGAAACAGGTGCGTTCCGGGCCTTCCGCCGACGAACAAAAAATCCCACCAACCCCACCGAGGCGAGAATAACCCCACTCGCCACCACTCCCAATCCCCCGATGCTGATCATCAAACCACGGGTCATGATCTCGTTCACGACCCGCAGCTGGCCATCGGTGCGAATCTGCCCATGCGTTCCCACCAGAACCTCCCGCATATTGCCCCGGGTCTGGACGTGGATCCCGACCAGCAACAAGGACCCGAGCGCCATGAGAAGCGTCCCCAAGACCGCCGCGCCCAACCAGCGACGCCCGGAGGTCTCAGGTCTTCCCGCCGCACTCACCTCAAGCCCACGGCCTTTCTCACCCGCGTCAGAGTCGCCTCCGCTGTCTCCCGCGCCTTCGCCGCCCCCGCCGCCAACACACTCTCCACATAGCCCGGATCGGCCACTAAGGCCGCCCGCTTCTCCCGCATCGGCGCAAAATACTCCCAATAGGCCTCCCACAGCCGCTTCTTGAAGTCGCCGTAGCCCATCCCCCCGGACTGGTAATCCGCCACCATCGCGGCATGGTCCGACTCGCTTGCCATCAAGCGATAGAGATCGAGGATCACCGACCCTTCCGTGGCCTTCGGCTCCTCCACCGGCGTGGAATCGGTCACGATCCGCATCACCGTTTTGCGCAAGGGCTTCTCGTCCCCGAAAATCGGCAGGGTGTTGTTGTAGCTCTTGCTCATCTTCTGCCCGTCCAGCCCCGGCACCTTTGCCACCCCCTCCCGGATCCGCGGCTCCGGCATCACCAGGGTCTCCGGGCCAAAACGCCCGTTGATCTTGATCACCAAATCCCGGGTCACCTCGAGGTGCTGTTTCTGATCGTCGCCCACCGGGACCACGTTGGAATCGTAGAGCAGGATGTCCGCCGCCATCAGAACGGGATAGGCAAAGAGCGCATGGCTCGCCGCGATCCCCTTCGCCACCTTGTCCTTGTAGGAATGGCAGCGGTCCAACAGGCCCATCGGACAAACCGTGGAGAGGATCCAGGCCAGCTCATTGACCTCCGGCACCGCACTCTGGCGGAAGAACAAGGCCTTCTCCGGGTCCAAACCGCAAGCCAGAAAATCGATCGCCATATCCCGCACATTTTGCCGCAGCTCGGCCGGATCGTGCGTGCTGGTCATGGCGTGGTAGTCCGCGATGAAGTAATAGGCCTCCCCCTCCTCCTGCAGTTGCACGGCAGGCTCCATCGCCCCGAAATAGTTACCCACGTGTACCCTTCCACTGGGTTGGAGACCGGTCAGCGTTCGCATGGCGCGTGTTGTAGCAGCCCCCCGCCCCGCGGCAAGACTGCGGGTGCCTCCAAATGCCCGGTGCCTTCCTCTGTCGGGACGGCAAGATCCTCGTGGCCCGCCCCGCGGGAAACGCCCCCGAGCTCCCCGACATTCAAGGGGGCCTCTTCGAACGTGCCTCCGTCGAGTGCCAGCAGGCTATTCGACCTGGAAGCCAACGCAGGTGTTGGCCAAAAGGACCAGCAGATTGGCGGAGTTGTTTCCTAACCCGCCCGTATCCGAAGGAATCCACTCCATGAGTCGCAATCGGCACTCGATTGGCCGATGAATCAGGCAAAGGAACGTCTGGTGGCAGCGGGCCCCTGCAAGGAGCCCGACTTTCGCTATTGGGCCCTGTTGTGGCCTGGGATCGTTGATACAGCGTTGTTTTCGTCAAAAGGTCTCCACCACAGGGACCGGTCGGACCGACAAGGGACCCGGACCGACAAGGGACCGGACCGGACGGAGAAGGGACCGGACCGGACGGACAAGGGACCGGTCGGACAAGGGACAGGCCATCTCTCCCGCCCAATGGCGAGTCGACGTTCTCTTCGTCCCGGAGGGACCTCGGACGGTAGCCGGTGGTAGCACCACCGGAACCTTGGCCAGATTATTGATTGGCACCCCGGAGGGGCGCGGGAGCGGGCGAAACACAACGAGATCGGTTCAACCCGTATGCCAGGATCTACCGCGCCCCTCCGGGGTGCTCTTCCAGACGACGAGGAGACCCGGTGGTGTTACCACCGGCTACCGTTCCTAGTCCCTCCGGGACAAGGGACCGGCCATTTGTCCGGCCCTCCGACGACAGACTAAGGGACCGACAGACTAAGGCGACGGACTAAGGGACGGCGACGGACTAAGGGACGACGGACTAAGGGACGGACGACGGACTAAGGGACAGGCCTACTGTCGGGGCTAAGGGACAGGCCTACTGTCGGTGCTGGCCTACTGTCGGTGCTCGGCGACGGACTAAGGGACAGGCCTCGGCGACGGACTAAGGGACGGACTAAGGGACAGGCCTACTGTCGGTGACGTGGGACGGACTAAGGGACTGGCCTACTGTCGGTGACGTGGGTGACGGGCTAAGGGGCGGTGACGGGACGACTGACGGGCACGGGACAGGCCATCTATCCGGCCGTCTATCATGGGCGCTCGGCGACCTCCCCGATCTCCTGTTCAAATTCATCCGGCTTTTACCGTAAATGCCTCAGACATTCTCCCTCCAGCATTCCCGGATTTCCATCGCCTCCGAATTCCCTACACTCCCCCGCATGAGTCCCCTCCGTGGAAAAGTCGCCCTCGTCACCGGGGCCTCCAGCGGCATCGGCAAAGTGATCGCCTCCGCCCTCCTCGAGCGCGGGGCCACGGTCTTCGGAATGTGCCGCAAGATTGGCCGGATCCCCGATGGGGCGACCCCCATCTCCTGCGACCTCCGCCAACCAGCGCGGATCGCCCACGCCTTCGAGATCCTCGACGCCGCCTCCCCCCGCCTCGACATCCTTGTCAACAACGCCGGTATCGCCCACCTTTCCCGCCTCACCGACGGGGACCCTGCCGAGTGGGCGGAAATGTGGGAGGTCAACGTCCACGGCCTCGCCATCTGCTGCCAAGAGGCCCTCCAGCGCTTCCCCGTCAGCGGAGGACGCATCGTCAACATTTCCTCCCTTTCCGGTCATCGCGTGCCCCCCACCGGCGGATTCTATGCCCCCAGCAAGTATGCGGTGCGCGGCATCACAGAAGCCCTCCGCGCTGAGTTCCGACTGGACGGTTCTTCCCATCAAATTTCCAGCGTTTCCCCCGGGTTTGTCGAGACCCCCCTCGTCGACAGCTATTTCAAGGGGCGTGAAGGCGAACTCGCCGCGATGCGCTCCTCCCTCCGAATGCTCGACCCCCAGGATGTCGCCCAAGCCGTTCTCCACATCCTCGAGGCCCCGGCCCATGTCGAAGTCGGCGATCTGAGCCTGCGAAGTTCCGACCAGAAGGTTTGATTATTTGGCGCGCCTTACTACTTGGCGTCCGGTCTTTTCCCCATTCCGCCATCCCGGCACCGCGACAAGGTCGCCAAGACGTATCCCGTCCCATAGGGCTTGTGATACGAGTAGAGCGGGTAGTCCCACCAGGAACCATCCTTCTCCTGTTTGGGGAGCAAAATAGTCGCCAGATTCTGATAATAAACCAACTGGTCGGCTTCTGGAAGAAGGGCAATGCAGTCGGTTGCGTAGAAGTGGCCGTAGTAATAAAAGTAGCCGGAGTTCTGAAAATGGGTCTCGTGAGGGACCGGTCTCTTCCGGGCGATGTCCACCCACCCGTTGCGGAGGATCAGGCGTTTCAACCATTCCTTCAGAATCTCATCCGTGACGGCCTCATCCCCAAAGTAACGCCGCGCTGCCGAGCAAGCTTGGGAGCGGCACAAAGAACCGGCTGGTCGGTTAATCGGGTAGCGGGGTCGGTAGCGATGGTTATCGGAGTAAAGGTAGGCGAAATCCGGTGTCTGCTGGCGTTGAAGGAAACGCAGTCCGCGATCCACCTCCCGCTCGGGCAGGGCCAGGCCCATCACCTCCCGAGCCTCATGCAAGGCAATCATGGCTGAGGCGGTGGTGAAGCTGGTGGGAATCCCCGAGGGCTTCCTGGTGATGGTGGCATCCAGATCCAAATAGCCCCAGCCGCCATTGATGTCTTCGTAGCGCTGGAGAAGTTCGACCTGTTGCGCTCCCAACGCTTTCAGCGCGCTCCGTTTTGGCTCATCCCCGGCCCGATACTCGTAGAGGGCGCACAAGGCTCGCAACCCGTAGGCATGACCCCAAACATTGTAGGTGGTGGTCTGCTCGGCACGGCGCAGGCGGGGCAGCTCCGCCAGGAACCAGACTTCCGCCTTGTCGATGGCCGCCTTGGTGCTCGCGCGCTGATCCCTTGACGCCAAGATTCCGTAGAGAGCCAATCCCGAGGCTCCCGACCGAAAGGCATGGTGCGCCCCCGGAATCGGCGCATAGATGTTCAGGCCCTTGGTTTCGGTGGGGCCGCCCCAGGAACCATTCGCGTTTTGGCGGGAGACCAGGAAATCCACCCCTGCCCGGATCGATTTCTCCAAGACCTCCGCGCTGGGCGGAGTCAGCTCCGGCAGCGGGGGCAAATCGGATTTCCAGGCCGGGACCGTTGCCTCTGCCGGAGCCGGCTCCTCGGCGGGGCTTCCCCCGGATCCGAGGGCCAAACAGAGGCACAGGGCCTGTCCCGCCAGGGTTCTCATTCCGCCCCGCCCTCCACCAGGACGACCTGGCCGGCCTCCAGACCACTGACGATCTCCACGGTCCCTTTTGCTTCCGCCCCAGGCACCACGGTCCGGCTTTCGGAAGCCCCGTCCGCCAACTTGATCTTCACCGTGAAGGTCCCGTCCGCCTCTTCGTGCAGCGCTTCGACCGGAATACTCAAGGCTGCCTCCCGGCGGATGGTCACCAGCGTCACCTTCCCCTTCATGCCCGCCACGAGCTCCAGATCCTTGATCCCATTATCCAGGGTCAAGACCACATGATACTTCCCGTCCACCCCGGGGTAGGAGGCGGCCGACTTCAGGGTGAGCGGCAGGCGTTGGCGTGGTGCGGAGATCGGGGACAAGTAGCCTCCCTTGGCCTTCCGGGCCTGCGTCACCACCGCTTCGTCGGCAAAGGCATGCACCTCCAAGGGTGCCCCGGTCGGAATGACCGTTGCATAGACCACCCCGGTCGGGATGAGTCCCCGCTCCTTCATGAATTTGGCAGCATCCGTTGGAACCCAGCTGCCATCCGCGATTTCCCCGTAATAGACCCGCCCGGTCACCGGAGAGGCCGGACTCATCCTCTTCAGGTCGGCGACGATCTCCGCTTCCGCTTCCCTGGCCCGTTCGTCCTCCAGGCGCAATTTCTTGACCTCAAGGCTTTTCTGCTCCAGCGCTCTGGGAAGAAGCTCGCTCTGGGAGGTCCAGGTCAACTCGGCATCCTTGAAACCCTGCTCCAGATCGACCTCCTGCCGGGGAAGCTCCACCTCCAAGGTCTGCTTCGCACCGAGCTCGGTCCGCTTCACCATGTAGGTGGCATCCTCCACCGAGTCCTTCTGACGCTTCAGAATGATCTCCTCGGTCTCCTCGGTCAGGTCGTCCTCCTCATACATCTTCAACAACTGGGCCAACTCCTCCTGCTGACCTTCCAAGGACCGCTTGGCCCGATCCACCGAACGCCCTGCGAACTCTTCGGCGATTGGTCGGCCAACCTCCTTGAAATAGGCGAGGTCCTCCTTGGTCCGCTGAAAGGCCCGCTTGGCGACCTCCAATTTCCAAGCGGTGGAAATCTTGAGATTCGCGAGATCCCGCTCCGCATTCGCCAATTCCAGGGCCCGCAGTTGCGCCGCCGTCTTGTCATCCGCGATTTTTCGCTCAATGCCTTCCAGATCGAGGGTCACAATCTTCTCCCCCTTCTTGATCGGCGCGCCTTGTTCCTTGATATCAAGTATTTTCAGATCGCTCCAGCGATCCAAGTCAAAGGAAAGCCCCTCGCCACCCGGGGGGAGAAGGACTCCGTCCAGCTGCACGGTTGCTTCGAAGGGGGCGGGCTCCACGGTGACCTCCCCGGCCCGGGAGAAGGCGGGGAGGGCAAGCAGGAGGGCAGATGAGATGATCAGGGACTTCATGGTTTTTGAGAATGTCGTTTCGGTTGATACTCCCCATTACGGGCGATCCAGATGATGTGTCGGCGTTTCCGTTGACCCCGATGAGCTGCGGGAACTTCCGCCCGGCTGACCTCGAAGCCGGCCCTGCTCAGGCGCTGCTCGATGCCCGGGTCCCCAGAGGCGGACCAAATGGCCAGAATGCCTCCGGCCTTCAGCGCCGCAGAGAGCTCTTGCAGTCCCTCCAACGTGGAAAGCGGATCGTTATTTTGCCCCAGGAAGGCCTCCGGGCTGTTGTCCGCGTCGAGGAGGATGACATTGTAGGCCTCCTGCCGCCTGCCGATCAGGTCCCGCACATCGCCTCGATGGATCGCCACCCGCGGATCTTCCCACACGCCGGGGTGCAGGTGGGCGAGATGGGTCTTGTTCCAGCTCACCAGTTCTGGGATCACCTCCGCCACGGTGAAGCGGGCTCCCTTCTGCGGCAGGGCCCGGCAAGCCTCCGCCAGGGTGAAACCAAGCCCCAAGCCCCCGATGAGGACGTGGGGCTGGGCTGCGGGACGCAGCGGAGCGCATCCCAGGCGCGCCAACTCTTCCTCCGGCGCCTGGGCCGCACTCGTCATGAGCTGGACGCCATTGGCCTTCAGGAAAAAGTTGTCGTCGTGAGAATAGAGGGCCAGCTGATCTCCCGCGGGAGTAGCGACTTCGGCTAGAAGAACGTGGGGCTTCATCAATCGGGGTGAACAGGGCGGGAGTCTTGCCCATCCGGAGCGAATTTCGAGCAAAAGCACTCCAAGACGGAATTCTCGCAACATCAAGGCCTCCCCCTCCGTCTTTCCTTGTCAGTGCTCTCCCGCCCTCTCTAGATTACTCCACTATGTCTGAAGAAGAACAATCCGCCACAGATGCGGCTCCAGATCCCGCACCCGAAGCCGCTCCTCCCGCGAATCCCGCACCCGCCGCCGGGGCCCCGGCCGGTCCTGCCGGGTCCGAAAAGAAGATGGTGGCTGGGATTCTCGCCATCCTTCTGGGCTGGCTCGGCGTCCACAAGTTCTACCTCGGCTACCAGAAGGAAGGCATCATCATGCTCGTCATCGGCGTGGTCGGTTTCTTTCTTTGTGGGATCCCGACCTCCATCGTCTCAATTATCGGCATCGTCGAGGACATCATGTATCTCACCAAGCCGGACGAGGAATTTGTGAAGACCTACATCACGGGCCGAAAGACTTGGTTCTAAGACCCTTGGTCCGGTCCCCGGCGACCGGGTCCCGTGATGGCCACATCCAACCAGAAAGAGGGGCGCGAGGCCCTTCGCACCCGGCGTGCCGTCGGTAGGGCAGAGCAGGCCCTCGCCGAACTGGACCGTGTCCTCCTTTCCGGCGACAGCCTTTGCGCTTCGGATCTCGGCATTCTGGACCGGCTTTCCAGGAAGGGACCCCAGGCCGTCAACGATCTCGGACGGCGCATCGGCCTGACCAGCGGCTCCATCACCACCGCGGTCCAACGCCTTCGCGCCAAGGGATTGGTCGAAACCCTTCGGAATTCGGAGGATCGGAGAATTGTCTCGGTGTCCGCCACCCCGGCCGGATCCGCCGTCGCCAAGCGGCTCCTCAAGGAACGCCGGGCCGCCCTGCAGGCGATTTTCGACGAGGTCAGCACCCGGGAGCGCGACTTGCTCCTGAGCCTTCTGAAGCGGCTCCGCAAGGCAACCGAAGATCACTTGGATCAAAATTCACGAATCTCGGGGACCGCCTGAAGAGTCCCGGCCGACCGCAACCGGCCGACCAACCCTTGGCCGACTCTCTCCCCGCCGGGGATCAAGCCCCGCGCTCTACCACTCCCGGCCTTGCCCGGAGTTCTCCATCCCTTGTCCGGCCCGCTGGATATCACGTCCCATTCCCGCGAAGGTTTCACAGGACACCATCAGAAGCGCACCGGCCCCGGCCAAGATCAGAATGAGTTTCGTCCTCAAATTCATGCTCCCCATTCCTAGTCCCACAGGCCTGGATTGCAATTCTTTAATGCTTCTTAATGGTAAGATTTTGTGCAATTGTCCGCCCCGGCCGACGCGGCTGGATCCCCACGGCAGGACGGGGTCAGGACCTTCTGGCCCCGACGTTTCTCCGCTTGCCCCCGGGGTCTGCGGCGCTAGGTTCCCCACCCTTCATCACTCATGGATACCGTAGTCAATTTGCTGCAAACCGCGGCGTCGATCGCCATCATCGTCGCCCTCTTCAACATCATCATTTTCGTCCACGAACTCGGACACTTCCTCGCCGCCCGGTGGAGGGGCCTCCAAGTCGACCGCTTCCAGATCTGGTTCGGAAAGCCCCTTTGGAAAAAGGAGGTCAACGGAGTCCAATACGGACTGGGCTGGCTGCCCTTCGGCGGCTTCGTGGCCCTCCCCCAAATGGCTCCCATGGAATCCATCGAGGGCGACAACCGCGACGACAAGGCCCCCCTCCCCAAGGTCAAACCCCTCGACAAGATCATCGTCGCCCTCGCCGGTCCCATCTTCAGCTTCCTCCTCGCCCTGACAGCCGGTCTGATCGTCTGGAACGTGGGCAAGCCGGAGGATTTTATCCATTCCACCGAGATTGGTTACATCGCCAAGGGCAGCCCCGCCGCCGAAGCCAAACTTCAAGTGGGCGACAGGATTCTCGCCATCAACGGGGAAGAGGTGAACGGCTTTGCCGGATCCCTCGACAGCGTGCAGGAGCGGATCATGCTCAGCGAGGGGAAGGAAATCGAGTTCCGGGTCGCACGTCCCGGTGAACCCGAGCCACTCGTCCTGCGCAGCGGCTTTAAAATTGCCGACTCCCCCTGGTTCCGCCGCTCTGGAATGCGGAACGTCGGCATCGGAGTCCCCAACAAGACCATCGTCGGTCCTGTCTCCGAGGGTGGTCCCGCCTTCAAGGCCGGATTGAAAACCGGCGACCAGATTCTCTCCGTCAACGGAGAGAAGCTCATCACCCGCGACCGGTTCTTCGATCTCATCGACGATGCCGCAGGCAAAACCTTCGAGTTTGAGATCCTGCGCAAGGACTCCGTCCTGACGCTCAACGTCACCCCGGTGGTCCCCCTCAACGCCAAGGACGGCCTCGCCAAGATCGGCATCGGCTTCCTCCCCGGCGGCGAAGTCAGCGTGGAACCGGTCTATCCGACCCCTGCCAAGCAGGTGGGGGACAGTCTCCGAATGATGTGGGTCACCATCGCCAAGATTGTTTCCAAGGATTCCGACGTCGGTCCCCAGCACCTGTCCGGACCGGTGGGCATCGGCAAGGCCATGTATGACCTCCTCACCACCGAAAACGGCTGGAGACGCCTGATATGGTTTCTGGTCCTCTTCAACGTCAATCTGGCCGTCTTGAACATGCTCCCCCTGCCCGTGCTCGACGGTGGACATGTGGTGCTCTCCCTGGGAGAAATGATCGTCGGCAAACCCGTGAAGGCCAGAATTCTGGAGGTGGTTCAAACCGCGTTCGCCCTGGTCATCCTCTGCTTCTTCCTCTTCATCACCTCCAAGGATATCGGGGACAACTTCTTCTGGGGCAAAACGGAGGCCCCCAAGTGGCCGACATCCGGCGCCGAGGCGCAGGGCTGAGGCCCCAAGGGTTTACCTTGCACCGGCGCTGGAATCCGGGGAGTCTAACAACAATCGTGAAGGAACGATCCTCCATAGCCTCGGTCAACATCGCCCGCCTCATCTACCTTCTGGTGTGTGAGATCGCCGGCGTGGCTGTGGCTCTCAGCACCCACGGCAGCTCCTACGAGATGCCCCTCTGGGTGGGAATCGGCGGCGGCCTCCTCGTCGCCGCCTTCTTCATCCTCGTCGAGGCCCTCGCCAAGGGGGTCACCGTCCGGGGCTTCTCCCACGCCATCTTCGGACTGCTCATCGGCATCTTCTGTGCCTGGCTGCTCACCAGGGTGGATATCGACCGCCTCCTGGTCGTCGCCCTGCAACTCACCGACGACCGGGCCGACACGGTCGGCCTCGCGGTCAGCGTCTCCCTCTTTGCCAGTCTCGGCTTCATCGGGGCGGCCCTCGCCCTGCGCAGCGGGCAGGACGACTTCGCCTTCATCATCCCCTACGTCCGCTTCCGCCAGGACTCCGCCTCCGGGCAACCCCTCATTCTCGACGCCGACGTCATCATGGATGGCCGCGTCCCCCGCATCCAGGCCTCCGGATTCCTGACCGGCCGCCTCATCGTCCCCCGCTTCGTCCTCGAAGAGTTGAAGGTGATGTCCAACTCTCCCTCGGTCGCCAAACGCCAACGCGGACAACGCGGTCTGGACTGTCTGGAGGAAATGCAGGCCCATCCCGGGCTTCGCATTTCCATCCACGACGCCGGCGATGCCTCCACCACCGACAGTCTCGACGCCCGCCTCATTCAAACGGCCCGCCTCCTCGGGGCCCGCCTCCTCACCACCGACGAGAATCTCGCCAAAGTCGCCCGCCTTCAGAATGCCGAAGTCCTGAACATCAACGACTTGGCCGACGCCCTGAAGCCCGCCGTGGCGGTCGGCGAGAAGATCCGCCTCGCCCTCGTCCGCTCCGGCAAGGACGACCACCAGGGAGTCGGCTACCTCCCCGATGGCACCATGATCGTGGTGAACCACGGCGTTTCAAAGATCGGCACCACCCAGGATGTCGTCGTCATCTCGACCCTCCAAACCTCCGCCGGCGAATTGGTCTTCGCCGAGTTGTTCGATCCCGAAAGCAACGGTGCCTGAGGGCCCGGGCCCAACGCATCCCTGCGCCAACGCAGAGTTGGATGATTGGCCCACCAAGACGTTTGAGCTGGGCGGTTAAGGGTATCCGACTAAGGGTCGCAGTTAAGTTTTCTTCGTCCCGGAGGGACATCGGACGGTAGCCGGTGGTAGCACCACCGGACTTTGGCCGGTCCTTTGAGGGGCACCCCGGAGGGGCGCGGGAGCGGGCGGAACACAACGAGACCGGTTCAATCCGCATGCCATGACTTACCGCGCCCCTCCGGGGTGCTCTTCCAGACGACGATGAGACCCGGTGGTGGTACCACCAGCTACCGTCCCAAGTCCCTCCGGGACACACTGAACACAACGACACGGCGACCTCCCTCCATCGGTGACGCCGTGGCAACAATTCCGCTCGTAGGCAACACTCCGCTACCCGACACACTCCGCTACCCGCAGATTCTGCGGATGGGGCTTCTTTGGAGCCGGGCTCAGGATCCTAGCAAATCGCTTCTGGTAAACAGGGCCAGCACCGGCACCCCGCGCTCCTCGATCGCCTGCCGGCCCCCTTCCTCCCGATCCACCAGCACCAGGGCAAAGGCGATCTTGCCGCCCTCCGCCTCGATCGCCTCGATCGCTTTCAAGGTCGAGCCACCGGTGGTGATGACATCGTCGACCACGATGATGGTGTCGCCCTCGTGGAAATTCCCCTCGATCCGTTTGCCCCGGCCATGGCCCTTGGCCTCCTTGCGCACCGTGAAAACCTGCAGGCCTCGCTCAGGGGCCTTCCGAACCGCCTCCATCCCCACCGCCAGGGAAACCGGATCCGCCCCCAGCGTCATCCCGCCGATGGCCTGCACTTGGAGCCCCTTCTCCTGAAGGTAATCCGCCACCGCCGCCCAGCCGACCTCGCCCACCAACAGGGCCCCGCGGGGATCCATGGTGGTGACCCGGCAATCAATGTAGAGATCACTGGTCTTCCCCGAAGCGAGGGTGAACTCCCCCGTCCGCACTGATTTCTCCAACAAGATCCCCTTGAGCTGCTCCCGTGCTGTGTCTGCCATGGCACCGCATTGCTCCCAAAATGCACCCCGCTTGACGAGCAGCGAATCCGCGAACGGCGCCGGTTTCTCCGGCTCTTGCCCTTCGCCCGAGGCAATTCAGCGAGGCGGCTCTCCAGTAAACGACTGGTCTTCATCGTGGAGCACTCCGGATTGTCGCCCCGGAGTGCTGAGGCTTGCCGTGCCCCGGCATAGCCGTAGGCGACGACGGGACTCCGCCCGGGATGGGCGGGGCTTGACCCGTGTGGGGGAGAGGAGTTGGGCGCGATGATAGAGGCATGGCTCGAAGGCTGGCGAGATGGCTCGCAAGACCGGGTGGACGCTGCTCCCCCGCGCTGTCCAGCCAGCTGCCGCCAGGCGGAGTCGAGCCTCCGCACTCCGGGGGCTCGAAGCGTGGAAATGGCCCGTCCAACAATTGAAGTGATTGCGCACGAGGTCGGATTGCAGGAATTCAACCTGACACAGACGTGCGCCCCGGCAGGGGTCCTAGCTGCGGACGTTGCGCCCATGACCCCCGACGCTGGCTGCGATCCCTCCTCGGCAGCCCCTAAACCAGCATTAAAGCCGGATTCTCAAGGAGCTTCTTGATCTGCCCGAGCAGCTGGGCACCCACCGCGCCATCCACCACGCGGTGGTCGCAGGAGAGGCCGAGGTTCATGCGGAGACCGATGGTGAGCTGGCCGTCCACCACCACGGGCTTCTCGAGGATCGCGCCGACCGACAAAATGGCGGCCTGCGGGGGGTTGATGATTGCATCGAATGATTCGATGCCGTAGGCCCCAAGATTGGACACAGTGATAGTCCCGCCATCGAACTCATCCGGCTTGAGCTTCTTGTCCCGGGCCCGGGTGGCGAGGTCCTTCACTTCCTTGGAGATCTGCAGAAGGGACTTGGCGGCGGCATTCTTGACCACCGGGGTGACCAAACCATCGTCGATGGCCACGGCCACGGCGATGCCGATCTGCTCGAACTGCACGATGTGATCGCCGTTGAAGGAGGCGTTGGCGGCAGGCACGGCCTGCAGGGCATTGATCACGCTCTTCAGGATGAAATCGTTGACGGTGTACTTGTTGCCGTGGGTCACTTCGGCCTGGGCATTGACCTGCTTGCGGATCGCCATGAGGGGCGCGGCGTCGACCTCAAGATGGAGATAGAAGTGGGGGATGGTGGTCTTGGAGGTCAGGAGGCGGTCGGCGATGATGCGGCGCATGCTGGAAAGCTCCACCCGTTGATCACCGGCACCCACGGTCGGGGCAATGGCGGCGGGAGCGGGGGCCGGCGAGGCCGGCTTTCCGGCGGCCGGGGTCGCAGTGCCGGCTTTCGAGGCGGCGACGACGTCGGCTTTCACGATCCGTCCCCCGGGTCCCGTCCCGGTCACCCCGGCCAGGTCCACCCCTTGGTCGGCCGCGATTTTCCGCGCCAGAGGAGAAGATTTGATCCGTTCTCCAGAGGCCGGAGGGGTCGCCGCAGGTGCGGCGGGAGCAACAGGTGCGGCGGCGGCCGGTACCGGATCGGAAACGGGAGAAGAAGGGGCAGCGGCCGGAGCGGCGGCAGCGGGCATAGCGGCGGTTGGCGCAGGGGTCGCCTCGGCGGCGTCCAACGACTCGCCTTCCGCCGTGATGACCGCCAAGACGCTGCCGATGGCGGCCTTGCCACCCTCGGGGATGAGAATCTTTGCAAGGATGCCCTCGTCGAAGGCCTCCATGGCCATGGTGGCCTTGTCGGTTTCGATCTCCGCCACTTCGTCCCCGATCTCGATCTGGTCTCCCTCCTTCTTGAGCCAGCGGACGACGGTGCCCTCCGTCATGGTGTCGGAGAGTTTGGGCATTTCGAGATTGATGGGCATGGGGACGGTGGGTGGGGATTGTGATCAGAAACCGCAGGGGACTTAGCAGAGGGACGGGCCTGGGCAAAAGCAATTTCGCCGCCCTGCGTCATGACGAAGCGGGCCCCACCATTGCTGGAGGGGCCCGCGAAATCCGATTTGCCTGATCTTGATCGCTCAGGGAGCGAGCACTTTCATGGTCGGAATCTGTCCGATGTGGGGCTCGCCGGTGCCGCCTTGCGCGGTGGCCCGCTTCAGCACTTCACGGCTGACGGTGTCGCAGCAGCCGGGGCTGGCGCAATAGAAGGAACCGCAGGTGGTGCAGGTGATCGGCTTGGTGACGGTCCGCACCACCGGGCTCCGCACGATCACGGGGCCCTTGTCACCCATCACTTCTTCTTCGACCCAGGTGGTGATCTGCTCTTCGTAGGTCTCTTGATCACAGCAGGTGGCCTCATACTTCTTGCCCTTGAAACAGCTCGAGCAGCAGGAGTTGAGGGAGAAGAGGAGGACGAAAATCGCCGGGAGAATAGCAATGGATTTCATAGAGGTTCGGAATGGTAAGAGGGTGAGGGGGCGATGCAACCAGATTTTCAGGGGCCTTGTCCAGCCCGATCAGGCGATGGTGAGGACCTGCTGCACGATGCGGCGGGGGTTGGGGAGCTGCTCATCCTCGACATGAGGCGAGTAAATGGCCGGAGCGTCCAGCGAGCAGACCCGCTTCACCGGAGCGTCCAGGGAATCAAAGGCGTGCTCCTGGATGAGGGTCGCCACCATCCCCGAGACCCCGCCAAAGGCCTTGGACTCATCAACACAGACGGCCCGGTTGGTCTTCATGACCGATCTCAGGATGGTCTCCTGATCCAGGGGACGGATCGAGCGCAGGTCCACGACCTCCGCGGAGATATTGTGGTCATTTTGAAGGATTTCCGCCGCCTCGAGGGCCCGCAGGACGGAGCGGCCATGGGCGATCAGGGTGACATCGGAGCCCTCCCGCTTGATGTCGGCCTTGCCCAGCGGCACCAAATGATCCCCCTCGGAAGCCTCAGGGACCGGCCCCATGTTCCCATAAAGCATGGTGTTTTCCATGACGTAGACCGGGTCATTGTCCCGGATGGCGGTCTTCATGAGTCCCTTGGCATCGGCCGGGGTGGCCGGAGCACAAACTTTCAGGCCGGGAAAGGCCGCAAAGAGCGCTTCCGGAACGTGGGAGTGGGTGGCGCCGACGTTGGTGCCGCCGTTGGCCGGACCACGGACCACGATGGGGCAGTTGATCAAGCCTCCCGACATGTAGCGGACGTTGGCGGCATTGTTGACAAGCTGATCGAAGGCCACGCTGTGGAAGGACCAGAACATCAACTCCATCACCGGACGGAGGCCCAGCATGGAGGCCCCCAGGCCCATCCCGATGAAGCCGGCCTCGGAAATGGGGGTGTCCACGATGCGCTTGGCCCCCCACTTCTCCCAGAGTCCCTCGGTCACCTTGTAGGCCCCGTTGTACTGGGCGACCTCCTCGCCCAGCAGGACGACATTCTCGTCCCGGGCCAGTTCCTCGTCGAAGGCTTCACGCAGCGCGTGGCGGTAGGAAAGTTCTCGCATGGTGGTCTAAATACTAGAGTGTCCGTAGATGGATCAGTCGTTGAAGAAATGGCGGCCGATCTTGCTAGCTTCGGTGTTGTTGTCGGTCTCCCAATAGACATCATCCATGATGCTCTCCACGGTGGGTGCCGGGGAAGCCTCCGCAAAGGCCACGGACTGCTTGGCTTCGTCCTTGGCCGCATCCTCGATCCCCTTGGCCGCTTCCTCGGTCATAACTCCCTCATTGAGAAGGAGTTGCTTCCAGAGAATCAGGGGGTCATGGTTCGTCTTGTAGCGCTCGATTTCCTCCGGGGTCCGGTATTTCTGGGCATTCGCATCGGCCACCGAGTGTCCGTAGTAGCGATAGGTGTCCACCTCCAACAGGGTTGGCTGCCGCTCCTTGCGGGCCCGCTCCATGGCGATGTGGGTCTTGGCCCGCACCTCATAGACATCCTCTCCGTTCACCAGATCCCAGGCCATGTCGTAGGCCTCGGCCCGCTGGGCGAGGCATTCGCGGTAGGCACTGGAACGGCGCTGGGAGGTGCCCATGGAGTAGCCGTTGTTCTCGATGATGAAGACCACCGGAATCTCGAAGAGGGCGGCGAGGTTGAGGGACTCGTGGAAGGCCCCCTGGTTGATGGCCCCGTCCCCGAGGAAGGTCAGCGCACAGCCGGGCAGATCCTTGTACTTCAATCCAAAGCCCAGACCCAGACCCAGCGGAGTCTGGCCGGCCACGATACCGTGTCCGCCCCAGTAATTCTTGTCCGGTGCAAAAAAGTGCATCGAGCCCCCCTTGCCCTTTGAGCAGCCCCCGGCCTTGCCGAAGAGCTCGGCCATGCACTCGTCCATGGACATGCCCACGGCGAGGGCGTGCCCGTGGTTCCGGTAAGCGGTGATGAGGTGATCGTGCTCGCCACAGAGGGAGACCGTTCCCACCGCCACCGACTCCTGCCCATTATAGAGGTGCAGGAAGCCGCCCATCTTCCCGGGCTTCTGATACTGGGCCAGGGCTTGATGCTCGAAGCGCCGGATGCGGACCATGTCGCGATAGATCCCGATCTTCTCCTCCGGGGTCAGGGAGCTGTTGATCGGTGAACTGGCGAAGTCCAAGTTGGCAAATTTGGTGTCGGCTGGTCCTGGCATGGTGGCGCGGCTGAGTGGCGGGGATAGCGAGGGGGGACGGTGCGGGCAAGATTGTTTCTTTAGCGTCCCACCGGGGCGGTGGCCCGCTGTGGCTCCAGCCCGAAGCCGAGGCTGCGCTGGCCGAGCAGGAAGAGGGCCGTGAAGAGGACATTGGCGAGGAGCGGGTTTCGCAGGAAGACCCAGGTCGGCTGAGTATGGTGCGGGGCACCGGTCCACTGGGCCTGGACAAAGCCGGCCAGGTTCTTCGGATAGTCCGGCAAGCTCCACCAGCTCAGGGTATTCAGGACGAAGTAGCTGAGCACGGCGCAGAGTGCTGCGCCGCCCAAGAGCGGGAGAACGCCCCGCTGTTGACGCATGAACCACCCCACTCCCACCGTCAGTCCCAGACCAAGGGCCGCCACCAGCATCTCCGCACTCCAGCCGAACCCTTGCATTCCATTCGTGATCGGCAGGGTCACCAGCCAAGCTGCGGCGGGCACCCACAGAGCCCTCCACCCCAGAAACACGGTCGTACAAAAGAAGACCGCGGTCAGGAGCTGGAAGTTCGGAAAGGCCTCCGGCCACAGGGCCCCAAGAAGGCGGAATCCGACCAAGAGGACGAAGAGAAGGACGAGAGGAACCCGTTGATGCATGGCGGAAGCCTAGCAGCCTGTTGAAAAACCCGTAAACGAAAAATGAGGGGATATGGGGCCCCGATTGAAATGCGGCTTCGCCGGAGGGGCACAGCAGAAGGCCCTTCGGGCTGCGGCCCTTTTGGGATCTGGCGGCGTTGTTCGTCGGTCGCTGGTCCCGACCAACTCCCTCCTCACGCCTTGCCAGCTCCCAAAATGACTCGCAGTTTTTCATTCCCGTCTTTTTCAACAGGCTGCTTGGGGATTTTTCGCCCGACCACAGAAGAAAACAGCCCCGCTCCGGACTTCCTTGGTCCGGCCAAGCCCCGGAAGAGTGGGCTTGAGATCAACATAGGCTATTCATGGCCAAAGCCATGTTGGTCATCAGCCCTTTAGGCCTGATCTTCAGACCCATCCCGGAGGGATCCAGAGCCATTAGCCGCTGGTTGAGGAGCAAGGCGACGACACCACCGGTAACCCGGCCCACCTGCTCCCGACCCTGGCAGGGGTCGCAGCCGCCGCGTGAGGTGCAGGGCGGATCGTCCGCTGCTGGATCCCCTCACCGGGGTGCTCTCTTCCCTTGAATCGCCTCTTCCCGGGGTGTTCGTCGCTCCGCTCCTCGACCCCGCGCTCATGACTGTGATCCCTCCGGGATCGTCAATCGAAGTCCATGCACTCTCCCTCCCGGGCGCCCTCCCGGCTCCGTCTCCTGCGACCCACAATGCACTGAAGTCGCCCCGTCTCGCTCCGGATTTAAGTACTATATACATAGTATTTAGGGCAGGGGGCCCTCTTTCGGTCGGCTGCCTTCCTGAGCGGAAGGAGCACCGCTCCCCTCCCCCGGCGGAGGGTCCGCGGCTCCGGCCCGGGAGATTCCATTGTTCCACGTGGAACGCCGCGGAGGGCCTGCCGGGCCGCCCCATCGTCCACGTCGGGCAGGCTTGTCATCAGGACCCGCTCTGCTACCGTCTGCGGCCCCCAGAACCCATGTTTCGCTACCCAAAACAATACGATGTCCTCGTCGTCGGTGCCGGCCACGCCGGGATCGAGGCCGCCCTTGCCGCCGCCCGGCTCGGGGCCAAGGTGGCCATGCTCACCCAGAACCTCGACACCATCGGCCAGATGAGCTGCAACCCGGCCATCGGCGGCCTCGGCAAGGGGCACATGGTGCGCGAGATCGATGCCCTGGGCGGCTTCATGGGTCTCAACACCGACGCCACCGCCATCCAGTGGCGCCTGCTCAACGCCGGCCGCGGACCCAGCGTGCAGGCCCCCCGCGCCCAGTGCGATAAGAAGGCCTACCAGTTCCGCGCCAAAGCCGAGATCGAGTCCTGCCCGGGCATCGACCTCCATCAGGGAAACGCCGCCGAGATCCTGGTCAGGGACGACCAAGTCCAAGGAGTGGTCACCTCCCTCCAGATGGAGCTAGCCGCCCCCACCGTGGTGGTCAGCGCCGGCACCTTCATGCGGGCCCTCATGCATGTCGGCCTGCAGAACCAAAAGGGGGGACGGATGGGCGACGGGATCTCCACCGTCAGCGACTCCCTCAAGGCTCTCGGCTTTGGGGTCGAGCGCTTCAAGACGGGGACCCCCTGCCGAATCAATGGACGCTCCATCGACTTCTCGCAACTGGAGCGCCAGGAGGGCGACACCCCCCCTCCCCTCTTCAGTTTCGAGGCCAAGAGACTCCTCGCTGGGCCTGATGATCTATTCACCCTGAATTCTTGGGGCAAGGAAGCGTTCCACGTGGAACAAGTCCCCTGCTGGCACACTTGGACCAGTGAGCGGACGCACGAGTTGATTCGGGCCAATCTCGACCAATCCCCCATGTATTGCGGGAAGATCGAAGGGATCGGCCCCCGCTACTGCCCTTCCATCGAGGACAAGGTGGTGCGCTTCGCGGAGAAGTCCCGTCACCAGGTCTTCCTCGAGCCGGAGGGCCGGCACACCACCGAGTATTACGTCAACGGAGTCTCCACCTCCCTCCCCTACGAAGTTCAACTGGCCTTCATCAGGAGCATCGCCGGCCTTGAGCACGCCGAGATCATCCGCCCGGGTTACGCGGTCGAGTATGATTACTGCCCCCCCACCCAGCTCTCCCCGACCCTGGAGACGAAACGTGTTTCGGGCCTTTACTTCGCGGGACAGATCAATGGGACCTCCGGCTACGAGGAGGCGGCCGGACAGGGTCTCCTCGCCGGCACCAACGCCGCCCTCAAGGCGCAAGGCCGCCCCCCCTTCGTCCTCCGCCGGGACGAGGCCTACCTTGGGGTAATGATCGATGATCTGGTCACCAAGGGCTGCACCGAACCCTACCGCATGTTCACCAGCCGCGCCGAGTTCCGCCTCCTGCTGCGGCACGACAATGCCGACCAACGCCTCACGCCCAGGGGTGAGGAGATCGGACTGGTCGATGAGGACCGGGCCGCCCACTGCCGCGAGAAGCTGGAAGTCCTCAAAGCCGCCTCCACCTCTATTCCCAAAACCACCCACCAGGGACTGAAGTTGGACCACTGGTTCCGTCGGGAGACGAATCGGTGGCAGGACCTCCCCACCGAGATTCGGGACGCCTTTCCCGAGCGATACTGGCCGCTCATCGAGACCGACTTCCGTTACGCCGGCCATCTCGATCGCCAGCGCCTGCAGGTGGAGCGCGTCGCCAAGCGGGAGGCCTGGGCGCTCCCCCCCGATGCGGACTTCACCCTGATCACCGGTCTCAAGCGCGAGGCCCAGCAGCGCCTCATGGAGATCCGCCCCCTGACCTTGGGTCAAGCCGGACGCATCAGCGGACTCACCCCGGCAGACGTCGCCCTGCTTGCCATCTGGCTCGAGAAGCAACGCCGGCAGTCGGTGCCGAAAAAATAGAAACGGATTTTGAGCTGCCATGGATGCCGACTTCCTCGATCTCGCTGGTTGGGTGCTGCTCCCGGTTCTCCTGGCCTTCATCCTCTGGGCTCTCCAGGATTGCCTGAGAAGCAGTCGCCATCGCCCCCTGTCCCGCTTGTGCTTTGCTCTCCTGATCATCCTCCTGCCGCTCTGGGGCGCCTACCTCTGGTTCAGGCACAAGGCCGTGACCCGACCCGACCAGAGCGCTTTCGTGGACCCCGTCCTCCGTCGAGCTTCTGATGATCCCGAGCTACCCAGCTAGGAAGTAATTTTTGCGACGGGAGCGAAGGGCACGTCGATAAACGCCCTTTCGTTTAGTTCTTCCGGACTGCTCGCCATCCAGAGACGTTCCGCCTTCCAAAGGTAGGGGACGGTCGCTCCGCGCCGTCCGGCTGTTTCACCTCCCGCAAACTCCACCTCCATCCGAACCTCCCCAGAACCTCCGCCACCCCGGGTAGGGGACGGTCGCTCCGCGCCGTCGGGCTGTGCCACGCCCCGTGACGGCATGAGGTGTCGAACAACGGGGTCCCTAACGTGAAAGGGTTCAGGGGGTCTCGTTGCGCCAAGCCACCGGACGGCGCGGAGCGACCG
>JAQCFL010000456.1 GCA_027619375.1 Verrucomicrobiota bacterium | reverse complement strand
TGGCGGGAGGGGGTTCACTCCACATTCTGAACCTGCTCTCGCATTTTTTCTAGTTCCGTTTTCGCGTTGACGACGTGTTGGGCGAGAGTGGCGTCGTTGGCCTTGGCGCCGATGGTGTTAAATTCGCGGTTGAGTTCCTGGCAGAGGAAGTCGAGGGAGCGCCCGACGGGTTCGCCGGTGGCGAGATATTCGTGGAATTTGCGGAAGTGGGAGCGGAGGCGGGTGGTTTCCTCGGTGATGTCGCAGCGGTCGGCGAAGAGGGCGATTTCCTTGAGGACGCGGTCGTCGTTGAGGTCGAGGTCGAGGCCGGCCTCGCCGAGGCGGCGGAAGAGGGTGTCGCGGTAGCTGCTGACGACGGCGGGGGCCTTGGCTTCGATGGCGTTGGTTTCCTGCTCGAGGAGGGCGAGGCGCTGCTGGAGGTCTGATTTCAAGTCATTGCCCTCCGACTGGCGCATGGCGAGGAGGGCGTCGATGGCTTCGTCGAGGGCGGGTTCGAGGGCGGGGAGGACGGAGTCGGGGGTGCTGTCCTCTTCGAAGGAGAAAACGTCGGGGGCGCGGAGGAAGATTTCGGGGCCGGGGATGATGGGGCGGCCGATGGCTTCGGAGAGATCGGTGAAGGCGGCGTTGAGGGCCTTGGCGCGGGCGGCGTCGAGTTGGACGCCGGCGGCGACGCCGAGGGGGTGGTCGAGTTTGATCTGGATGGTGACCCGGCCGCGGGAGACGCGTTGGAGGACGCGTTTGCGGAGGGTCGCCTCGAGTTCGCCGAGGGAGCGGGGCATGTGGAGGGCGATCTCGCCCTGTTTGCGGTTCACGGAGGAGGCCTCGACGTGGACGACAATTTCGCTGGTGGCGTGGGAACCGCGGCCGAATCCGGTCATGCTGTGCATGGGATCAGTTAGCAGGGGAGGCGGAGGAGAGGCGAGCGTATTGTCGAGGGCGGAGGGGGGGCGCGGCCGGAAATGTATCGTCGGGCGGTGGGGGTGTGTGCTAGTGAAACACTGATGGCAATAAGGGTGGGGATGGGCCATTGTCCCGGGCAGTGATGAGCGAGGAAACGGAATTCGAAGCGCCGTCGGCGGCGGAGTTGCAGATGCGCTTTACGCAGTACCGGATCGAGAAGCTGGTGGCGGTAGGGGGGATGGGGGCGGTGTATCGGGCCACGCAGTTGAGTGTGGACCGGCCGGTGGCGTTCAAGATTCTGTCCACGGAGTATGCGGAAAACGAGAAGTTCCGGAAAAGGTTCGGATTGGAGGCGAAGGCGATGGCGAAGCTGAACCATCCGAACATCGTGCAGTTGTACGACTATGGGGAGAGCGGGGGGGTGATCTGGATGGCGCAGGAGTGGGTGCCGGGGCAGACGGTGGAGGATTTGTTGGAGAAGGAGGGGGCCATGGATCCGGCGGAGGCGGCGGCCATGGTGGCGCAGGCCTGTGAGGGATTGGGCTATGCGCACAAGCAGGGGGTGGTGCACCGGGATGTGAAGCCGGCGAACATGATGCAGGATCGGGAGGGGAACATCAAGGTGATGGACTTTGGTTTGGCGCATGCCTCGCATTGGGAGGAGCCGAGTTTGCAATCGGAGGAGGGGGCGCGGTTTGCGACGACGGAGTATGCGGGTCCGGAGATCTGGGACATGGAGCGGGAGCCGGATCACCGGGTGGATATTTTTGCGTTGGGGGTGTTGTTGTACGAGGCGTTGACGGGAGAGCGGCCGATGGATCCGTTTCGGGCGCCGAGCGAGATTCGGCCGGAGTTGGATCCGCGTTATGACGAGGTGGTGATGCGTTCGATGCAGACCTTGCCGGAGGATCGGTATGGGAGTTGTGGGGAGTTTTTGCAGGCCTTGCGGGAGGTGGTGACCACGCTGCGGCCGCCAGTGAGGGGGCAGTTGTTGACGGGAGGACCGGTGACGGGACCGGTGAGCGGACTGGTGACGGGGCCGGTGGCGGTGACGCCGGGAGTGCGGATCGCGGAGCCTGCGGCTCGCTTGCCGGGTCGGCCGCAGACGGGGCCGACGATGCTGCGGTCGGCGAAGAAGTCGCCGGTGATAATGTGGGTGCTGATCGTCCTGGCGTTGGTGCTGGTGGTGGTGCTGGGGATGATTGTTGCGAAGCGCAGTGGCGGGGATGAGGCTCCGGTGACGCCGACGACGCAAGGGCCGACGGCGGAGGAGTTGGCGGGGAATGCCTCGGGGACCGCGGCGAAACGGGTGGGGCAGACGGAGACCCCGAAGCAGCGGGTGGAGCGCCAGGCGCGGGAGCAGATGGAGCGATTGAAAAAGCTGGAGGAGGAAGAGGCAAAGAAGCCGAAGCCGGAGGAGAAGAAGGATCCGAAGAACAAGAAGCCGGAGCCGAAGAAGGAGGGGTAGTTATTTGTTAGTGGTTATTTTTTTCCCGAACGATGAGCGCATGCACCACTACCAGCGGCGGCGCACGTCGATTACGGAGCTGGTGTTGTAATTACGATAAATCAGCGAAGCTAGGCGGCTGGTAGTGGTTGTCATGGCGCGGCTTGTTATCTCTCTTTTATGGCTCTTCAGCAGAATCTGTGGGTGAATTCCGGCTCTGGCAAGTCCCCGAGTTGGTGAAACAAGGCG
>JAQCFL010000056.1 GCA_027619375.1 Verrucomicrobiota bacterium | reverse complement strand
CGTGATCGGAAGGCTGCCAAATTGAAGCTTTCACTCCTCATCCACCCACTGATTCGGCGGAAGAGGCAAGATTTCCAAGCCCCGGAAGGGCCTGCGGCTGGGCGACGAATCCCTGCTTTCCATGGATATGAGCCAGGCGGCGAATTACTGGGGTATTCCCGTGCCGGTAGCCAAGCGTGATCGCAAAAGCGGCGCGAAGAAGAGAACCCAAGCGGAGACCGAAGCCGAACGGCTTCGATATCAGGAGGCGTAGGCATGGCTCTTCCGAAAGACGACCCGAATCGGTATCAGCAAATCATCGAGGAAATTTTCTTTGGAACGTTCAAGAAGGGGCTGACCGAGATCAGTTTCGAACGGGAGGAGATCATCGCGGCTGCAGAGAAGCTACAGCTTGAACCGATCAAGAACGTAGGCGATCTCATCTACGCAATTCGCTATCGAATGGCCTTGCCGAGTTCGATATTGGAGACTCAGCCGGAGGGAATGGAATGGATCATAGAAGGAGCCGGGCGCGCGAAATACCTCCTGAAATTGGTCAAAGTTAATCGCATACTTCCGAATCCAAATCTGATTGCAATCAAGATTCCTGATGCGACCCCGGAGATCATTTCCGCCTACTCTCTTTCGGACGAACAAGCCCTGCTGGCCAAGGTTCGTTATAATCGCCTCCTCGACATATTTTTGGGAATCGCCTCCTACTCGTTGCAAAACCACTTGAGGACATCGGTGAGAGGCATTGGGCAAGTTGAGATCGATGAGATTTACGTCGGCGTTGATCGAAACGGTTGTCAGTACGTTGTTCCGGTACAGGCCAAGGGCGGGACCGATCAGCTTTCGGTCGTTCAGACACAGCAGGACCTGCGATGTTGTGCCGAGAAATTCCCAGGGCTGGTCTGTCGGGCTATCTCAACTCAATTTATGACCGACGATCTGATTGCGGTGTTCGAGCTGGATTTGGAGGGTGATGAGATCCGGATCGTTGATGAGAAGCACTACAGGTTGGTTCCAGCAAACAAAATATCGAAGAAGACCCTCGAAAAATACGCGCGACGTCGCGACTGATAGACGGCCTCCCAGCCGGGTGGCCGACCAAGTTGAGTCGCTCGGAAAGGGGCGGGTGACGGAGGTGATCCAGTCATTGGGCGGGGAGGGGTCCATGCGCTGAGGAGAAGTTGATTATGCGGGGAGGGAAGGCGTCACGGGAGAATCCGGGAATGGAGTTGCAGGGAGGGAGTGGTTTGTCTTACACATGGCGACCATGAAATGGACAGCAGGTATTTTGACGGCGGCGATGGCCGGGGTGGCGATGGCGCACGAGGGGCATGATCACCCTCCGGGGGGGCAGCTACTCACGGTGGCGGCCCAGACGGGGGATGGGGATCACACCTATGAGAACGTGCCCTGGTGGGGGACCACCGAGAACACGGGGGTGGGGAGCACGAATGGCGGAGTGGCCATCGACAAGGCGGGGCGGGTTTACATCAGCACCGACACGCCGGAGGGCATTCTGATTTATGATGCGGACGGCAAGCGGGTCGGGAAGGTGGGGCCGACGAAGGTGCACAACCTGATCATCCGCGAGGAGGATGGGGTGGAATATCTTTGGCTCGCGGACAACGGGGCCTCGAAGGTGAGCAAGCGGACCTTGGATGGCAAAGAGGTGTTCACCATCCCGAATGAGAAGACGGGGGAGGTGCCGGAGGGCTTTAATGGGCTCACGGCGGTGGACATTGCGCCGGACGGCTCGATCTTCGTGGCGATCGGCTATGGTTCGAGCCTGATCCACAAGTTTGATGCGGAGGGCAAGCTGCTGAAGAGTTTTGGTGGCGGGAAGGTGAAGGAGGACGGCAAGTGCAAGACTTCGCACGGGATCACCATTGATCACCGGTTTACGCCGGCGCGCTTGATGGTGGCGGATCGGGAGAACGGGCGGGTGACACATTTCGACCTGGAGGGCAACTGGATCGGAGTGGTGGCGGACAACCTGCGGCGGCCGACCGATGTGGATTTTCGAGGCGACTTTTGTGCGGTGGCGGAGCTGGCCGGCGGGGTGGTGATTCTGGACAAGGAGGGGAAGGTGGTGACCTTGCTCGGCGAGAATCCGAACGCGGCGCAGCGCGGGCAGAATCCCGTGAAGCCGGAGGACGCCAAGCCGGGGCATTTCACCGCGCCGCATGGGCTGGCCTATGATGCGGACGGCAATATCTACGTGCAGGACTGGAACCGGTTTGGCCGGATCACGAAGTTGGTGAAAGTTGAGCCCAAGAGTGAGAACTGATGAGCAAGATTCCGTTGGAAGATAATTTTGAGGACATCATCGGGAAGACCCTGCGGGGCACCGGGATGACGGACGGCGCGTTGGAGTTTCTGACCGGGGTGCCGGAGGAGACTATTGCGAAGCTGAAGGATGGCGAGCTGGTTGAGGATGCGTTGTTGAAGATTGCCTCCACGCTGGGGCTTGATGCGGCGACGCTGCTGGAGCGGGCCAAGGGCAGCTGGGCTCCGGAAGCGGTGGAGTTGGACGGGCTGCGGCAGTTCAACTCTCCCTTTGAGGACATGACCGTGAATTCCTATCTGGTCTGGGACGCCTCTTCAAAGGAAGCGGCGCTGTTTGACACGGGCGCGGATTGTTCGGCGGCGCTGGCGGCGGTGGACGAGATGGGGTTGACGCTGAAGACGCTCTTCATCACCCACACGCACATTGATCACATCATGGACCGGGAGCGGATCGCCGCACACAGTCCGGAGGTGCTGACGCTGGTGAGCGCGTTGGAGCCGGTGGCGAGCGCGACGCGCTTTCAGGTGGGCGATGCGTTTTCGATCGGGACGCTGCGGGTTTCCACGCGGCTGACGCGGGGGCATTCCCCGGGGGGAACGACCTATGTGGTGCACGGGCTGACCAGGCCGGTGGCGGTGGTGGGTGACGCGATTTTCGCGCAGTCCATGGGCGGCGGGGTGATTTCCTTCCATGATGCCCTGGCCACGAACCGCAAGGAGATCTTTTCCCTGTCGGACGAGACGGTGCTCTGTCCCGGTCACGGTCCGATGACCACGGTGGGCGAGGAGAAGGCCCACAATCCATTCTATCCGGAATACAAATAACAATTCACTACACACTATGAGTCAGAAAGTAGCATTTGTCGGCGTGGGGCGCATGGGCGCGAACATGGCCCGGCGCCTCCAGTTGGACTGCGGTCACGATGTGACGGCAGTGTATGACATTAACAAGGAAGCGGCCGGGGAACTGGCGGCGGAGTTGGGCGCGAAGAGTTGCGAGAAGCTCTCCGAAGTGACCGCTGCGGCGGACGTTATCATCACCGTGATCACGAACGATGCGGCGATGCGGGCGATCTTCTTCGGGGAGGGCGACAACCTCCTGCAGGGCGCGGGGGGCAAGGCCTTCATCAACTGTGCGACCCTCTCGCCGGATGCCCACAAGGAGGTTTATGAGGCCGGCAAGGCGGCGGGGGCGGAGGTGCTGGAGGGAGCGATGGCTTCGAGCATCAGCCATGCCCGGGAAGGGAAGCTCTACCTCATGATCGGCGGCGACGAGGCGGTCTTCAACAAGCACAAGGGGATCCTCGACGACCTTTCGCTGAACTTGCGGCTCTGCGGAGTGATCGGCAAGGCTGCGGAGACCAAGGCGCTGGTGAACATGGTCATGAACATCAACACGGCGGGTCTGGCAGAGGGCCTCGGGTTGGCCAGTGCGCTGGGACTGGACCTGAAGATGATCTGCGAGGTGTTTTCGCAGACGGGAGCGAACTCGCGGGTGTTGGAGACTGATTCGGAGGACATGATCGCGCGGGAGCACGACTGTTGGTTCTCGGCGGAGCATGCCGCTAAGGACTCGGGGATTGCGGCGGACCTTGCGAAGAAGGCCGGATTGAATTTGCCGGTCAACGAGGCCACCAAGGCGCAGTATGATCGGCTGACGGCGGAAGGGCTGGGCGGACTCGACAAGTCGGGGATCGCGGAGCTGACCTTCCCGGGTCGGCATGGGAACGCCTGATGGGGGTTCGCCCGAAAAATTCAGGACACAAAAAACCCCGGGCCTTGCGGTCCGGGGTTTTTTGATGATTTGGTAGTCTCAGGTTCAGGCGATTTCGGCGGCGTGGAAGCCCTGCCAGTCGTCGAGGTTGTTGAGGTTGACGGCGTCGAGGACGGAGCCGTCGTCGGCGCGGCCGGCGGCGGCGAGGATCGCGGCGCGGGTGTCGTCGTCGTGGTTGTAGCCGTCGACTGCCGCGTTGTGGGCGGCGATCTTGGCGGCGTCCACGTTGCCATTTGCGGCGACCCAGGCTTCACAAGCGACGTAGGTGGGCTTGCTCTCCTTGATGTAGGCAAGGAAGGTTTCGCGGTTGATGCCGAGGGCGTCGAGGGTCATTTGGTCAAAGCCTGCGCCAGCGGCGGGGTAGTCGGCGTTGAGTTTGCCAACGGCGTCGAGGGACGCTTTTTGCCAGAGGCGGGGGAGATGCTGCACACCGAGGGGACCTGCGGTGCCGGAACTGATGGTAGGAATAATGCTCATATTTATTACTGATTGATGACGCCTGCTCGGATAGCGTTTGAACCCTTGTCTTGGCAACAGCAAACAGTCTGAAACACGGATAAGATACTTCATCCTTCTTGTTAGCTTGGGTAAGTGTGAGGAGTTGGTCGGTGGGATTCTCGGTGAGGACGAGGCCGCGGAACTTGAAATCCTGAGGCTTTCCGTTGGCGTGGAGCTGAAGTCCGAGGGGACAGGCCTTGAGCAGTTCGGGGTTGTCGGTGAAATCGAAGACGAGAGTGCCGTTGGCGACGAAGCGGATCCGATTTCCGCGGACGAGGATCTCGATGCGATTCCAGTCGCCCTTCTTCTCGTCCTTATAGGTGTCCAGGGGGCCCTTTTGGGCCGGAGGGACGACGCGATTGCGGCCGTAGGCGTCCCAGATGCCCCAGTCGTGGCAGAACATGAGGAGTGGTCCCTTGAAGCCGTGCTTGTTTGCGCCGGTGTCCACGAAGCGCTCCCCGAGGGCGGCCACGGCGGAGTGCATGGTGGAGTGTTGAGGAGACATGGTTTGTTTCACCTCGAGGAGGAGGCGGAACTCCCGGTAGCTCTTTTCCGTGAAGAGGTATGAGCTGGAGGGGACCGCTTTGGTGTTGGCTCCCACGATCTCACCCTCCCTGGCGGTCCAGTATTTCGGGTCGCCGTCCCAGCCTTTGAGGGAGAGGCCGTCGAAAAGGAGGGTGGGCGTCTCGCTTTCGGGGAGGAGGATGTCGGCAAGTGGGCCGCCGGCTTGGCAGGACAGGGCTGAGAGGAGGGTCAGGGCGAGAGAGGCGGGGCGGGTCATGCCGGGCAGAGTAGGCTGAGGAGAAGCGGGGTCAAGACTCCGGGAGGGGTGAAAAGGCCGGGATGGGTGAGAGGGGATGGCGGTGGGTTGAGGGGGAGGGGGGAGGCTGTGGAAGAGCGGTTGGAGGGCGACCAGGCGGGATCGGGGATGGACCTGGAGCGATCCCGGGAGGGCTTGAAACCACGAAAAAATAGCCTCCAAGTGCGGGTTGACAGAGGAACGGCGATTGATATGGTGCGCGCCGTTTCCGCCGGGGGGGGCGCCTATTTTTGGCCACCCCCGCCCACTTCAAAAGAAACTCACCAATCGACTACTATGGCATCCGTAAAACGCAAACCGGCTCGCAAGGCAGCCCGCAAAACCGCCGCCAAGGCGGCTCCCAAAACCTCAAAGGGCAAGGCCAAGGACGTTTACTTCTTCGGCGGCCGCACGGCCGACGGGAATGGCAAGCAGAAGGCCCTCCTTGGAGGAAAAGGTGCCAATCTGGCGGAGATGAGCCTGATCGGCCTGCCCGTCCCGGCGGGCATGACGATCACCACCGAGGTTTGCACCTCCTACTACGAGACGGGCAAGAAGTGGCCGAGCACCCTGCAAGCCGAGATTGATGCGAACATCGCCAAGATCGAGAAGGTCATGGGCGCGAAGTTCGGCGATCTCAAGAATCCGCTGCTTCTTTCCGTGCGTTCCGGTGCCCGGGACTCGATGCCCGGCATGATGGACACCATTTTGAACCTTGGCATCAACGACGAGGTGGCCGAGGCCCTCGCCGCGAAGACCAACAACGCCCCCTTTGCCTGGGACAGCTACCGTCGCTTCCTCCAGATGTATGGTGAAGTGGTGATGGGTGTGGAGCAGAAGGCCAGCGAGCACCACGATCCCTTTGAGACGATCCTCGATAAGGCCAAGGCCAAGCGGAAGCTCAAGGATGACTCCGAGATGAACATCGACGAGCTCAAGTGGGTGGTGGAGTCCTTCAAGAAGCTGATCAAGGATCGGACCGGCAAGAATTTCCCGCTGGATCCGATGGAGCAGCTTCGCGGCTCGATCAATGCGGTGTTCAACTCCTGGCAGAACGACCGGGCCAAGGTTTACCGCCAGAAATACGGCATTCCTGCGGAGTGGGGCACGGCAGTGAACGTGCAGGCGATGGTCTTCGGCAACACCGGCAAGACCTCCGGAACCGGGGTGGCCTTCACGCGGGACCCGGCCACCGGGGAGAATGTGTTCTACGGGGAATACCTCGTGGACGCTCAGGGAGAGGACGTTGTGGCCGGGGTGCGGACACCGAAGCCGGTCGCCATGATGGCCAAGGACCTTCCTTCCTCCCACAAGGAATTGCTCAAGATCCGCAAGATTCTTGAGAGCCATTTCAAGGACGTGCAGGACATCGAGTTCACCATTGAGCAAGGCAAGCTTTGGATGCTCCAGACCCGCAACGGCAAGCGGACCGGTTTTGCAGCCGTGAACATCGCCTGTGACATGGTGAAGGAGAAGCTCATCACGAAGGAAGAGGCCATCCGCCGCATTCCCGCCGAGGACCTGAGCCACCTGCTCGCCCCGATCTTTGACTCGGCCCTTGAGAAGAAGGCGAAGAAGATGGCCAGCGGACTTCCCGCCGGTCCTGGAGCGGCCAGCGGCCAGATCTATTTTACGGCCGAAGATGCCGTTGCGGCGGCTGCGAAGGGCCAGAAGGTCATTTTGACCCGCCAAGAGACATCTCCCGAAGACTTGCGGGGCATGATCGCGGCAGAGGGCATTTTGACCACCCGCGGAGGAGCCTCCTCTCACGCGGCCCTCGTGGCTCGTCAGATGGGCAAGATCTGCGTGTGTGGCGCTCACGACATGTCCATCGACTACAGCAAGAAGACCATCTCCTCCAATGGCATCACGCTGAAGGAAGGCGACTTCATGTCCCTCAACGGCTTCGTCGGCAACGTTTACGCCGGTGAGATCAAGACCGCGCCCTCCCAGGTGATTCAAGGTCTCCTCGAAGGCAAGGCCGCCGCCAAGAAGAGCGATACCTACAAGAAATTCGTGCAGCTCATGAGCTGGGCGGACAGCATCCGGACCCTCGGTGTGCGCACCAACTCGGATACCCCCGGGCAGGTGAAGAACGCCATCAAGTTTGGTGCGGAGGGCATCGGCCTGACCCGGACCGAGCACATGTTCTTCGAAGGAAACCGGATCGATGCGGTCCGCGAGATGATTCTCGCCGACAATCCCGCCGGCAAGGCCAAGGCCCTCAAGAAGCTTCTTCCCTACCAGAAGAAGGACTTTGTGGGCATCTTCTCCGTGCTGGAGGGTCGTCCGGCCACCATTCGCTTGCTGGATCCCCCGTTGCACGAGTTCATCGGCACGATGACCGATGCGCAGATCAAGGATCTGGCGGAGAAGCTCAAGGTGCAACCGGCCTTCATCAAGCGTCGGATCAACGACCTCCACGAAGAGAACCCGATGCTTGGTCACCGGGGTTGCCGGCTGGGGATTGTTTATCCGGAGATCACCAAGATGCAGGCCACGGCGATCTTTGAAGCTGTCGTTGAGGTGCAGAAAAAGAAGATCAAGGTGAACCCGGAGATCATGGTGCCGCTGGTCAGCTATGCCAAGGAGCTCGAATTGCAGAAGGCAGTGATCGACGAAGCGGCCGCCGAGGTTCGCAAGAAGCACGGCCTCAAGGCCAGCCAGCTGAAATACACGGTGGGAACGATGATTGAGATTCCCCGGGCTGCGTTGACTGCGGCGGAGATCGCCAAGCACGCGGAGTTCTTCAGCTTCGGCACCAACGATCTCACCCAAACCTGCCTGGGCCTGAGCCGGGACGACTCCAGTTCGTTCCTGCCCGCCTATCAGGAGGCGGAGGTGGTGAACAACAATCCCTTCTCCAGCCTGGATCAGACCGGTGTTGGCCAGCTCGTCGAAATGGGCGTGAAGGGTGGTCGTTCCACCAAGCCGAAGCTCAAGATCGGCATCTGTGGTGAGCATGGCGGTGACCCGGAGTCGGTGAAGTTCTGTCACCGGGCCGGATTGGACTACGTGTCCTGCTCGCCGTTCCGGATCCCGATCGCGAAACTTGCTGCTGCGCAGGAAGTTCTGGCAGGGCGATAGAGCAGCCAGGGACGGTCGATTCCCTATTTTTACCGGGCCTCGCCTTGAGCGGGACCCGGTTTTTATTTCCCGGAGGAGAGCCCGGCGAGCGGCCTCAGAGGGGTGGTTCCACCGTCGTGGGGCAATCGAACCAAGGAAGGCCCCCTTTGGCATTCGGTCTGAGAAGGAGTTAATGAGTCGGGGGCGAATTTCAGGTTCGGGAGCCCAAATAACTTATTCGCATTTAGAGCGTTACGTGAAATTTAGCCCACCTTTTTTACGCTTTCGCAATACCTTGATCTTTTTGAAAGAGAAATAATAAAAAAAAATTGATCATCTACTGATCTGTGGGTAAAAGACTGTCCAACCGATGAGTGTTCACCCGCCACATCGTGCTGCGACTGAGAAGTCTGGTGTCTGCCTACCTGCTGATCTAGTGATTGGCTATGGACATGCGCTAGCTTCCGTAGCCGAGGACATCAGCCTTTCCAGAGGCACCCACTATCTCCTCGCACGAAATGGCCGTGGCAAGACCACCCTACTGCGCACCCTTGCAGGCTTGATTCGTCCCGTTCACGGATGCTGTTCCGTGGCGGGACACTGTTAGTTCATCAGTGATGAGCTTTCCTTTGACCGCGAACTCAGCTCGAAGCTGCTGCTGGGCAGCCTCCTTCCCCGGGACCGGAGAACAGAAGCGTTTGAGTTTGCGGAAGAGTTGGAGCTGGATCTGAAGAAAGCGTTTGGAAAGCTCTCGACGGGGAACCGAAAGAAAGTCGGTCTGCTCCTCGCCGAGTTCAGCATCATTCCGAATTCTGCGAATGTGGTGCTCTTTGACGAGCCCTTCACCGGCCTGGATGCTCCCGCCCGTGAGGCCTTTCAGCGCCGTTGGCACGCTGCCGACGACAACACGGTGCGGATCGTGAGCTGCCACCCGGATTTCGACGGAATGAAGATGCAGAGCGCCGTGCTCATCACCGACGAGCGGATCTCGTACGGTGGGAACGGTGTTCGCAGCTGGGCTGATTTCAAAACGCAGTTGAACTGAATCTTAAATGCCAATATTCAAACTCACCCTGGTGACCCTTTTTGCGCGGAAGGCGTGGTTCTTCGTTTTGTTTGCGGCGATTTTGCTTCCGCTCACCCTGCCGTATCTCACGCCCCACGAGACCAACATTCGTCTGCTGGAGCCCGCCCGGGCCCAGGTGGCCTGGTCGGTGGCATGGTTTGTGGCGATCTTGTGGACCTTTTCCAGTGCGGCTCGCCTTGGTGAAGCCAACGCCAGAACCGGGCTTGGTGCCTACTTCCGCAGTCGGGGAGTTGGTCGCTTTCGTCAGATGCTGGAAATCTGGTTGGGATGCATGGTTTACCTGTTGCCGCTGGTGGCGGTGACCGTGGCGGTTTGTCTGACCACGGCGATGCCGCAGATGGACGGCGAAGCGAGCATGTGGGTGACGACCAACCTGCAATTCGCGCTCCTGTTTCTTCTGGCGGTGGCCCCCCTTGCGCTGCTCTGCATCGCCTTGGGAAGCCGGTTTGGAGCGATGGTGGGCTATGTGGTTCCGCTCACCCTCTGCCTCTACGGTCTCTATGGAGTGAACTATCTGGGCATGATGATTCGCCTTCCCGGGGAGAACGCCCTCCTTGAGTGGATTTACGCGGTTTCGCCCCACTACCATCTGGCCGATTTGACCCCGCGGCTTGTTTTCAAGCTTGGGAGTCTGCCCACCGAAACGTTCGGAACACTGCTGACCTACTTCCTTGGCGTGACCCTCGTTGTCGCCACGTGTTCCACCACCCTGTTCCGCACCGAGCCTCTTAAAGCCTGACCATGTCCAAACCGTTACAAGCCTGTCTTGCGCATCTCGGGGTTCTGACCCTCGGGCTGGCGGCCTGGCACTTTGCCGGCAAGAGCCTGCAGAGCGACGGTCTGTTTGAGGCGGAGCCCAACGTGCTGAGCCTGAAGGGCAGTCCGTTTGGAAAGACGATCGCCATGGCCATGCAAGGACCGATCGATGTCTATTGGCACGAGGGCGAAGCGCACGATCATGTGCACGCTCCTGGCGAATCATGCACGGAGTGCGATGGCGGCCATGGAGAAGAAGGCACGGCGCAGAAGGCCGGATTGGAGGACCTTGAGGGGGCGGCGGTGGCCATCACCACCGGAGGCGAAGGACACGAGGCCTGTGCCCATGAGGGTTGTGATCATGCTGATCACGAGGCGGTGGCCGAAGCTGGCCACAGTCATACGCCCGGAGGGAGTTGCGAGGGATGCGCGTTGGAAGAAGTTGATGCGCGGGTGGCGAGCCTGACCACGCGGAGCTCGATCCGCTCCCAAATGCTCAAGCAGATTCAGGACTGGCGGGCGGAGGAGAACACCCGGCGCAACCCCTATGCGAACACCGCCGCGCACAAGTATTTCATTCGACGCGAAATGGAACGGAAGCTGATGTTGACCTATCGGATGGACCCGACGAACTATGCGAGTTACGGGGCTTACTTCCTGTATTTGAGCGAGTCGTCGCTTTCGGACCGTGAAGCGAGTATCAAACAGGCCCTCCGGTTGTCCCAGGCCACGGTTAAATTTTGTCTGGCCGAGCAGGAGAGCGCGACAGCGCTGCTGACCGGGGCGGCGGCGGCCCATGATGCGGTTCAATTGCTGATCAATACCGGGGACGCCGAGGCGAGGCGCTATGCGGAGCAGTATGTGAGGGTTGCGGAGCAGTGCCTTGAGGGATTCGAGCAGCAGGCCCTCCAGATGGCTTTTGACGGGACGTGGGAGAAATTTTCCAAGCTCCGCCAGCAGGAAATGACCGAGCGGGCACGACTTGTCCGGAAACTCGTGGAGAGCGACCGGAAACTGCCTCCCGAAAACGCCAACAACAAAGACGAAAGAGGTGCGGTTTCCGCAGGCTGAAAATGAGTGCTGCACAACAACCACCGGCGGTGCCGACCGCGGCCCAACTTCGCACCTTCCAACCTGGAATGACGGGTTTGGACATGTTGGGCGTCGCCTTCGAGGCCTGTGAGGGCCGGGGGGTCTCGGATATTCAGTTTCGCTCGAAGAGGCCGATCTATATCGAGACCAACCGGGGCATGGAGTGTCTGGATTTCCTCGGCGCACTCTCGGATCTGGCGATGTTGGAGATCTACAAGGAACTCATCCGGCGGCAGGAGCAGGCGTCACACGGTTTCGGTGGGGAGGACGTCAACATGCGTCAGGAGGACAAGATTGAACAGACCCTGGTGCGGTTCAAGGAGTCACGGGTTGATGACTTCTCCTGTGAGGGAATTCCCTTCGCAGACAACACCCGTGTGTCGGGACGATTGCGGATTCAGGCGCACCTTTCCGCGTCCGGGCTTGGCATCACCTGCCGGATTTTGAGCGACGGCATCCCCTCTTTGGACAGCCTTGGCGTCGATCTGGATACCGCCGAGTCGCTTCGACGGGCCGCGAACAAGAGGGCGGGTTTGTGCCTGGTGACCGGACCGACCGGATCGGGCAAGTCCACGACGCTGGCCGCCCTCATCGATTGGCTGCGGATGAGCACGGCTAAGCACATTGTCACGGTGGAGGACCCGATCGAGTATCGCTATCCGCATGACATGGAGCATCCGAACTATCCGGGGCATCGTTGCATGGCTCCGAGTGTGGTCACTCAACAGGAAGTCGGGCGGGATTTGGCGAGTTATCGGCAGGGCTTGAAGGATGTTCTTCGGAAAGCGCCCCACGTGATTCTTCTGGGAGAGATTCGGGACCGCGACGCGATGGATACCTGTCTTGAGGCGGCGCAGACCGGACACCTGGTGCTTTCCACGCTGCACACCACGGGAGCAGTGAAGACCATGGGCCGGATTCTTGAGATGTATCCCTCGGAGCGGCAACCAGCGGTGTTGAGCCGACTCAGCGAGATGCTGATCTTCATTCACTCGCAGGGCCTGTTGAAGGGCAATGGTGGACGACGGGTGCTGACCTACGAATTTTTGCAGAACAATGACGATGCGGTGGCGAGTGCGATTGCCAACTACGCATCAGGCTCCAACTCCCTGGAGGATGTGATTCGCCGGGCCGGCAACATCGCGTGGGACGACAACCTGAGAAATCTCCTGAACAAGGGAGTGATTTCCGAACAAGTTTTTGAGGCAACCCGAATGAACCGATCAGACGAAGATGAAGTCTGAGGGAGAAGTTAGGGAAGTCTTGAAAAATGACGGTGCGATCAACCATCGCGCCATCAACCAACAACAAAACAAGAAAATGACACTGACACACACCCAAAACAAGACAGTGAAGACAAAGTCCGGAATGACCCTCATCGAATTGACGGTCGTTATCCTGGTTCTTTTGTCTCTCATCAGCATCCTCTTCGTTGGCGCCCGCGCCTGGAAGCGGGGTTCCGACCGTGCAGGTTGCATCATGAACATCCGTAACGTGCAGCAGGGAATGCGCTCGTTCCAGAACATGAACGGCCACAGCCCCGGCGACACCGTCACCGGTGCCTACGCCGCGATCATCGGACCCGACCAGTTCGTGGAGACTCCCCCGATCTGCCCGGGTGCCGGAACCTATGCCAACGGTGCCGACGCACTTCCCGACGTGGGAGACCTCTACATCACTTGTAGCCTCGCAGCCACGCTCGCTCACGAGCCGGCAGCTCACCTCGACTGGTAAGCTCTCTCACCGGGAGATTCTGGAATCACTCCATTGATTGGAAGAGGTTCCGGGCATCCCGGTTTTGATAAGCTTGATGAGCAGTATGTGTCCTCGTATTTGCCGACCGCGAGCATAACCATCCTGACCGGAGATCCCTACACATCGGTGAAACGGACGAGGGTTGATCAGCCTTATTCAGTGACCATTACGGTAGCGGGACTTGATGATGGCAGCAGCGGCCTACCGCCGGAGGACATTCCGGAAGCGGCGAAGAAAGTGGCGTTCGAGCACGTGGTGAGCAACTACGACCAGGGAACCCATGCTCCACCCCAGAATCAGGGGGCCCCCACCGTGGTCATGGACAGCTACGTTGATGAGAACGGGGATACCGAGTTTTTCTACAGTGTTTCCAACCTCACCGGGGCGGATTTGACCCAGGCGGAAGGGGAGGAAGTCTTCACGGTGACCGCGCTGGAGGATTTTGGAACGGTCGCCTCGACCCTTGATTCCCGGCGGCTTCAGATTTGGCCGATCGCAACAGGAAGCATGTCTGGCGTTGATTCGGACACCCGCTATACGGTGATGCCGACGATCACGGTGGGGTTGGTGGATCTCTACCCTAAAAGCGAAACCTATGTTCGGGCCTATCACGGGCCTCCGGCATCGGTCCCCGTCAATCCGTTTTTGATCCCGGCGAGCTACGTGAAAATCGCCGATTCCATTCCGCGGAACCGTGAACTTGCCCTCAGCAATCTGGATGAGCTCTTTGTGAGAGAGGGGCCTTACACCCTGGAGATCATTCATGAGACGCCCTTTGGCTATGACATTCTGGATCAGCTCTATCCCTTGAGAGTGGACCGCACCATCGAAGTCAGATCGAACTTTTATTCTGGCGAGTAATCGCTGAGCCAAACTTCACCAAATAATCCAATGAGAATTCTTTATCCAGTCCTCCCCGTTCTGCTGCTTTCATCCGGTGTTGCGCTTTTGATCGCCGGCGAAGCGGACAAGTCAGAGAAAAAGTCGTTTCGGATGCGGCCGACCCACGAGCAACTGGAGGCGAAACAGGCGACAGACCGCGCCCAGCGGGCCGAGCAGCAGGTCGATCCAAAGGCGGTGAATCCGGTCGTGAAGGAAAAGAGGGAGGGCCCGGATGCCGGCAGTTTGATCAAGCGTTCCGCCGTTTTGAGTTCGGGCCGCAACTGGACCATTGTCCCGAAGGGAGCGGTGCTCCATGTGCCGGCGCAATATGAGAAATATGTCAATGGGAAGCGTGCGGGGCAATTGGTACCGTGGCAAACGTTCTATGCCCAGAATCGTGGCTGGATTCATGTGCATTCCGTGAGCATGGATCAGGCCCGGGGCGAGAAGCCGATGGAGCCGAAGCAGGTCGAGGCCTATATGGGATTGAGCCGGGTTGTGGTCTCCGTTTGTCATGGGGGGCCGATTTCGGTGATTGCGCCCAAGAAGGAAGAGGCCGAGGAAGTGGGCGAAGTGCCGGTCTCAGGTCCGGCAGAAGTGAAGGGCGCGAAGTAGTTGGGCTGGCGGAGGCACCGCTGATGGTTCCGCGGGCTTGAGTGCCCGGGGGGACTGTGGAATGATCGGCCTGTGCGCGGAATAAAGTTATGGTTCGGCCTGGGAGCGCGGAGTGAGCCGGAGATGGAGCCGGAGCCGGCGATGGAGGATGCCCCGCCCGGCGGGGAAGCCACGTTGATCGGCGGAGCCCGGCGGCGTCTTACTGAGTTGGGGCTGGAGGGATTGGGTCAGCGGGTTCGGGTGGTCTGGAACCGGCGGATGAGGTCGACTGCGGGGAGGGCGTTATGGCCGGAAGCGCTGATCGAGTTGAATCCGGCGCTGCAGGAGATCGGGTTGGGAGAGGTGGAACGGACCTTGCTTCATGAGTTGGCGCACCTGGTGGCGTTCGAGCGAGCGGGCCGACGGCGGATATCGCCGCATGGGAAGGAGTGGCAACGAGCCTGCGCGGAGTTGGGGATTCCCGGGGAGACGGCGAGCCACCGACTGGAGTTGCCCAGTCGGACGCTTCGTCGCAAGTGGGCCTATTTGTGTCCGCATTGTCTGGAGCGGGTGGAGCGGGTGCGGCGGATGCACCGTCATTCGGCGTGTTGGCCTTGTTGCCGTGCCTACGCCGGGGGGCGGTATGATGAACGGTTCAAGTTTGTGGAGGAGCGGATTTCCTGAGGCCCGTCATTTGACGATGAGATTGCCCTTCATGAGGATCCAGTGGCCGGGGAAGGTGCAGAGGTAGGGGTAGGTTCCGGGTTTATTGGGGGCGGTGAAGCGCAGCACTTCGATGCCTTCGGGGTCGAGGAGTTTGGTGGCGAGGAGGATGCGCTTGTCGTCGGGGAGGAAGTGTTTCTTGAGGCCTGCGGGGCTTTTGGCCATTTCGTTGGCGGCGAGGCCGATTTCTTCGAGGGGGGTGCCGATTTGGAGGAGGGCGAAGTTGTGTTGGGTGGCGTCGGGGTTGCGGAAGATGAGTTTGACGGGTTTGCCGGCCCGGACCTTCAGCGTTTCCTTGGTGAAGAGGAGGCGTTCGGGGACGCAGCCGAGTTCGAGGACCTGGAGGTCCTTCTGTTGATCGAACGCGGCATCTGAAGCGGAGGTGTTGGGTTCGTGGGATCTGGAGGGCATGGAAAGGGCGGTGAGGCGGGTCGCGATGTCCTTGGCCCGGGGGGAGTTTTCCCAGTGGCGGGAGAGGTTTTGCGAGTGGAGGGAGGAGGAGATGGCATAGGCGAGATGGAGTCCAGCGGGTTGGTCGAGAACGGGGAGGACGGCCTCGAGGGCGGCGGGGGTGCCGATGTAGCTGGCCGCAATGATGGCCTCGCGGCGGACCTGTTGGGAGGGGTGGGTGGCGGCGAAGGTGAGGAGGGGGATCACGTCCATCGCGTCGAGGTCGTCGTGCCAGAAGCGGAGTGGTCCGAGGGCCGCGGCGGCGGCTAGGTGGTTGGTGG